>JANMNT010000273.1:0-9095 GCA_031368465.1 Burkholderiales bacterium
AATGGCATGCGCTTGAGCAGGTTAAATCCCTGAAACACAAAACCGATGGTCTCATTGCGCACCTTGGCAAGTTCATTGTCGGTGAGCTTGGACGTTTCCTTGCCGTTCAAAATGTAGCTGCCACCGGTCGGCGTATCGAGCGCACCGAGAATATTCATCAGCGTTGATTTGCCCGAGCCGGATTGACCCATGATGGCAACAAACTCACCATGCTTAATGGTCACATTAATGCCGTGCAGCACCGGTGTCTCAACATCAGCCGAGAAATAACTCTTGGTGATGTCGGTCAGCTGAATCAGGTTTTCCGACTTTGCGGACGGATTTTTTACCACGGCATTCATATGGGCGACCTTATTTTTTGCCTTTGTCCTGCAGGTCGCGGATGACCAGTTCGTCTCCCGCCTTGACATCGCCCGACACCAGCTCCGTATGCTGATTGCTCGCGACGCCGGTGCGAACCGGTATTGGTACCAGTTCATTTTTGTCATTCAGTTTGTAGACGGTACCGATACCGCGGCGACCGCCGCCGCTTCCGCCACCCGATGGCGGGGTGAGCTGTGCGGCCCGTTCGCCGGTTTTGGCGGGTGCGGCGTCAGCGGCTTTTGGCTCGCCAGATTTGTCGTCCTTCTTTTGCTCTTTGGCATCGTCCTTCTTTTTCTTGCCGTCCTTTTTGTCGTCTTTGGGCGGCTTGAAGCGCAATGCCGAGGTGGGGATTCGCACCACATCATTGCGTTGCGATGCGACAAAACTGACCTGCGCGGTCATGCCGGGTTTGAGTAATTGGTCTTGATTGGTGGTGTCGACGATTACGTTATAGGTAACGACACCCTGGTTGATGGTCGGGTTCAGGCGCACCAGGCGAATGGCGCCGACAAAATCACGCTCCGGATAGGCATCGACGTTGAACTTGACCGGCATGCCCTGTTTAACCGTGCCGACGTCGGCCTCGGCGACCGACGTGTCGATTTGCATGGCGTCGAGGCTTTGCGCAATCTGAAACAGCGTCGGCGTGTTGAAGCTGGCGGCAACGGTCTGACCGAGATCAATCTTGCGATCGATCACGATTCCGTTGATGGGTGAACGAATAATGGTGTACGAGAGATTGGTCTTTTCCCGGTCAAGTTGCGACTTCACCTGTGCCACGGTTGCCTTCGCGACATCCAGATCACGGGTGTTTTGTTCGAGCGTGGCATCGGTGATAAAGCCCTTGCGGACCAATTCCTGATTGCGTTTCAATGTGCTTTCCGCCAGGCGCAATGATGCCTCGGCAGAGCGCATGTTTGCTTCGAGTTGTGCCAACGCCGCTTTAATCAGGGCGGGATCGAGTTCGAGCAACACCTGACCTGCGGTGACCGGCTTGTTGAAATCGGTGTAAAGCTTCACCACCGTACCGGATACCTGGGTGCCGACGTTGACCACTGTCACGGGGTTGACGGTGCCGTTGGCGGTGATGCGTTGTACCACCGAGCCGGTATCAACAGTGACGGTGCGGTAACGGTCGGCTTTGGTTTCCTCCTGCTTCTTGCGATATTGCATCGTCCCAGCCGCAACAACAGCGATGAGAATGAGCGGAATCAGTACTTTGAGCCTGAAAACAAAACGAGCCAGCGACTTGATGAAATTCATTGTGGGGTGCGGTAGGGTGGGCGGAGAAGCGTGCCGCAAAAATCGGCAGCAACATTGATCAAACAATCAGGCGAGATTTTACTTGGTTTGGGCGGTGCCAACCGAGGGCAAATGACAGCAATGACGCGATTGGGGGATATTTTTCCGCGCTCCATCCGCCAGCCGTCATTGAGTTGATATTGCGGGGCGAATCGTCAGCCCGTTTGATACGACCGACAGGAAAAATTCGAGGTCGTTATAGGGCGTCGAAAATAGAGGCAAAGGCTCGGCACCGACCCGCGCCATGCAGCGTTGAAATTGATGTTGCAGGCTGCGGACACCGCCGCCGGGCTCAACGCGGGGCCATGCCAGCACCTGCCCGACTGCCGGCGAAATGCCGGCGCCATCGATGACCTTGCCAGCCTGCAACACATGGCAAGAAACACAGGCAAGGTCCTGTTCTCCGATGCGCCTGGTAAACCAGCCACGGCCGGCCAAATAGCGGTCGCGCGCGCTGTTTGCACCACCGGCTGCCGGTAGCCGAACATTGAGTTTCTGGCCGACCGACAGACTGCGAATATAGGCGGACAACGCGCCCATCTTTAACGATTCGCCGGCCTCAATGGTGGCCTCACCCTGCTGGGTCAGGCACTGGTTGATGGCCATTTCCAGCGTGACCACCCGACCTGCAACAGCGTCAAACTGCGGATAGTTGACCGCAACACGGCGCCCACCATTTGGAAAGCAAGCTGCGATGGTTTTGCCGTTTTTGAGTTTTCGCTCGAACTGTTTTTTGCCGATCGCCAGAATATCGTTGACGTTGGTGGCGTGCGCGCCACCCAGCGGCGTCACCGACACGCCCGGTGTGAAGCTTGCGCCGCCCAGGCTCCATTCATCAACCGGTACGCCCGGCAAACGTTTCTGGATCGCCGCGACGAGCGATGCACGGTCTTGCTCAGGCGTGGGGGCGTCACGCTTGACGCTGTTTGTGACTGGTTGTGCCCGGACTGACGCAACGCCGACCAGCAATACCAGCATCAGTGTCGCCAGAAGGGTGATATGCCTGGATGGCGATGGACTTGCGCTTGCAATCACCAGCAACAACTGTTGACGACCGCTCAAGCGCGCCAGCCTGTCATTTTGATGTCGTGCCGCCGGCAAATCGATCGCGATCACGATCGCGGTCAAGGTCTGTGCGTTTTTCGCCCGGTAACAAAGCGCGGTTCTTGTATTCGTTTTTGAGTTCGCGCAGACGTGACTCGGTGCTTGATGCATCATAAAAATCGCCGTCTTTTGCCTTAAGTGCGATCTCAAGCTGTTCAACTGCGCCCACCAGATTGCCGCGCCGATAATACGATTCGGCGATGGCGCGGTGTTGTGCTTGTTTCTTGCCTTTACGCTCAAAACATTTTGCTGCCAACTCGTGCAATTTTGGATCGTCATGAATCGATTTTAGACGCTCGTTGGCGAGACTCAGCGCCTCGTCAATCTTGCCCGCCTGAAAGTGGGCATCAATCAGGCCGAGTGCCAACGCGCGACTGTCGGGAAAACGTTTCGCCGCCTCACGATAGGTGGTGATTGCGGCGTCAAATCGCCCCTGATTCAGTTGAATTTCAGCGCTCAGGTTTTCAATCCAGGGGTGAATCGAAGGTGCGCTGCGAATGGCCGCCAACTCGCGTTCGGCGCCGGCAAAATCCCGCGCCCGCGCCATTGCCATGGCCAACCCATAAACGTCGGCACGGTTGCGCAGCACGGTGCGTTCGGCAATGGCGGCACGAAAAAAAGTGATGGCGTCGTTGTTGCCCAAACTCATCACCCGCAACTTCGCCTGTGCCAGCCGGTAATCCGGGCTTTCAACATAGGCGCGCAGGGTTTTTTCGCCTTCGTTTGTCAGTTGATCAATACGGTTTTGCATGTCGGCAATCCGCTCGGTGGTCAGCGGGTGGGTGCGCAGGTAGCCGGGTGCCTTGCCCTCATTGTGCCGGTTGGCACGCAACAGGCGGTCAAAAAACCCGACCATACCCTGCGGATCAAAGCCGGCCCGCATCATGATCTGGATGCCGATGCGATCCGCCTCGCGTTCAAAATCACGTGTGTAATCGAGTTGATTCTGAATCGCCAGCGCCTGGCTGCCGACAATCGCCGCTTCGGTCGCCTGGCCCGCCGAGGCTGAACCGGATCGTGCCGCCAGTACCGCGGCAGCCAGTGCCGCCAACTGCATGATGCCGCCGGTGCGCTGCCCCATCGCCCCCCTGGATGCATGTCGTTGTGTGACGTGCGAAATCTCATGGCCCATCACGCCTGCAAGTTCGGATTCGTTGCGCGAGGCCAAAATCAATCCGGAATGGAATCCGACAAATCCGCCAAGCAGGGCAAACGCATTGATCGAGTCGTCATTGAGCACAAAAAATTCAAAATCGCGGCGGTTATCGTTGGTGCTGCCGCGCGATGCGGTGATCAACCGGTTGCCCAATGCGGCAATGTATTCGTTGATTTCCGGATCCTCAACAAATGCGCGGTCACCGCGCACATCAAGCATAATCCGTTTGCCGATCGCGCGTTCCTGCGGTTCTGTCACCATGGCATCGGACGCATCGCCTAGATCCGGCAGACCTTGGGCGTAACCGGCGGGGACGGCTGCGGTATTGGCGGTTAACAACGCAAGAATGACCAGTCTGGCGGTCAATCTCTGCGCAGTTGAACGCGGCCCGACGGATGTATATCCGAAGGACTGTTCTCGACGCTCGTGCCAACGACAATTTTTCAACAACGGATGGACTCCACAATGAACATCTGGTTGGATGCTGTAACTCTGAACCAGTTCCCAGCATCCTGTATTTTCAGGCTACTCAATTGTAACAAGCCACACATGATGGAACTGATATGACCAAATTGAATCACTTTGACGATCAAGGCAACGCGCATATGGTCGATGTTGGCAATAAAGCCGAAACCCACCGTGTTGCAGTCGCGGCCGGGGTGATCCAAATGCAGCCAGAGACGTTTTTGCTGGTCAAATCAGGAACGGCAAAAAAGGGTGACGTGCTTGGTGTTGCGCGCATTGCGGCGATCCAGGCGGCCAAACAGGCGGCCGGTTTGATCCCGCTGTCTCACCCGATTCCAATCAACAAGGTCGCAATCACCTTCGAGCTTGATGAGAGCAGCAGTACGATCCATTGTCACGCCACCGTCGAAACGTTTGGCCGCACTGGTGTGGAAATGGAGGCATTGTGTGCCGCGAGCATCGGGCTGCTGACCATTTACGATATGGTCAAGGCAGTTGATCGTGGCATGGTGATCAGCAACGTCCGACTGCTGGAAAAACACGGCGGCGCGTCCGGCGATTGGGTGCGTTAATTGTTGTCCTGCTAAGCCAAAAGACGGGTTGCGGCACCAATCGCGCCACACGCCAAAATCACCCAGATCACATTGGCCTTGAAACGCAACAAGGCAACGGCTGCGCCGAATGTAATCAGCGCCGCAAACACGTTAAAGCCGCCTGAAAATGGCGCGGCAGCAGTTGCTTGTGGCCACCATACATGCCACGCAAAAAATAGCGCAAGATTGGCGATCACCCCGACCACCGCCGCGGTAATGGCGTTGAGCGGGCCGGCCAGTTGCAGGTTGTCGCGTGTTGACTCGATAAACGGCGCGCCGACCAGAATAAAAACAAACGACGGTAGAAACGTGAAAAACGTGACCACACACGCCGCCAGCGCGCCGGACAAAAAGGCATTGCCGCCTGCCACATCATTGGCCACGCCACCAAGGTAACCGACAAAGGCAACCACCATGATCAGCGGACCGGGTGTGGTCTCCCCGAGCGCCAGTCCGTCGATCATTTGTTGCGGTGTGAGCCATTGAAATGTCTCGACCGCCCCTTGATAAACGTAAGGCAACACCGCATAGGCGCCGCCAAAGGTCAGCAGGGCGGCTTTGGTGAAAAACCAACCCATTTGGCTGAGCGTCGATTGTGCGCCACCATTTATCACCAATCCAGCCATCGCAATGACCCAAAGCGCCAGACCGATTGCTGCGAACATTGCCATGCGAGACCAGCGGAATTGTGCATGTGCCGGCACCGGCGTATCGTCATCGATCAACGCCGGGGCAGTTCCGGCATGGTTTGGTGCGTGCCCGCCGCCGGCGGCGAATGCGCCGGGGATCATGCGCCCACCCAGCCAGCCGAGCAGGGCTGCGGTGGCAACAATGGCGGGGAATGGCACGTCAAACGCAAAGATGGCGACAAATGCCGCAACAGCAATGGCAATCAACCAGCCATTGCGCAGGGTGCGACCGCCGATGCGCCATGCGGCCTGCAACACGATTGCGGTGACGGCAGGCTTGATGCCGCCAAAAATGGCCTGCACCAGTGGCAGATCGCCAAACGTGACGTAGATCCACGACAACCCAATCAGAATCACCAATGACGGCAACACAAACAAACCGCCGGCGATGATCCCGCCGATGGTGCCGTGCATCAGCCAGCCCAGATAGGTCGCTAGTTGTTGCGCTTCGGGGCCGGGTAACACCATGCAGTAATTTAATGCGTGCAAGAAGCGCTTTTCGGAAATCCAACGGCGCACCTCAACCAACTCACGATGCATGATGGCGATTTGTCCGGCAGGCCCGCCGAACGAGATCATGCCGAGTTTGAGCCAGAAGCGAAATGCAAGCGCGGGCGAAATTGCGCTCATGCCTTGGCCTTGAACAAGTCGGCATTGTGGATTTCAGATTGCGCCGATTTTAGCCACGCATAAAGCGCGTCATAAACGATCATTCCCTGTGCGAGCATGTCGAGGTCATTTTTATACAGCGCTGACAGGCCCAGCGAGACGGCCAATAAGCCGGGCGAATGTGGTGTGAGTTCGGGGTGTCCGGTATCCGCGCCGCGGACAATTTTTGCCAATTCGTTGAGCGCCGCATCCTCGATCGCGAAGTCATCGATCAGCGCGTCGAACGTACAGCGTTCGGCATCCTTTCCGCGGTGCGTAAATGTGACGCCGGGAACGTCATATGGAATCGCGTTCAGAGCCTTTGCGTCATGCAAGACAGCTGACGCCGGCACATACAAGAACTCGGCATTTGGATCGATAAACCGGCGGATCAGCCAAGGGCAGGCAACACGATCAATCTTGGGTCGCTCGCGCGTGATCCAACGTGACGGCACGTGCGGGGCAGATGGTACGGAGCAGGCGGTATTTTTCTTGATCGTCATGCCGTGATGTGCTTTCCACGCTTCAATGCCGCCTTCGAGAAAAAACGCCTGCATATTCGCGTTGCGCAGTGCGGCACAGACGTTTTTACTGATCTCGTGGCCGTGCACACAATAAACAACGATTTCGCGCTGTGTCGGCAAATATTTGAGCCAGTCTGTGACGGCAAACGGGTCCCGCCAGGTGGCACCGGCAATCATGACCGGGTCGACGGCAAAGGCCTGGTCACGGCGTACGTCGACAATCAACGGTTGATGTGCCGAACCCAAACGGGCGGCAAGTGGAGCAACGACAATAGGGTGAGCGATGGTGTCCATGGAATCGTCCTTTTGTTGAGGGAGTCAGACTTGGACGGGACACCGTCTTGGCGAAGAAATGCTGCAGCAACCTTGCAACGGGAGTCTGTGTTCCCGAATCGACAATATAGCGCGGGTACCGTCAGCCGGCAAGCAACGACTTGAATCGCCGTGAATTGCCGGCATCTTGGTAAACTAGCCGCAACACTTCATTTTTTACCATCTGTATCGTTTACCGACCGGCGCCAATATGACCACAACCGCAATTGATAAAGAACTCGACGTCAAGGGGCTTAACTGTCCGTTGCCGATTCTACGTGCAAAAAAAGCGCTCACCGACATGACCTCAGGACAGGTGCTGAAAGTGATTGCGACCGACCCCGGTTCGGTCAAAGACTTTGCCGCGTTCTGCAAACAAACCGGCAACCCGTTGTTGTCTTCTGCTGATAGCGGCAATGACTTTACGTTTTTGATTGCGAAACGCTAGTATTGGCGGGTGTTTTCAGGTGTTTTTGCCTGAAAAAGCTTGCCAGATAACGAGTTTTCGTTTAACGCAGTACCGACTATTGCCCGGTGAAGCTGGGTTTGCGCTTCTCGACAAACGCGCTGACGCCTTCCTTGAAGTCATGGCCGCCAACGCATTCGGCAAACAATGCAATTTCCCGGTCAAGGTGCTGACGCATTGGTGTTTCAAACGACAGATTCAGCAATTTTTTGGCGTTGGCAAACGCCCGTGTCGCGCCGCCGCCCAACCTGGCCGCCAGCGTCGCGACGTCGGTTTCAAGTGCGTCGGCGCTCACCACACGATTGACCAAACCCAGTTGCAACGCGCCGGCGGCATCAATCGTGTCTGACAGCATGATGAGTTCGGTGGCTTTCTTGATACCAATCATACGCGGCAAAAACCAGGTTGAGCCACCGTCCGGAGAAAGGCCGATCTTGGTATAGGCGGTGTTGAAGCTGGCTTTGTCAGAGGCGATGGCAAAGTCACACGCCAACGCCACGCTCACCCCGGCGCCGGCACAGGCACCCTGAATCTGGGCAATTACCGGAAACGGCATGTTGCGTATCGCAACAATACTGTCGTGCAGCGTGTCACCCATCGGCTTGATGGCGGCGGCGAGTACGGGGTCGTCCTTTCGCGCATGAAATAAGCCAACATCACCGCCGGCCAGAAACGCCTTGCCCGCGCCTTTTAAAATCAGCGCGCGGATGTCGCTGCGTTTGACCAGTGCGGCGGTGGTTTCTTGAAACGCCGCCATGAGTTCCTCACTCATCGCGTTATAAACCGTTGGGCGATTAAACGTGAGAGTGGCGATACCGTTGTTTTCGGTGAGCAAAATGGTGGTCATGGCGGGTGTTCCCGTGCGGCTGGTTTATCTTCCTGAATGATGCCACGATCGACGTATGCTGCACGCAAATGTCGTTTGAGGTTGGGTAGATTGATCGCAAATGCCGCCGCACCAATGGCACAAATAATGCCCAACAATAAATATGCCTTGGGTGCGCCGTAGTGTGATGCCGTCCACCCGGCAACCGCATGCCCCAGCGGCGCGCCGCCGGCAAAAAATGTCGAATAAACAGACACCACGCGGCCGCGTTTATCGTCGTCAACGACTGTCTGGATGATGGTGTTGACCGAGGCGGACGTTCCCATCAAGCCCATGCCAACCAGCGCCATGCCGACGATGGAAAGCGCGGTGTTTTGCATGGTTGCAAATAGTGAAAACGATATCGCGCCGACTGCCGCGATTCCCGCCGTGATCGCCACCCAGCGTGCAAGCCCGCGAACATTTTCGCGCCGTGCCAATAAGATTGCGCCCGTCAATGCACCAATGCCCACCGCACTGACAAACAAGCCGTGCAATTCAGCACCCTTGCCGAATGTTTCAACAGCAATTGCCGGCATCAGAATTGAGTACGGGTTGATCGCAAAACTTACCAAGCCGACGATCAGTACCAGTGGCAGGATGACCGG
>JANMNT010000282.1:0-3070 GCA_031368465.1 Burkholderiales bacterium
GTAAAAGACCGGAAGCAATCCCGTTCTAAGTACGGTACTAAAAAGCCGAAAGCGGGCGGCGCGAAGTAATTTCGCCCCTTGTTTAAATTCCAGTTATCACCACATTTATAGAAGTTTTAAGAGGAAACAATCATGCCTCGTCGTCGCGAAGTTCCTAAACGCGAGATCCTGCCGGATCCAAAGTTTAAAAGCACCGAAATCTCCAAATTCGTTAACGTACTAATGACCGCAGGCAAAAAAGCTGTAGCGGAACGCATTATTTACGGCGCGCTTGAGCAGATCCAGAAAAAATCTGGAAAAGACCCGATTGAGGTGTTCAGCACCGCAATTAACGCCGTCAAGCCAATGGTTGAAGTCAAGTCGCGCCGCGTCGGCGGCGCCAACTACCAGGTTCCGGTTGAAGTCCGCCCCGTTCGTCGTTTGGCGCTCTCCATGCGCTGGATTCGTGAAGCCGCACGCAAGCGTGGCGAAAAATCAATGGGCGCGCGTCTTGCGGGCGAGTTGATTGATGCCGCCGAAGGCCGCGGCGCTGCGATCAAAAAACGCGAAGAAGTGCACCGTATGGCCGAGGCGAACAAAGCCTTTGCGCACTACCGGTTCTAGTCGCAGATTGCCGCTTCTGTATGTGATGTTGGGGATGCCGGACTCGCGCGAAGCAATGCGCGGCGCCCAGCGAGCACCAGCAACATGTGCGAATTAGGCTGTTTGCCAATGCGTCGCTTGTGCGACAGATGAATAGAAGAGGCGGCTTGTCGGTTGGCTGCTTCGCATGAAAGTTACTCAAGGTTAGTTTAATGGCACGCAAAACCCCAATTGAACGTTATCGCAACATCGGTATTTCAGCGCATATTGACGCGGGTAAAACCACGACAACTGAACGCATCCTGTTTTATACGGGTGTGAACCATAAAATCGGCGAAGTGCACGATGGTGCGGCGACGATGGACTGGATGGAGCAGGAGCAAGAGCGTGGGATTACCATCACCTCTGCCGCAACCACATGTTTTTGGAGCGGCATGGCCAAAAACTACCAGCAACATCGCATCAATATCATCGACACCCCGGGACACGTTGACTTCACCATTGAAGTTGAGCGTTCGATGCGCGTGTTGGATGGTGCCTGCATGGTTTATTGTGCCGTCGGCGGCGTGCAGCCGCAGTCGGAGACTGTCTGGCGCCAGGCGAATAAATACAAAGTGCCGCGCCTTGCGTTCGTCAATAAGATGGACCGCACCGGCGCGAATTTCTTCAAGGTCTATGACCAGATGAAGGCGCGTTTGAAGGCGAACCCGGTTCCGTTGCAGGTGCCAATCGGTGCCGAAGAGAATTTCAAAGGGTTGGTCGATCTGATCAAGATGAAAGCCATTATCTGGAGTGAAGAAGATAAGGGCGTGACGTTTACCTACGGAGAGATTCCGGCCGACATGGTTGACGTTTGTGACGAGTGGCACAACAAGATGGTTGAGTCGGCCGCCGAGGCCAATGAGGACTTGATGAACAAATACCTCGAAGGCGGCAAGCTTTCCGAGGACGAAATCAAGGCTGGCATTCGCGAGCGCACGATCAAGAGTGAAATCGTGCCGATGTTGTGCGGCTCGGCGTTCAAGAACAAGGGCGTTCAAGCGATGCTTGATGCGGTAATCGACTTCATGCCTGCGCCAACGGATATTCCGCCTGTCAAGGGTATGGACGAGAGCGAAAGCCCGGTTACCCGCATGGCTGACGACAAGGAAAAATTTTCTGCGTTGGCGTTTAAGTTGATGACAGACCCGTTTGTTGGTCAGTTGACGTTTGTTCGCGTTTATTCCGGCATTCTGTCCAAGGGTGACACGGTATACAACCCGGTGCGCGGCAAGAAAGAGCGTATCGGTCGTATTGTGCAAATGCATGCAAATAATCGCCAGGAAATCGATGAGATTTGTGCAGGCGATATTGCGGCCTGTATTGGCATGAAAGATGTCACAACAGGTGAAACCTTGTGCGATCCAAACGCGATTTTGACGCTGGAGCGGATGGTATTCCCAGAGCCGGTTATCTCCCAGGCGGTTGAGCCAAAGACAAAGGTCGATCAGGAAAAGATGGGTATCGCGCTGAGCCGACTTGCCGCTGAAGATCCTTCGTTCCGTGTGCGGACCGATGAAGAGTCCGGTCAGACGATTATTTCCGGCATGGGTGAATTGCACCTTGAGATCATTGTTGACCGCATGAAGCGCGAGTTTGGCGTTGAGGCATCGGTCGGCAAGCCGCAGGTGGCTTACCGCGAAACAATTCGTGGCACGGTTGAGAATGCCGAAGGCAAGTTTGTCAAACAGTCGGGCGGTCGCGGTCAGTATGGCCACGTCGTCTTGAAGGTTGAGCCGCAAGAGGCTGGCAAAGGTTTTGAATTTGTCGACGCGATCAAAGGTGGTGTGGTCCCGCGCGAATTTATTCCGGCGGTCGAGAAAGGCTTGCTCGAAACGCTGCCCAACGGTGTCTTGGCAGGCTATCCGGTTGTCGACGTAAAGGTCACACTGCATTTCGGTTCCTACCACGACGTTGACTCAAACGAAAACGCGTTCAAGATGGCGGCATCGATGGGCTTCAAGGACGGCATGCGTAAAGCCAGTCCGGTGCTGCTCGAGCCAATGATGGCGGTCGAGGTCGAAACACCTGAAGATTATGCCGGTACCGTGATGGGCGATTTGTCCTCACGTCGCGGCATGGTGCAGGGCATGGAAGACATTTCCGGTGGCGGCGGCAAGGTGATCAAAGCTGAAGTGCCACTTTCAGAGATGTTCGGTTACTCTACATCGCTGCGCTCGGCAACCCAAGGCCGTGCAACCTATACGATGGAATTCAAGCATTACTCCGAGGCGCCGAAGCACGTCGCCGAAGCCATCATCAACACCAAAAAATAGTTTTTGAATTAGATACCTTTGACGAGGACAGAAAATGGCAAAAGGCAAGTTTGAGCGAACCAAGCCGCACGTAAACGTCGGCACGATTGGACACGTTGATCACGGCAAGACGACGCTGACGGCGGCGATCACGACGGTATTGTCGAAGAAATTTGGTGGTGAGGCCAAGGCCT
>JANMNT010000284.1:0-16123 GCA_031368465.1 Burkholderiales bacterium
GGTCGTACCCCGTTTTCGCGCCATTGAAAGAGCCGCCCGGCGGAAGCTGCTGTATTTGCATCAGGCAAGGATGCTTGCGGACCTAAAAGTGCCGCCCGGTAACCATTTGGAATTACTTAAAGGTAATCGAGCAGGGCAATACAGCATTCGGGTAAATGACCAATGGCGCATTTGCTTTCATTGGAGCGCCGCTGGACCATACGCGGTTGAAATTGTCGATTACCACTAGGATATACCATGGCAAAAAAATACCTTGAACCCATTCCGCCTGGCGAAATCCTGCTGGAAGATTTTATGCGACCGCTTGGCATCAGCATCAATGCATTGGCTCGGGGTATCGATGTCCCGCCAAATCGCGTCAGCGCGATCGTCAATGCAAAAAGAAGCATCACCGCCGATACAGCATTGCGACTGGGAAAATTTTTTAAGGTTTCGCCTGAAATTTGGCTCGGACTTCAGTCCGACTTTGATCTTCGTGTTGCGCAGCGTAACGGTTGGCCGGAGATTGAGCGGCGCATTCACGCCTATGCAGCATGATGAAACCATTGGCGCAGCACCCATGTGCCTGCGATTGAACGTCAACCCTGCAGTTCTGTCATTGCGCTTACGTCCGCGTAGGCGAGACGATATGAAGATCCAACAGACCGAGCGATGACCGACGACTTCCCACTCTCCTGGTTGTTCAGTGCACTTGCGGTGTTGTTGATCGGCTCCGGATTTTTCTCGATGTCCGAAACCTGCATGATGTCGCTGAACCGTTACCGGTTGCGCCATTTGGTGAAGCAGGGCTCACGCGGCGCGCGTCTTGCCCAGGCATTGCTCAACAAGACCGAAGAGTTATTGTCGTTTATTCTCGCCGGCAATACGGTGCTGAATGCCGCGACCACCATTCTCGTCGCAGAGATTTGCCGGCGCCTGTTTGGTGAGGGCGAATATGTGTTGGGCATCGCCACCGGTGCGGCATCGTTGTCGATTCTGATTTTTGCCGAAATATTGCCAAAGGTATTTGGCGCCCGCTTCGCAGAGAGTCTGGCGCTGATTGCGAGTTATATTCTCACGCCGCTGGTACGCATTACCTCGCCGGTGATGTGGTTCATCAATATTCTGGTGCGCGGGATACTGAAATTGTTCCGTATCAAGCCGGTGGCCGAGGGTGCGCAGAATCTGTCGATGGAAGAGATGCGCACGCTGGTGCTTGAAGGCGGCCAGTTCATCCCGAAAAAGCACCACAACATCATGGTCAATTTGTTCGACCTTGAGAGCATGACGGTCGATGACACCATGACGCCGCGCGCACTCATCGAGGGTGTTGATATCGATGACAAGATCGAATCGATTCGCGCCGGACTCGCGTCATCACATCACACCCGCATTGTGGTTTACGACGGTGATCTTTCCAATGTGATCGGCTTGGTGCACGCGCGCAAGGTGTTAAACGCGTCCGAGAAAGAACCGCTGTCCAAAGAAACACTGCGTGAAATCATGCGCGAGCCGTATTACATCCCGGTAGGGACACCGCTGCTGCAACAGCTGACCCATTTCCAGGAGCAGCAACGGCGCATGGCGTTGGTGGTCGATGAATACGGCGAGATTCAGGGCTTGGTCACGCTGCAGGATATTCTGGAAGAAATTGTCGGTGAGTTCACCAGCCAGTCGCCGATGAACGTGGGTATGTTCCGCAAGGAAACCGACGGCAGCGTGATTGTCGAAGGCTCGTGTCCGCTCAGGGTATTAAATCGCAAGCTCGGTTATAACTTTCCGCTCGATGGCCCCAAGACCATGAATGGTTTGTTGATCGAAATGCTAGAGGAAATTCCCGAGCCCGGCACCGCAGTCAAGATCGGCGAATACCCGATCGAGATTTTGCAGACCGAGGACCGCAAAGTGAAAGTGGTCAGGTTGCCGAAACGTTAAGCGGTTGCCACCATCACCTGTCAGTGGACGCCACAATTAACTGTCAGCGGTTACCACAATTAACAGCCAGCGCTTGCCGCATTCACCTGTCAGCGCTTGCCGCAATTACCTGTCTACCCGGCGAACAACCACAAGGGTTGCGCCGGGCCGGGGCCTAAGTTTAGTGGCGTATCGATGGCCGTTAATTCGCCGGAAGTATGCCAATGTCAGCCGCGTCGCCCTCGCCACCGCGCTTGCCATCCGTTCCCATTGAATACAACGCAAACGGTTGACCACCCGCACCGGGGATGCTGTACTGGTACGGGTTCTTCCAAGGGTCGAGCGGAATGTCGCCGTCGAGATATGGGCCGCGCCAGCGGGCAGCAATTACCGTGTCGGATGGTTTGGTCACCAACGCGGCCAACCCTTCCTGTGTGGTTGGGTATCGGCCGACGTCCAGCCGAAAGGTTTCAACCGCGCTGCGCAGCAACTTGGCCTGCGTCGCCGCAATTTTTGGCGCTTCACGGTCGAGTGTGCCGAGCAGGCGCGGGCCGAGCAGCCCCATGATCGCCGCGATAATGGCGAGCACGACCAGCATTTCCATCAGGGTAAAGCCGCGTTGACTGCGAAGATGCAATTTTGGTGGCAGGAACATCATTTACCCTTTGTTGTCTGTGCCGCGGATGGATTTGATTTGTCGAGCAATATCAAATTATCCCATTCTGCCGGCGCAATGCGCGCGACCGGCTCGGCATTGCCTTTGCCATCCGGCAAAAAGACCACGATTTCGGCTTCCTGAATCCCGCCCATGACCCTCTCTTCGGCTCTCGGGCTGCCGTGGGTGTGCGAGATCATCAGCGTATTGCTGCCTTTGGGCGGGGTGGTCGTGAGCAGCTTGTACCGCATGACGTTGACGTCAGTGCCTTCACGCTGACCGATCTGGTGATTTAATGCTTCGGTGATCTCCACCGGACCCAGCGCCATCGATATGGCGGTGTCGCGCACCCGGCAAAACTGGCTAACCTTGATCTCGGCAACCGGGAGCCGAAGTTCCTTGATCGCGTCGCCGACCTTTTTCGCCTGCGCGCGACCAAAGTCCGACATATTGCGCTGAATCATGCAGTTCTCCCACCAAATCGGAACTTTCAACAAATCCTGATCGGTGCCGACGGTTGCCTGGGCATGACGCATGTACAGGTTGAAACCGCCTGCACGCAACGCTTGTATCAATGCCAACGATTTCAATTCGCGGTTGGGGTCAATGAGTGGAGGTTGGGGTTGTGCCGGCGCCTGCGACGGTTGCAGGACCTGTGGCGGGCCTGGTTGGGCGATCTGTGCGCTCCCCTGCGGAAGCGAGGCTTGGACAACAAACTGCTGACCATCTGAAATCAATTGTTTGCCGATGAACTGCCATTGTCCCGGCGAAATCGACGCAACAAAATGAAAGCGTGCGCCACCTTCCGGTTTGAAGACCAGCGTGTGACCTTCCTCTAGGTGGGCAAACAACGGGTGGACAATGGTCGGCGACAAAGCGTGACCGACCAAAATCCGGTTCATGCCTGATGGTGGCGCGGTTGAAATGAGGTTGATGATGCCGCCTGCCTGATCGGCCAACGAGCGTCGTTGCGATTCAAAGGCGGTAATGGCATTCAGCGCGCCGTTGCGTGTTGGTACCGACAATCCCAAGAACACCCCGGTGTCGTAGGCGCGACAGAATTCACTGGTTTGGACGTCACTTACAACGACACGTTGTGTTTTGAGTGCAACACCAATCGCCTGTGCGGCAGGCAGCGCGGTCGCGTTGGTGCGCTGTGTACGCTCACAATTTTTCCACCACTCGCCATTGGTTCGGTTATCAACCGTACCGGGTTGTACCGCGCCATGGCGTATGAAGATCACGTAGCCGCCCTTGCGGAGTTCGCGGACTAGGCCCTCGTGCAACGCAAACGGTTCGTCGGTAATGCCCAGGTTTGATGACCGTGCTGTTTGGGTGACCGCAGGAATATTGTTGGGCGCACCGGAAACTGAAGTAACTTGTGCAGCTGCCAATGTCGTGGTCAGCGCGCCAATAAAAACCAGCAATAGTCTGGTGCCTGATGCAGCGGACGCAATGATCGCGCGACAATATTTCTGGAAAATGTTACTTGAAAGAGGCATTGCGTCTGCTCGCTAAAGAGGGCGCGTTATTGGGCCAAAGGCAAAGGGCTGCAAGTCGATCTCAAGACCTATTCTAACTGCCCGAAGAACACCATTTTTTCCACGCTGCCCTGTAATGCGCCTCAAGATCACGGGTAACACCCTCGGGCGACGACGATTGGCGGCTGGTAATTCGTTCGCGCATCGATTGTCGAAGCGTATTTAGGCGCTCGAGATCGTCCGCCAGATCAACTGCGCGTTGGATGTATTCATCCGGGCTATTGGTCACTAGGTCGTCTAGTCCTGCACGCGGCAATACCGCTGCGCCAACACGCGATACCGTCCTGGTCCCCGCCAGGCTAACGACAGGCACACCCATCCACAATGCGTGGTTTGACGTCGTCCCGCCATTGTAGGGAAAGGTGTCGAGCGCAATGTCGATTTCGTGATGTTGCTTCAGAAAATCTGGCGTCGTCATGAATGGCAACCAATCGATCCGGTTCGCCTCAATGCCCCCGTCACGAAACATCGTACCGAGTTTTTGCTGAAATTCTTGTAGCGGCGCGGCCGCCAATACCAGTCTTGCCGTCGGTATCCGCTTCAACAGTGTTGCCCAGATCTGAATAAGTGTACGGTTGAACTTGCGCGGCGTATTCAGGCATCCGAAAGTGATATGCCCCTTTGATAGCGCAGGCAGGACATTAACATCCGGACTCTCAGGATGTGGCAGGAATGTGGCGCTACTGGCAAGCCGGATCAGGGTCTCGGTATGGAAAGCTTCTGTCATACCCGGTGGATCAAGCATTGCATCGGTGATACGGTAGTCAATTGCCTTGAGCCCGGTTGTCCCCGCCGAGCCAAGCCAAGTCATTTGGACAGGGGCTGGCTTCTGGGCAAAAACATCGAGTCGATTCCCAGCAGTGTGACCGGATAGGTCGACTAGGATATCAATGTTTTCAGCCTCGACTATTGCCGCCATTTCTTGGTCAGAAAGAACCGATACGTCAACCCACTTTGTTGCATATTTCGCCAATCGTTCAGTCCAGGTATCGCGTTTCCCTGCGCTTGAGAAACATACCACCTCGAATTGCGACCGATCATGGGCGCGAAGAATCGGTTCGATGAAAAAACTTACCGCGTGCTCCCGAAAATCGCCAGAAACGTATCCAATGCGAATGATTTTTTCAGCATCTTTACTCATCTTTTCATTTGGCCAGTCTGCCTTAAATCGATCCTCAAACGTCGATCTGAATTTGAAAAAATCAAGATGCTCCTGAAGCAAGGCTTTCTCGCTTATTGCGTCTGAATAAAGCAACGAAAACAATAACGTACTTCGTAGCTCGGAATTGGTTGGTTCGACGGCAATAACGCGGCGCAACTCCTTGATAGCGCCCTCTGTATCGCCGCCTGTCAGCAACACGCCAGCGAGGTTTTTGGATGCCTCTATAAACCCCGGTGCGATCATCGCAACCTCACGCAATAGTGCAACTGAATCGTCGATTCGTCGAAGAAAACGCAGGGCACCGCCGAGATTGCTCTTTGCGCGAATGTAACTTGGATTTATTGCTAATGCGCGCTCATAGCAGTTTTTCGCTTCTTCGTATCGTTCCATCCCCATCAGTGCGTTCCCAAGATTGCTATGTGCCTCCGCAAAATTCGGCGACAGCGCGATTGCTCTTCGGCAGCTTTCGGCCGCCGCCGGATATCGCCCTCTCAGTCTCAAGGCGTTACCGAGGCTGTTATGGGCAGCGGCAAGATTCGGGTCAAGTGCTGCGGCCCGGCTAAAGCTTGCAATTGCGTCGTCGAGGCGGTCAAGCGCGGGGTACACAAGTCCGCAGTTATTGCAGTAGATCGCATTATTTGGCGCAATCTTTACAGCGCGTTCCAAGAATGGCAGCGCCTCGGCAGGCCGCCCCAACTGCAGCAACAGCATACCCAATGCATGGTGCGCCTCGCCATCGTTTGGTGCGGCGATGCACAGTTTCCGCATCATTTGCTCCGCCATGACGGAATCGCCAGAATGCTGCACGCGAATTGCATCTGCTAGAGAAAAATTGCCGCCCTTCAAAATTGGCAGGTTCATTTATTCAAATGATCTTGAGGCAGAACAAAATCGCCGGAAAGTTTGCGACCGTTGCACCAAGCGCCCCAGGCCGCACGATAAAGGCGCTCAAGATCTCTTGTGACCATAAGGGGGTTTTTTTTCGAACTATCACGTATCCTATTTCGGAGTTGGCTACGCGTCTTTGCTAGCTTGTCTTTATCGGATGCAATAGCTGCGGCGATCTGAACGTACTGTGCTTTTGATGTTGCAATATACTCATCAAGGCCAATTGGTTCAAGTGTCGCAACGCCGCAACGAGAAACCGTCGTGTTGCCGGCAAGCGTTACGACCGGCACACCCATCCAAATTGAGTGGCAAGTGGTAGTTGCACCACAATAGGGAAACGTATCCAGGGCTAGGTCAATATCATGATGAAGCTGCAAGTAATCAATTTGCGCCATTCGGGGTTTAAAAACCAGCCTTGCCTGATCGATGCCAGCCTTGACCAACATTGCCTCGACCCCTCTTGTGGCAGAACTATCGTTTGCGTTCCCGAGCATCAGCAGGGAATTTGGGACAGCACGCAAAATTTCCGCCCATAGCTGTGCAACTTCACTGTTGATTTTATAAATGCCGTTTAAGCAGGCGAACATAAAATTCGGCGAACTTAGACAGGGTAATAAATTTACATCCGGACTTTTTGGGTCAGGTTTGAAGACTGCTTGGCTGCTTGGTAGTCGTATGACTACTTCGGAATGAATGTCGTCAGTCACCCCAACTGGATCGAGATGCTCATCTGATATGCGATAGTCAATGTTGGAAAGCCCTGTCGTCCCTGCATATCCCAGCCACGTCATTTGTACAGGCGCGGCGCGGCGCGCAAACACGGGAAGGCGGTTGTCGCCGGTGTGTCCCGAAAGATCGATGAGGATGTCGATTTTCTCTTTGCGGATCCGATCGTAAAGTGCGATATCCGTCATGTCTTTGCACATTATCCAATTGTTGGTAAGTGCTTTTAGACGTGTTGACGTTGGATCAAATGAATGGGTATTGGAGAAACAAACAACATCGACTCTTGATCTGTCATGGTTCAACAGAATTGGCTCAAAATAAAAGGAGACGACATGGTCGCGTAGATCTCCAGAGACGTAGCCAATGCGCAACTTCCGTGCGGGATTTTTCTTGTTGTCAAATGGCAGGATCGACGATTCGAATGGCCTTTCAAACTGATCGCTATAATTTTTGTGCTCGGCAAATATGAATTCGCGAGAATAATCTGGGGAATACAGTAGTGTCAGCAAATAGTTACTTCGTGTCACAGCATCATCGGGCTTGAGGGTAATCGATTTCCTGAGGCATTCAATAGCATCAGGAAGTTTCCCGACAGCCTTTAGCGCAAACGCTAGAGCGGCATGCGTTTGGAAATTGGACGAATCCAACTCAATAGCGCGGTTGAATTCACCAATCGCCTCATCAAGGTTGTTTTCGCCCATTGCAACCATGCCAAGATTTGTGTGGATCAAATTGGCTGTTTCGGGCGCTGACTCGACATTCACGATCGAAAGCGCATTCGTGAAATTCTCCCTAGCATCACGGTACTGCTTTAACTCCATGAGATTTATACCCAAATTGACGAATGGTCCCCATGCACCCGGATTAATCAGGATGGCCTGCCGGCAGATCGTAGCCGAACGTTCAAATTGCCTCTTTCGAATAAGTGATGAGCTATAGTTGATCATCGCCGCCGTGTGCTGTGGGGATACTTGCAGTGCCAGCAAGAATGAGCGGTCGGCGTCGTCATGCATGCCCAGTAGCGTCTGAACTTCTCCAAGATGGTTAAATGCGTCGGGCAACTTCGGATTTTGTGCAATGGCGTTTTTGAACGTTTGCATTGCTTCGGGATACTGTTTCAAATCCTTCAGTGTGCAGCCGAGGTTTACGATTGCCGTTGTAAAAGTTGGGCTGAGTGCAATTGACTTGCGGAATGCGGCTGCCGCACTTTCGAAGTCTCGTAGGCCGGTATATATCGTGCCAAGATTGCTGAAGTAGATTGCATTCTTCGGCGAGACCAAAATGGACGCGTTGATGTACTCAATGGCGCCAAGCGGGTCACCAGTCTGGTTCAACAACATTCCCAAATAGTGTAACGCGTCAGGTTGTTTTGGATCTTCCCGCAATACGCCACGATAAATGGCTTCTGCCGCGACGAGTTGGCCAGATTGGTGCAATTGCACCGCTTTCTGCAATTGCTGCAGATGTGTTGATGTATTCATGCTCATGATCTTCCGTTGAAAGCCGTGCAATTATCGACCGCGGGACCTGCAAAAGTCGAATTTACGTATCGGCCCGCAACATTGCATCTAAAGATGCATTTAGGACGAGATACTTGGCACTGCTGTTGTCAATCGCGAGTGCTTTCGCCAGGTAGGACTTGGCGGATTGTGCATCGTTTATGTTTTGCGCCATCCGCGCGAGGTTGTACCAGCCATCGGCAAACAGAGGATCGCAGTCAACCGACTTCCGGTAATTGACAATTGCTTCGGCATAATTTTCTGCACGCTCAAGCAAATTCCCATAAATATTCCAGGACAATGCGTGTTTCTGGTTGATATTTAATGCGGTATTTAAGAGATCTGCCGCTTCCTTAATATTGCCACGCAAACTCAACAGGTTTGCTAATTCGGCCATCGCGTTTGTGTAATTCGGTTTACGCAGTAACGCGGTTCGATATGCCCTGATTGCGCCGTCAAATTCGGCGCGGTCTGTCAGTACTTTGGCCAGATTGAAGTGTGGGTTCTCCGCAAGCGGCGCGAGCCGGATCGCTTCGCGATAGTGCTTCTCGGCAGCCTCAAGGTCATTATTCAGGTGCAATGCCGCGCCATATGCCAGCCGAAAGCCGGCATTGTTCTTTTGCGCATGCATGGCACGTTTAAGGGCATCCAAAGCAAGCGCGGGCTGCTTGGCTTCGAGATATGCGCGGCCAAGCAAAAAGTCGCGTGCTGAAACGACCGACACTGGCTGCGCAGTCAGGTCAATTTCAGATAAAAGAGAAATAGCGATTTCGTATTTACCGGAATGAAGGTGCGACTCGGCATCCGCCAATTGTTGATTGACGCTGTTCATTGCAACAAGAGTTACTGGGAAAAGGCTGTTGATAGACATGGGGCAGATTTCGAATTAATGGATTGCGTAACAGCACGGAAACGGCGCCCAAAAAAGGGTGAAGAAAGGGGGACTCGAATCTTCAAAGATATCGCAATTGCGCAGGAAAATTAGGCAAAAAAAATGGGACGCCGAAGCGTCCCATTTTAAGATAAAACTAAACCGGAATTTAGTTTGTACCTGGGCGCAGCAACGTGCCGGAATCAAGCGCGCCGCTGGTTGAGTCAGTGATCACATAACGACCCTGTATGTTTGCACTTGGTGCCAAGCAGGTAAAGCGGGCTGCTGCGCGGCCATTAACAGTCGCTGCAGATGCCACATCCGTACCCAACACTGCAACCTGACCACCCGCTGGGACAACAAACCCAGTCGTGGTTGCCGAGCCGCCGGTTACGGTGTTACCTGTTTCAGCCAAGATCACAGCTGTACAGTTTGCTGCAACGCTGCCGGTGTTCATGAAGAAGAAGCGGCTGATGTAACGCGTACCACCAAACGAGAACCATGGGGTTTGCAGTTCAGCGCCGTCACGATTGAACTGACCGATCGTGCCAAGGCTGATCGTGCCGGTTGTCCAAGCTGCACCAGATGCGACACGGTTAAACACGCCGGTGTACAAACCCGATGCGATACCGGTTGTTCCGTTAGCGACCATACAGAATGGATTGATCGTACCAGCAGCATAGCCGTTGGTTGCGGTACCCGTGCCAACAACAAAAGTTCCTGTTGTCGCCGTCGTGGCTGCGGCAGTTGTGCCACCACCGCAGGTACCGGCTGTTCCAACAACACCAGCAGCAATATGATTTGCGCCGTTTGTTGCAACACCCGCTGCACTGAAGTCACCAGTTACGGCGACGTTCGACGTTGTGCTGACGATAGTTGCGACATCAACAACTGCAACACCGGTTGCCGGATCGCGAACACCTGCGACCAAGCCGTAGGTTGCGATGGTGCCAACCAAGCCCAAGAGGTCGGTTGCCGTTGAGGCACAACCAGCTGTACCTGGCAAACCACCTACGCCGGAACAGAACTTGACAAAATTGGTCGTTGCTGCCGATGTTTCAATGGCAACTGGCAACGCGGTCATGGCAACGGCTGGTGTGAACTTAACCAGTGTTGTCGGGCCGGTTGCAACCAAACGCGAGCTATTGTTCGATGTCGCTGGTGTTACACCTACTGCATTCGCTGACGAAATCGCTGTTTCGTGCAGACCGTAGGCGATCGTGACGTTAGCAGCAGTTAAAGCGCGAATCGTTGGCGCCGCCAAGGTAACAATTTCGTTTTGGGCATTGCCGCCAGCAGCCGTCGTGATTTGGAAAATAACATATGTGTCAGTTGCGGCACCACCGGTAACAACGATGTTGGCTGGTGCTGTTGTAAGGGTAAGCATGCCTGCTGTAATCGCGGTTCCCCAGTTGCCGTTAACCAGATCATAACGAATAAAACGATCTTGTGAACCGGCGACCGCGAAACCCAAGGTTACGGTCGCGTTTAATGCAGAACCGGTGTTTGTTAGCAAAATCCCGGACGCGCCGACCGCAGCTTCAGACGCGTAGGATGCTGCTGTGGCACCTGTATTGATATTAACCTGAGCTTGTGATGCAGTTGCGAACAATGCCGCAACAGCTGCACTCAACAGGGTTACTTTGTTCATTGAAACTCTCATTACTGTCTCCTTTGAAGGATTGTGTTAGTACTAACAAAAATTTTCATAACGGTTTAGCGAGGCAGCTCGTTCTTTTTGTAATCGCGCCGGCGCGATGGTATTGCCTTCAAAGAATCGTAATCCGCCTTGCTGACGCCATGAGTTTAATACGACGTCCCGACAATGGTAAAGAATTCTTCGCCACTTTGCAAATCCACCCGTGTTTCGCGTGGTTTTGCGCCGGTTATGTTGCAATATTACAACAATCCCCAGCAGTTGAGAAGATACTTTAACTTTATGTCCTGACAACGCCACTCACTGACATGTGCGACAATATTTTGAACCAAATACAAAAGCAAGTGAAGCACCGCACACTTTATCTTCATTTGTGGGTAATTCTTGACGATTGACGCGCAATAAACAGGTGAATTCGGTAAAAAATCAAGATGTCGTTTATCGGCGACGGAATCGATATCGCTAAACGGTGTTTTTTGGGTGCCTGAACGTGGTGCCTGAACGTCGCAATGCGGGGCAAACAGCGTGGGTCTGCTCTTGTACCGCCTTTTCGCCAACGCACCCAACGAACCAATGCAGCAATACATATCAATACAACCAGGAAACGCGCTTGCCACAGACTGCCCAACCAAATACCACCTTCGATCTGATCGGCGCCCGCTTGCTGGCGGCGGGCAAAATCAGCGCGGGCGATGTGGAAAAAGCGCTCGCGTTCCAGAATGAAATCGGGGCGGCGGGCGCCGGCGTGCGGCAGGCGGGAAACCGGTTGGGTGCGGTGCTGGTGCGCATGGGGGCATTGTCCGAGGATGCACTGTTGCCGCATCTGAGTGAGCAGACTGGTTTGGCGTTGCTGTCACAGGCAACCATGCCGACTTCGCTGCCGGGTACCGATGCGTTAAATGAAGCGGTAACAACGCTGGGCCTGACCCGCGGCTGGTGGCAATCGCGTGACGCGGTGCCGTTTATGCATAACAACGCCTTGTATGTCATGGCAAAAGACCCGTTGGACCGCGAATTGGACCAGCTGGCGACCAATGCCGCCGGTTTGGTGGGGATTAAGACGGTTGAATTCTGCTGGGTGCGCAGCCAGGATCTTGAGCGCGGGCTGCAAATGCTGCGTGATGGCGAGACCAATCGCCGCTATGGTCCGGGTGGTAAGGCTGGCAACTTAGGTGACGCCCAATATCTGCGAGAACTCGCCGAAGAGGCGCCTGTCATTGAATTTGTGAATAACGTGCTGGCACAGGCGGTTGATGAGCGTGCATCGGACATTCACATTGAGCCGGGCGAACGCGATTTTGAAGTGCGTTTACGGGTCGACGGCGTATTACAGACCCGCATGGCGCGTCCGCGCGATGGTTTTGATGCGATTGCCTCGCGGGTGAAGCTGATTTCGGGCCTCGATATCGCCGAACGCCGTTTGCCGCAGGATGGCCGTATTACCACGCGTGTTTCAGGCGTGGAAATGGATATCCGGGTGTCTGCCATTCCGGGTGTGCACGGTGAATCACTGGTCATGCGGCTGTTGCCCAAAGAGCGGGCCGATTTGTCACTCGCCTCACTCGGCATGTCGCCTGATATCTTGAAGGCGTTCGAAGCAATATTGCAGCAGCCGAATGGCATTGTGTTGGTGACCGGCCCGACCGGTTCCGGTAAAAGCACCACGCTCTATTCAGCGCTCTCGGCAATCAACGACCGCAGTTTGAAGATTGTCACTGTTGAAGACCCGGTCGAATACCGCATGTCGGGCATCACCCAAATTCAGACCCATTCGGAAATTGGTTATACGTTTGCCCGTGCGCTGCGCTCGATATTGCGCCACGACCCGGATGTGATCATGATAGGTGAGATTCGTGACGCCGAAACCGCCGAAATCGCCATCCAATCGGCGTTGACCGGGCATTTGGTGCTGGCAACCATTCATACCAATGACGCGCCGTCGGCATTTACGCGTTTGCTGGAAATGGGCATTGAACCGTTCCTGTTGGCGACCTCGGTGCGGGCCGTGCTGGCGCAGCGTTTGGTGCGCAAGCTCGACCCGGCCAAGTCAGCCGCCGTTGCCGCGCCAAATTGGTTGGCTGAAGAATTTTCAACGTTGACAGCGGCCTATCCGACAGCCATGTCGGCCAAACCAACCTTGATGGCACCGGCGTCTGGCAATGATGACGCCAGCGCTTATCGCGGCCGCTCCGGCATTCACGAATTGTTGACCGTCACGCCGGCGATTCAGGACGCTATTGTCGCGCGCAAATCGTCGATGGAATTGGCCGAAATCGCCCGCCACGCCACCAGCGGATGGAAATTTCGCACCCTGCGTGAAGATGGCTTGATCAAGGCGGCGCAGGGACTGACCAGCGTTGAAGAGGTGTTACGTGTGGCTGGCTCACAAAGTCAGGGCATGGGCGCTGAAGACGCGATGCTTGCTGAAGATTCGGCGCGGTAACAAATCAAATGCCGCAATTTCGGTTTGAAGCCGTAAACGCGCAGGGTGCCATTGTCGAAGGGCAAATGGACGCCGCCGACGCACAGGCCGCGCTGTTGAAGTTGGGCGAGCAGTCGCTGACGCCGACAAAACTCGAATCAGAGGGCGGTGTTCCAGCTGAAAATGCCGCAAACGCCACGTCCATGCTGGGGTTTGCCAAAAGCACCAAAGTCGCGACCACCGAAAAAATTCTGATTGTTCGCGAGTTGGCGACACTGTTGCGCGCGGGGATTACCCTGGTCGATGCCATCGACTCGATTGCGCTCGCCCGCGCCGGCGCGCCGGCCGGTATCGGGCTGCGGCGGACGCATCGCAGCCTCAACGCCGGTAGCCCGTTTGTGAAGGCGTTGGCCGAATCCAAAATTGAATTCCCGCAATACGTCGAGCAGCTCGCTGCGACCGGCGAAATGACCGGCAAGTTGGCGCCGGCTCTGGCGGATGCAGCCAAACAAATGGAATACGACGAGCGGGTGGCGCAGGAAATGCGCAATTCGCTGACTTATCCGGTGATTTTGATTGTTGCAGGCATTGCCGCCGTGCTGATGATTTTTTTGACCGTGGTGCCACGCTTTGCCAATCTGGTCAAAGGCAGTCGGGGCGCGGATATTCCGGAAATTTCGCTGATTGTGATCAAAATCGGCGTGTTTCTGCAGGCAAATTGGTTGTGGCTTTTGCTGGCCGCGCTGGCTGGTGCAGGACTATTTTATTTGAGCATTCGCGAGACGGCGGGCCGTACACGCTGGTTGACGCGTTTGTCAAAAATGCCGCTAGTGGGTGAATGGCTGACCGAAGCCGAAATCGGCCGCTGGGCGACCACACTCGGCGCGTTGCTGGGCAACCGGGTGCCGATTTTGGCGGCGCTGGAACTCTCGGCAGGTGGTTTGCGTTTCCCGAAAATGCGCGAACGGGTGAATTTTGTGATTCGTGATGTGCGCGGCGGCGCGACTTTGGCCGAATCGGCCGCCAAATACGGGTTGGTCGGGCCGACCGGCGTGAATTTGATCCGCGTCGGCGAAAAATCTGGCGAATTGCCAGCGACCGTTGCCACCTTGGGTGAGCTCTCGATGGAAGCTGGCCGCAATCGCATGAAGCGTTTTTTATTGCTGATCGAGCCCCTCGCGATTTTGACCATCGGCGCCATAATTGCCGTAATCATGATTTCGATCATGATGGCCATAACCGGGCTGAATCCCGGACGATAGCTTAAGTGCGGTTTGTCTTCGGATTGCCGAAAAATGCGCGTCTAGCCGAGTAACAATTTGAGCTGCGCGGCAGCTGGTTGCCCGCCGTTTCGGGTAGAGGCACACAAATAGTCAAACAAGCCGGCTGTTTGAGGGTCTAAACCAGGCAGGGTGTTCGACGTGATTTCGGCTGAAAAATGGCGTGATTGCTGGGGTTTCACAATTTGCGCCAGTTGCCCGCGCGCGGTGTTTTCGTCGACCACAATGCCCAAATGACGCGCCATGCCCATCACAACCGGGGTAGGGTCTGATAGAAGGTCGTCAAAACTCACGACATAACGTGGCATGTGGTCCGTGTAAGCAAACACTCGCTGGTAATAAGCAAACCAAAGTCCGCTTAGCGATTCGATTGGGCGGTTAAGCTGCGCGGCAATGGACGACAACACCGAGATCGGTTTGCGGAACGCGATGATCGGCATCATATTCGGACACGCCGCCTGCCAAATCGGCAGGGTGAACGACAGCCGCGGGTCTTTCCAACCAAAGCGGGGCCGATCGGCGGCATATTTGTCCAGCAGCGTGGCAGCTTCATTGACCAGCGCATCAATGGTTGCGGTCGGCATGGTGGCCGGATAGTCGATTGGCGGCGGGGAAAGCACCCACCCGCCGACGGCCTGCAAAATGCGATCGTTAAACGCCATAAAGGCGGCGTTTTCAAAATACCCATCCGGGTTGTTGTGGTTTTTGGGGATGTGGTCAGCTTCATCGCCAAAATCGATGCCCAACACTTCATCGAGGATGCGCGCGATCAACGACGTGCCACTGCGGCCGATTGAAACAACCGTAACTCGCCGGGAACTACCGATAGGCAATGCATTCGACATATGTGAGTGGTTGCTGACTTCGTCTGACCGGCGCGGGACAATTTTGATAAGGGGAACAATGACGACAATTCTAGCGCGTGAGCCGGATGGGTGGCGTTCGGCATCACCCGCAGGGTTCCGGAATCCCGTGTTCGTTGACGTTTCAGGCGAAACCTTGGATAATGTTGGGTTCCGTGGAGAGATGGCCGAGTGGTTAATGGCAGCAGACTGTAAATCTGCCCTCTTACGAGTACGCTGGTTCGAATCCAGCTCTCTCCACCAAGCGGTTTTGGCATTTGCGGGTGTGGGGTCGTGCGGGAGTAGTTCAATGGTAGAACGGCAGCCTTCCAAGCTGCATACGACGGTTCGATCCCGTTCTCCCGCTCCAGTTTTCGCTCTTGTAGCTCAGTGGTAGAGCACTCCCTTGGTAAGGGAGAGGTCGTGCGTTCAATCCGCATCAAGAGCACCAGAAATAACGCGGCAGAAAGGTTGATTCAACTCTTCTGCCGGATGAAATGTACGAAATATATTTTCAGTTAACTTGAGTATTTAGCGAGGAACAAGAAATGGCAAAAGGCAAGTTTGAGCGAACCAAGCCGCACGTAAACGTCGGCACGATTGGACACGTTGATCACGGCAAGACGACGCTGACGGCGGCGATCACGACGGTATTGTCGAAGAAATTTGGTGGTGAGGCCAAGGCCT
>JANMNT010000289.1:0-10775 GCA_031368465.1 Burkholderiales bacterium
CAAATGAAACCCGGCGTTGTCGTTTGGCAAATTTAATTCCTCGCGTGAACGGGTGCCGTGCACGCCAAAAATGAGCGTCTCCATGCCGGCGATGCGTTCCTCGCCCTTTGCCACGCCGATCAGCAGGATATCCGCCAACCCCAGTTCACTCATCACTTCTTCGGCAACACTTAGTTGACCTTTGCCACCGTCGATCAAAATCAAATCCGGGCGCAATCGCGGTGCCGCCTCGTCGTCCGACTGTGCGGCGAGCTTTTTATAACGGCGGTTCAGTACATCGCGCATGGCGGCGTAGTCATCGCCGGGGGTAATGCCGGTGATGTTGAAATGCCGGTATTGCGATGATTGCATCGCACCCTTGTCAAATACGACGCACGACGCAACAGTGGCCTCACCCATGGTGTGTGAAATATCAAAACACTCCACCCGTTCGATCCCCTCCAGGCCCAATGTGTCGTTGAGCGTGCGCAACTTTGACTCCTGTGACGCCCGGTCGGCAAGGCGTTGCGCGATGGCATACAAGGCATTCTTGGTGGCCATCAACATCCATTGGCGCGCCTCACCCTGCGGATGGGTCACCACCCTCACCTGTCGGCCGGCTCGTGCGGAAAGCGCCTCCTGCCATTCGCTGGTATCAAAATCGCCTTCCAAAATTACCGACGTCGGCGCAGCACGTTCTGCGTAGTGTTGGTCGATAAACGCGTCTAGAATCGACCAGCGGTCGGCTTCATAAACATTTGCCGGGAAAAACGGTTTGTCACCCAAATGTCTGCCGCCGCGCACCATGGCCAGATTGACACACCAGGTGGATGACGATTCGGCAACGGCAATGATATCGGCGTCGCGCTCCGAGGTGGTTTCGACAAACTGTTTCGACAAGATGCGTTGCAACACCCGCACCTGATCGCGATACCGTGCCGCGATTTCATACTGCTGCGTCTCTGCGGCAGATTCCATTTTTTTGTTGATCTCATCAAGCACGTCATTTTCCTTGCCGTCCAGGAACATGGTTGCGTTCTGAATATCGGCGGCATAACTCGCTTCGTCGATCAGGCCGACACACGGCGCCGAACAACGGCCGATTTGATGCATCAGACACGGCCGCGAGCGGTGGGAAAATACGGTGTCGTCGCAGGTGCGCAGTTTGAACACCTTTTGCAGGTGATTGATGGTGTCACGTACCGCCCATGACGACGGAAACGGACCAAAATAACGATGTGGCTTGGTATGGGCACCGCGATAAAACCGAATTTGCGGAAACGCCCGGCCGGTGACCATGATGTAAGGGTAACTCTTGTCATCACGAAACAGCACGTTGTAACGCGGGCTGAGCGACTTGATCAGGTTGTTTTCCAGAATCAGCGCCTCGGATTCGCTGGCGGTGATGGTGGTGTCAATGCCGGCGATCTGCGCGACCATCATGGTGGTGCGCGGACTGGCGTGGTCCTTCACAAAATACGATGACACACGTTTCTTCAGGTCGCGCGCCTTGCCGACATAAATCACCTCCCCTACCGCATTTTTCATGCGATACACACCCGGCAAATTGGGCAGCTCGGTCAAGATCGGCTTTGGGTCAAACGCGGCAGTCATCAGTCGCTATGATTTTTGATGAGGGTAAAGACGTCGTGAAAGGTTTGTTCGGTAAGACGGCGGGTGTTGGTATTGTAACGAGAGCAGTGATAGCTGTTGAACAACGTCTGCCCACCCGGCAACTGATGCACCGCGGCGTGGCCGAATTTGGCGGCGGATTTTTTCATACCGACACTCATCAACACCGCGTCGTGGGCAATCCCGCCGAGCGTCAATATGGCGGTCGATGCCGGCAATGCTGCGAGCTCGGCAGCCAGATACTGGTTGCAGGTGCGAATCTCGTCGGGTGTCGGTTTGTTTTGCGGCGGCAGACACTTGACCGCGTTCGAAATCCGGCAATTGACCAGCTTTAACCGGGTGTCGAGGGCACCATCCGCCTTGACGGTGGTGGGCTGGGTAGCAAAACCAAATTTGTGCAAGGTGCTGTAAAGCAGTTCGCCGGCGTAGTCGCCGGTAAATGGCCGGCCGGTGCGGTTGGCGCCGTGCATACCGGGCGCCAGCCCGACCACAAACAGTTTTGGCCGTTCGGTGCCAAAGGCCGGCACCGGCTTGCAAAAATAAGTCGGATACGCGAGGCGCGTTTCATCAAGAAACGTGGCGAGGCGTTTGCAGTCGCGACAATCGGTGGTGAATGATTTTACGGGCTTCATCTCGCCTTGACAGGTGGCAATGGATTACAAAAATGACCATCAACAAACAAAAAAGGCACGGAATCCCGTGCCTTGATTTGCGCGAACAACCAAACGCGGATTATTAAACGCGACGGCGGTATTCGTTGGTACGGGTGTCGATTTCAATCTTGTCGCCGGATTCACAAAACAACGGCACCAAGATTTCATGATTGGTCGGCAGGATGCGCGCCGGCTTCATGACCTTGCCGGATGTATCACCACGCACGGCGGGATCGGTCTCAATGGCACGAACCACGGCGGTCGGCAGTTCAACCGAAATTGCACGGCCGTCATAAAACACCACCTCGGCAACCAGACCGTCGTCCAGATAGTTCAACGCATCGCCCATGTTTTCGGATTCAACTTCAAACTGGTTGTATTCGCTGTCCATGAACACATACATCGGGTCGGAAAAATACGAGTAGGTACATTCCTTTTTTTCGAGCTGGACAACTTCGAACTTGTCGTCGGCTTTGTAAACGGATTCGGTGCCGGAATTGGACAGCAAATTCTTCAATTTCATTTTGACCACGGCGGAGCTGCGACCCGATTTATTGTATTCGGCCTTCAACACGACCATTGGATCTTTACCGATCATGACGACATTACCGGCGCGGAGTTCTTGTGCGATTTTCATTTGGATTACCTTGAGACTAATTTGGTGAGGACTGCGGGAGGACTGCAACGATTGGGGGGAAATGAACATAAACGTAAAAACCACGCCGCCCAAACGCCGCAAAGCCTTAAATTTTAAGGAATTTTTGGCAAAAAGTCATCATGTTCGTGGCTAAATCTGACTGTGAAAGCAATTGTTTTTGCTGATTTATGGCGTGGTATTGCCATTCCGGCAGGTGTTTGAGCATTTCCTGCCATGCAACCGCAATGCCCTCCCCGGTTCCGTCATTGACAGCCAACGACATTGCCCGCAACGCGCGTTGACAGTCAACCGTCAGTCCGAGGCCATAAAACGTCAAAAATGCCTCTAACTTGATCAAATGCGCGCCGTCATCCTGCGGGTAAATCTGCCAGATAAACGGCTTTGCTGCATACAGTGCACGTACCAATGAATCTTCGCCGCGCACAAACAAAACGTCATGGGCGGCCAGCACTGTATCAAACGCCTCTTGTGGCACAAACGGCATGATTGTGAACTTGGACGTCGATAGGTGCCCGTCTATTGCAACACGAGTGGCAACATTTGCCAGCGCACCTTCGGCGATCGTAATGTCAATCACCGATGCCGTCCCGGCAAGTGTTGCCAGCAACGCCTCCGCGCGCGGCGAATCGTAGCCAAACAAAAACACCCTGATGGTCGACGGAAACGTGGACGCCACCGCCGGCTGCACCCCGGCTTCACGAATCAAGCCACCGGTATTGGCCTCGAAGCCGGGAAAGAAAAAATATTTGGTCAGCGGGAATTGCGGGTGTGGTGACGGCAATAAATGATGTGCCGACACCCAGGTCTCGGCGCTCAGGTATTCAAGATTCAGCCACACTGGTGCGTGAACACGTTGCGCCATGCGTCCGACATACCCGTCCGGCAACGCACACTGGAATGCCTCGACGACAATATCGGCCGGCGACAGCTGGTGTGCAGCGGGCCAATGCACGATGCCGACGTTGCCGAGCCGTTGCTGCGACGCGCCCGGCGACGTGTCGGACAGGTCAGGTGCGATTTTTTTCAGGCTGACCAGATCATCAACAATCAACCTCACGCTGATGAGGTATTCGTCCGCAAGCTGTCGCGCCAACCGCAGCGTGACCCCGATGTCACCAAAGTTGTCGACAACCCGGCAAAAAATGTCACACGACAGAGGTGGACTGGCAGCCAATGGTCAATGATTATGGCTGGCTGACGCAGACAAGACCGATGCTTGAATCACCACTTTTGCCTTGAGATAAGCAGCATCAGTCAATGTCACGGTTTGTTTGGCATGCATCCGCGTCAAATGGTTTGAACGTGTTTCGTCGGCCGTGATTCCCTGTGCCGTCAGGCCCGCCAACAACGCATCACAACGCACCTGGTCGTTGCACAGGACCACCATGTCACAACCGGCGGTCAACGCAGCCATGCCACGCGCCGTGTCGTCACCAACCACCGATGCGCCTTCCATGGTCAGGTCGTCGGAAAATATCACGCCTTTAAAGCCGAGCGATTTGCGCAACACCTGTTGCAACCAATGCGCCGAGAATCCGGCCGGGGACGCATCAACCGTCTCAAAAATAATGTGGGCGGGCATCACCGAGTCGTATTGACTGGCGAGCAATTGAAACGGCAGCATGTCATCGGCGGCGATGGCGGCAAATTCACGTGTGTCACGTGGAATTTCGTGGTGCGAATCGGCGCGCACAAAGCCGTGGCCTGGAAAGTGTTTGGCACACGCGCCGACACCAACCGCATGCATGCCGGCAATCACCGCACCGGCCAATGCCGCAACAACGTTGGGATCGCGCCCAAACGAGCGTTCGCCAATCACGGTGGATTCACCCCAATCCAAATCGAGTACCGGTGCAAACGAAAAATCCAGCCCGTGCGCAACCATTTCGGTTCCGATCACAACACCAACGGCATGTGCCAGCGCAAGTCCGTTGGCTTGATCATGCTGATAACACTCACCGAGCACACGCATGGCGGGAATGATGGTGAAGCCGTCGCGAAAACGTTGCACCCGGCCACCTTCGTGGTCGACCACAATCATCAAATGCGGTGAACGCAAGACGCGAATCGACGCTGTCAGTTGTTTCAACTGTTCCGGGTTGGCATAGTTGCGGGCAAATAAAATCACACCACCCATCAACGGATGCATCAGACGGGTCTTGTCGGCTTCGGTCAATTCGAGTCCGGCAACATCGCCCATCACGGGACCCAACAGCATTTTTGTGGTCATGCTCAACTCTTTTCCAAAATAACGTAAGCGATTGCGTGTTCGGTTTCGTCGGCAATCGAAACATGGGTTGCAATAATTTTTTCCGCATCTAGCTTTTGTTGCATGGCGGCACTGGCCGCCAGCAACGGCCGGCCGTTGGGTGTGTGTTGAACCGCGATGTCGTGCCAGCCAACCTCTGCACCGATGCCGGTGCCGAACGCTTTCGAAAAAGCCTCCTTGACGGCAAAACGTTTTGCGACAAACCGCGCCAGCTTTTGCAAAGACACGGCGTCGGTTGGCAATGACACCACCAAGTTTGCAAATTCGGCGACCTCGTCAGAACACAGGATTCGGTTTACGAACCGGTCGCCGTGTTTCTCCAGGGCGTCCTCAATCCGTTTGATGGTGACAATGTCAGTGCCAATACCGTGAATCATGCCGCGTCCGCAATCGCCCGCTGATAGAGCCTGATCGCCGCTGCCAATCCGACCTCCAAGGCGTCGGCAATTAACGCGTGACCAATCGAGACTTCCAACACACCCGGAACGTTTTTCAAAAAACGCGTCAGATTTTGCGCATTCAGATCGTGCCCGGCGTTTACCCCGAGTCCGAATGTCGCGGCTGATTTTGCCGTGTCAACGTAGGTGGCAAGAATGGCGTCGTCGCCTGTCTTGCCAAAGTGCTCTGCATATGGCTCGGTATAAAGCTCAATCCGATTTGCACCCAGTTGATGAACGTTCACCATCATTTCCGGCGACGGGTCCATAAACAGGCTTGCGCGTACACCGAGTGACCGCAGCTCATCAACAACCGGCCGCAAGCGTGCAGCATCGGCCGGCAGATCCCAACCATGGTCGGAAGTGAACTGCCCCGACTCATCCGGCACCAGCGTGCATTGATGGGGTTTGACCGCGCGCACAAACTCCATCAAATTGTGAAATGGATTGCCTTCGATGTTGAATTCACGATCCGGCCACGCCTGCATCAACGTAGCGAGTTTTTCGACGTCGTCGGCACGCACATGGCGGCCATCTGGACGCGGGTGCACGGTGATGCCGTCGGCACCGGCCTCAAGCGCGATGCTTGCAAACTTGACGATGTCGGGGATGCCGATGGTTCGCGTGTTGCGCAAGAGCGCAATTTTGTTCAGGTTTACGCTGAGCTTGGTCATGCCGACATTTTACGGGACAACCGCATCGTCGGCGCTGGCGCCGTGATTTTTTCAACAATCAAAGTCGTTATTGGGCGGCTCTTTTCAACCAACAATGCCTGAAAATACCCGCCGATATTGGGGTTTTCATTTTAATTCGCGGATCAGCTGCCGCGTGTGCAACGCCTTGTCGCCGAGGTGATGATTAATCACCCGCCGCATCAATTGTTTGGCTTGATTCAACAATGCCGCGTTTGGTGTTGCGTCAAACCCATTCGTGGGTAGTCCGGCATCCAACGCAATCAGGGTGCTTCCGGTCAGGCGCACCGGGTCGATGGCGCGGATTGAGTCGGCTGATCTGGCATTGTTGATGCGGATCGGCCCGCGGTCGACCACATACAAATACTGGGCGTCGGCAACAATCGGCGCATCGGAGTCCGCTTCGTGGGCGAGGGTCAATGCATAACCCAGCTCGGCGAGCATGGTGAGTTCGAAGCGGCGCAGGATGGCTTCGATATCGCGACCGCCCGGCCCACAGTGGCCTGCCAGCGCTTCGACCGACACGCTGTAGGCGTCGAACAGTACTTCATGCGGGTCTTCCTTGGTTGCCAGTTTCAGCAGCAATTCGTTCATGTAAAACGCCGCCATCAATGCGCCACTGCGCAGCTGCGGATAAATGCGATCGTGTTCGGCTGCCTTGAGTGTTTTTAGATCGGCGCGGCCGAACCAGTCGATGGTAATGGGCTGAAACGGGTTCAGGGCATATTTGTTGATGCCGGAACGTTTGGCGCCCTTGGCGACCATCGCCACGCGCCCGTTGCTGCGGGTAAAGGTTTCGAGAATCAGGCTGGTCTCTTTGTACGGGTAGCTGTGCAACACAAATCCGGCGCTGCTGTGACTGGTCGACGTTCTCATCCGGCTTGGTTCCGTATCAATCTGTTACTGGTAGCCGTACTGTTTTACCATCGCCTCGTCGTCTGCCCAGCCTTTTTTGACGCGCACCCACAGCTCGAGATACACCTTGCCATCGAAGGTCGCTTCCATTTCTTTGCGGGCATCGGTGCCGATTCGTTTGAGACGTTCGCCCTTCTCACCGATGATGATCGCCTTCTGGCTCTGTTTTTCAACAATGATGGTCGCATGAATACGGCGCATGGTTCCCTCCATCGCAAATTGTTCAACCACCACATTCACGCTGTACGGCAACTCATCGCCCAATTGGCGGAAAACCTTTTCGCGAATAAATTCCGCGGCGAGGAATCGCTCTGATTTGTCGGTCAATTCCTCGACGTCAAAAATGGCCGGCTGTTGCGGCAGATGCGGACGAATCGCGCGCTTGAGTTCGAGCAGGGTTGCGGCGTTTTTGACGCTGACCGGTACCACCGCAGCGAATGCAAACAGGCTTTGCATTTCGGCAAGATAGGGCAACAGCCGCGATTTTTCCTTTTCGCGATCAATCTTGGTCACCGCCAAAATGACCTTGGTCCCCTCCGGCAGCGATTTCAGCACCGCTGCGTCGGCCTCGGTATAACGCATTGCTTCAACCGCAAACACCACCACGTCGGCATCGTTTGCGGTACTGGCAACGGTCCGGTTGAGAATGCGGTTGAGTGCATTCAGATGGGTTTTTTGGAAACCCGGCGTGTCAATAAACAAATACTGGGTGTCGGCATCACTCAGAATCCCGGTGATCCGGTGGCGCGTGGTTTGCGCCTTGCTGGAGGTGATACTGACCTTCTGGCCGACCAGGTGATTTAACAACGTCGATTTGCCAACATTCGGCCGGCCGACAATAGCGACACTGCCGCACCGAAAAGTTTGTTCGCTCATGCCGCTTTGCCGTCTGATTTCATCCCGACACTCTCTGTGTTTCCGCTGCTGTCGCCACGTGCGGCCAATTTGGCCAGTACTTTTGCGGCGGCGTCTTGCTCCGCCGCGCGCCGGGTAATCCCGCACCCCTCGACTTTGAATGCGGGGCGCTCGGTGATGCACTCGACAAAAAACGTCTGCTGATGCGCCGCGCCTTCGATTCGTTTGACCGCGTACTGCGGCAGTTGTTGATGTTTGCCCTGCAGCCATTCCTGCAACTGCGTTTTGGCATCCTTAAGCGGAACGGATTGCGCCGGATCTTCGATGCGATGCGCAAACAGCTTTGTCACCAACCCCGCGGCCGCCTCGTGTCCTGCGTCAATCAGGACGGCGCCAATCAGCGATTCAATTGCATCGGCCAGGATCGACGGCCGCCCCGCACCACCGGTTTTGAGTTCGCCTTCACCGAGCCTGAGCGCGGCGCCCAGTTCGAGCTCCGCGGCAACTTGCGCCAGCACAGCCTGATTCACCAAATTGGCGCGCAACCGGCTCATATCGCCTTCCGCCATAGACGGGAAACGGTCGTAAATCAATCTGGCAATGGCGAGGTTTAGAAAACCGTCGCCGAGAAATTCAAGCCGTTCGTTATGCGGCGTGCCAAAACTGCGATGCGTCAACGCCTGCGTCAGATGCGTAACATCAGCAAATTTGATACCAAGCCTGGTCTCAAGCGGATGCCGCGCCACGTTCATCGGGCGCTATTTGTCCGACGTGCTGACGGCAAAATCAACCAGCAAGGTGTAACCGGGAATCAGCGCAATACGCGTCTGCCAGGCGGCCGAGACCACGGTTTCGTTGTTTTCCTTGACGATATCCAGATCAAGACCCTTGATTGCCTGGACATTGTCAATCACCGCACGGCGGTCAAAACTTGTTCGGATTTCGGCGACGGTTCCGGATTTCACTTCTTCACTCGACGCCATGCCGGCGATCACCTTTTTGATCGAAAAATATTCGATGTAATGCGGGGTGAGCTTGAGCCCGCCCAGCACAATTACGCCGCCGACCACAAAATACAATACCAACGTCACAAATCCGACACCGCGTTGTTTGGCCGGCATGCCACCGGGCCGGCGGTTCTGGATTGATTTAGAGGTGATGTTCATTCAGGGTTCCCTTCGAATCTCAAGTTGTCGCACATGCAAATTCTGCGATGTGCCGTACGCACTATTCAATGCTGGTGCCGATCCGTTTCATGCTGCCAAAATTCATCCACACCAGCACCGCCTTGCCGACAATGTTCTGTTCGGGGACAAACCCCCAGTAACGGCCGTCATCGCTGTTGTCGCGGCTGTCACCCATCATCAGGTAATGGCCGGCAGGAACTTTACAAGTCATGCCTTCGTCATTGTAAGTGCAATTGGATTTATTCGGAAATTCACGCACGCTGCCCAGATTTATCGACGGATAGAGCGGGTCAACCATCATCGCATGCGGCTTCTCGCCAAGTCGCTCGGTATAGGTTTCAAAAAAGCGCACCCGTCCCTCGGTTTCGGTAAAGGTGCCGGTCGGGACGGTCTCGACCGCCTGCCCGTTGACCGTAAGGCGTTTGCTTTTGAATGTAATCACGTCGCCCGGCAGGCCGACCACGCGCTTGATGAAATCCTTTGTCATGTCTTCCGGATAACGAAACACCATGACGTCACTGCGCTTGGGCAGATTGACATCGAAGACCTTTTTGTTGATGACCGGGATCCGAATGCCGTAGGTAAATTTGTTGACGAGAATAAAATCGCCAACCATCAACGACGGCACCATCGAGCCGGTTGGAATCTTGAACGGCTCGTAGAGGAACGAACGCAACATGAATACAATCAGGATCACCGGGAAAAAACTCTTTGCCATCTCGACCAACACCGGATCGTGCGCACCCGCCGCGCGGCCTTTGCGGAACAGCAACGCGTCGGCCAGCCAGATGGCGCCCGTGACCAGGGTTGCCGTCAAGAGCACCGCGGCAAACCCCATCACCTCTTTGAACGTCAACATCGCCAGGGAGGCGATAAACAAAACCGGCCACGCAACCTCGAGCATCGCATGCAGCGCGTGCGATCCCTTCGGGTTGCCGTCATCCAGCGCAATTTTTTGACCCGATGATGTCGCCATTGACTCGCGGCCGGCAAAAAAGCCCGCCACAATGACCACAAGACTTGCCGCAATTGCGATCCAACCAACCAGTTCCCAGTTCATATGCCTGATCCGATATCTTCTAATTTAAGCAAAATACATTTTGCAAAAAACCGCGTCGCGGCGCACCTGTGATGTGACCAATCACCGCCACAAGCCGACCAACCCACAAATCGCCGCATGCAACACCAATCACTTATCGCCAATTTGCAGGATGGCGAGGAACGCCTCCTGCGGGATTTCGACGTTGCCAACCTGTTTCATGCGTTTTTTGCCGGCCTTTTGTTTTTCCAACAATTTTCGTTTGCGCGAAATATCGCCGCCGTAACATTTGGCGATCACGTTTTTGCGCAGCGCCTTGATATTTTCACGGGCGATGATATTTGCGCCGATCGCCGCCTGCACCGCCACGTCAAACATTTGTCGTGGAATCAGTTCGCGCATTTTTGACGCAAGTTCACGGCCGCGGTACTGGCTGCTGGCGCGATGCACGATCAGCGA
>JANMNT010000325.1:0-2763 GCA_031368465.1 Burkholderiales bacterium
GTCGGCGGCAAGTCCGGCACCATGCAAGATGCGAAAAATGGCAAACGACAAGATCACCGAAGTCAATCCGACACCAATGCCGATACCGGTTTTGGCGCCGATATAAAGCGCCGTGGCACACAAGATGCCTCCAAGAAAACAGCCGGTAAGGCCGGAGCGGATGGTCAGCTGCGCCATCTCGCCGCGGTAGACATTGTTAAACCACCACTCGTCCTTTTGTGCGCGCGACCACGTGTTGATTTGTTCTTCCGTCAGGCTCTGCAGGGCCATATGTCCTCACCTTTTTTATTGGTTGATCGCACAGGCGGTACCGGTTGCGTTGTGCGCGACAGCCCGGCTGGCGAATTTGTGGTCTGATTATGGCAGAGGCGCGGCGTGGTTCGCTATTTGCAACGTTGTGGCGGCAGCTGGATATCCATCACAACCGGGGGTTCCAAGGTGGCAGGCAATGTGTCGTCCGGTTTGACCGCATGCCAATCACTGCGGGCGATGACCCGCAGCGTCTTGTCGTCAATCAATGTACCCAGCGTGAGATCGGTCAGACCGGGCAGATTGGCCGCAACCACATCAACCGCGCGAATACTATCACCGGCAGGCGCCAGTGCAATGCGCAATACCCGGTTGGGTTCCACGCCATTTTGCGTGGCGATCAGGTCGCAGCCATTGCGATACAAGCCGTCAATACCGAGCAAAGTTGTATCAGGCGGCACCTTGAGCCAATCGATGCGTTTGGATGCAACCTCGATACGCGCTATGCCAACCGCGTAATCGGCAACATACGCTTGGCGACCATCGGCGGAAAACACCATGCCCTGCAAAGACGAAAATTCGGCAGACGACAGCCAGGGTTCGAGTGTTAATGGTGCCTTCGTTGATGCCTTCGTTGATGCCTTCGCTGGTGCCTTCGACCCCGCATCACCAATTGTTTTGGTGTTCAGGCGGTAGATATGTGGTGCCTTGCTGTCGGTGGCGTACACATCACCGTTTGGCGCAACAGCCAGGTCGCCAATGATGTGTTCCAGTCCGTCATTGACAGATAAGTAGCGCGCAACGGTTTCACCGGTGACTAAGTCAACACGCGCAATGCCGGCTTGTGAGAGCGTCATGGCGCGCCGCGATGGCTCGTGTTGCGGCATTTGTGATGTCGCCACCCACAACGCGCGACGATTGCTGTCGATGGCAAGCCCCAAGCTGCCAAACGATGCGTCTGCCTTCAGCGGCGTTGCGGATTTGTCGCCGTCGATTCGGAATATCCGGCCGGTTGCAACGCTCGAAACGAAGGTCGCACCATTGTGGTGGGCGACACCTTCGGGGATCAGGCCGGATGGCAGCCCGGTGACGACAACGGTGCCGCTGCCGATCGGTTGCAAATTTTGTCTGGCACGCGCCACGGCGTCCAGAAATAGCGGGTGGTTCTTTAACGGCTGATAAGCGGGTTGATCGACTATCTTCATCGCTTGCCCGGTGGCGGCAGCGCGCTTGAGCAGGGCGGCGGCCTCGTCGATCTCGCCGGTGGCGGCCAACACAGAGGCGAGCCTGATCATGAGGCCGGGGTGGGTGGGTCGTAACGCCAGAGCCGATCGAAACTGCGTTACCGCGCCGGCGTTGTCTGCCGACTTCACGGCGGCCAACCCCGCCGTGAATGCCGCACGCGATTTATCGACGTCGGCGTTGGCCCATGCCACGACCGGGACCCAACTGCAAAAAACCAGAATAACAATCGGCCGGATTCCTGACATGTTTATCCCCAGTTGAACAATCCAATGCGACGCCGAACTATAGCCTCGCCGGTTGCAACGCAGGATCGCGATTTGTAACGGTGCGCGACGGCTGGTCGTGGTGGCGGCGGTTAGGGCTTTGCAGTGCCGCTGGTGCGCGCCTCAAACACGCCTTTTTTCTTGTTCTTGACGACATTGTCCCAGGCAAAAAACTGGCCATTCATCGCCACGTAAATACCCGCCGGCAATACCTGGGCGTACGCCAACGCGCTGCCGAGGTTAAACAACCCGTCCGATGAACCAAATTTGTACGGCACCATCGCGCCGGTCAACACGACCGTTTTGTTTTTGATGCGCGCGGCCAGATAACGCGCGGTCTGTTCCATGGTGTCGGTACCGTGGGTGATGATGATCGCGTGCTCTTTGGCCTTTTTGCACGCCTTGACGATGACATCTCGATCGTCGTCGGTCATGAACAGGCTGTCTTTCATCATCAATGTTTCAACCCGTGTGGCGAGCAGCGAGCGGCCCATGCCGAGCATTTCCGGCACGTGGGTCTTTTTGAAATACAACTCGCCATTGAGCTCGTTGTATTCCTTGTCAAATGTGCCACCGGTGATAAACACAGCGATTTTCATGACCACTCCCAAAAACTAATACCAGGGCTTTGCAAGCTTTACCTGATCATGCATTCGAATCACCGCCGGGCGGCGGCTCATCATGTCAAGAAATGCACCGAGGTTCGGACGGTTGCGCGCCGGGTTCGGCATGTTGCGTGTCCAACGGCACATCATGAACAGAAAGATGTCGGCAATTGTATATTGCGCGCCGAGCAGAAACGGCCCGCCGGATTTCGCCATTTGTGCGTCGAGAATATCGAGCATCGACATCACCCTTGCGGTGGCGCGCGCCTGAATCACATCGGCGTGGTCACCACCCAGACGGTCCGGATAAAAGTAGTGCATCAATTCCGCCTGCAGCGTATTGGTCAGATAAATCAGCCAGCGATAACATTGCGCACGTGCGGCGCTTTGCAGCGGCGGGA
>JANMNT010000356.1:0-3655 GCA_031368465.1 Burkholderiales bacterium
CCCCGCCGCAGCGGGGTTTCTGCAGGCCAATGAAACAAATTACTCTTCACCTTCACCGGACAATTTGTACGAAATGGCGAGTTGTGCGGTATAGCCGGCGGTGTCAGTCTCAAACCTGCAAGAGCCGGCACTGATCACACCCATTGCCGCACGATCAAAAACACGGCGGGGATTGGAATTGACCACCTCAACGCCGGTTGCCTTGCCATCCGGACCAACCGTGACCGCAAGCGTGACCGAACCCTCTTGACCACCACGTCTGGCCTCGCGCGGGAACGACGCTTGGAATGCCGCGACACACTCCTTGCGGTTGGTAATCGAGCCGAAACCACGCGGACCGGTCGGCCGGGCTGGCGCCGGTGGTGCCGGAACATAAACGGCCTGCGGCGGTGGTGCAACCGAAGTGGCCGCGATCACCGGCGCATTCGATGTCACGGTCGGTGCCACCTCAGGTGGCGGGACGTAAGTGTCCGGCGGCGGCGGCGGGGTATCGAGCTTTGGCTGCACTTTTGGGGGTGGCGGGGGCGGCGGTGGCGGTGGCTCAGGTGGCAGGATCACCTCGACAATCGACTTGGGCACCACTTTCTTCATAAACGTCTGCCCGGCACCGCTCAGGATCATCCACAGCACCAGGGCGTGGATGCCGATGACAAAAGCGATGCCAGCCATGTGCTTGCGCGGGTTGCGCTGCTTTTGCGCCCAGCCGGACATCACGATCATACCTTCTGTTTCTATATTGGCCGAACTCATGAACTGGTCTCCACCATTAATTCCTTGCTCTTCGGTTTTGCCTTTAATACGCAAAGCCGCCGAATGTCGTTGCGATTCAAAACGATCAGCGGTACTGCTCGCTGCCAATAATCGCCAGTCTGCTCAGACCGCGCCGTTGCGAATTTGCCAGAACGAAGGCCACGTTATCGTATTTGGCACCCTTGTCGGGGCGCACCAACAGATTCGGCTGCGGTGAAATTTTGGCCGTTTCAACCATGTTTGCGTCCAGGGTTGCGCGATCAACAACAACACCGTTCCAATAAATTTGCCCGGTCTTGTCGATATCAACACGCACCTCCTGCGGCTTTTCCGCGGTTGGTGGCGTGCCAACCGGCATCTCCATATTGACCGAGTGCAGTTGGATTGGGATGGTGATGATCAACATGATGATCAAAACCAGCATCACGTAGATAAGCGGCGTGGTGTTGATATCCATCATCGGTTCTGGATCTGCCGAACCGCTACTTGGGCCTACGTTCATCCCCATGGTGTTTCTCCGGGTTCATTACAGGGCCGGCAATAGCCAACCCTGTTTGATTAATTGGTGGTCGGGTCGGTTACAAACGACACCTTGGTCAGGCCAACTTCCTGAATCGCCAAAATTGCGCGACCAATCGGCTCATAGGGTGTATTGGCGTCGCCACGGATGTGAATTTCAGGTGGCGGCTTGTCGGCGCGCTTGGCGTCATCGCGTGCGCGCCGAAGCTTGTCCTTCAAGTCCTCAGAACTCTTGACCTCTGCGTCGTAATAAAACAACCTGCCATTAATACCAACCGAGAGAATAATGTTCTCCGGCTTGGTTTCGCGCAGCGCATTTTTTTCAAGTGGCAGCTGAACCTTAACCGACGTCGTCACGACCGGAATTGTAATGAGGAAAATAATCAACAACACCAACATCACGTCGACCAGCGGCGTGGTGTTGATGGTTGAGTTCAGTTCCTCGTCGCCTTCGGAAGAACCAATCTGCATGCCCATGTTGGCGCCTTACTTCTTGAGGTTTGCAGACGCGACCAGTACCGCGTGAACGTCGGCGCCAAACGCGCGCACTGCATCCATGCTGGTTTTGTTTTTACGAACGATGAAGTTATAACCGAGCACGGCAGGCACGGCCACGGCCAAGCCAATTGCCGTCATGATTAGCGCCTCGCCAACCGGGCCGGCAACTTTGTCAATCGACGCCTGACCGGTCACGCCGATCTTTACCAGCGCGTTGTAAATACCCCATACCGTACCAAACAAACCCACAAACGGCGCGGTCGAACCAACGGTTGCCAGGAATGCCATGCCATCGCCCATACGGCTTTGCACGTTATCGATGGCGCGGCTGATGCCCATTGATACCCATGTCGACAAATCAATTTGTCCCAGCAGTCCGGTGTGTTTTTGGGTCGCTTCAATACCTTTTTCGGCGACAAACCTGAACGGGCTGTCTTCCTTCAGGGTGTCTGCACCGGCGCGGACGCTGCCTGCCGCCCAGAATGTTGCGTCAGCCGCCTTTGCTTCACGGGTGATTTTGCTACCCTCGTAAAGCTTGGTGAAAATGATGTACCAGCTACCCATCGACATCACCACCATGATAAACAACGTGATCTTGGCGACCATATCGCCGTGCTCCAACATAGCTGCAAGGCCGAATGGATTCTCTTCAGCAGCGGTCAGTTTTTTGGCCGGCGCTTTTGCAGCTGCGGCGGCCGGGGCTGGTGTTGCGTCAGCGGGTTTGGCGTCGGCGGGTGCGGCGGCGGGTGTCGCGGCCGGGGTTTGTGCGGTGATCGATGCGCTCATGCTGCCCAAGCCAAAAAACGCGATACAAACCAAAATACGAGCAAGAATCATCTGCATAGAATCTCCAATATAGCCGTGCATGTGCGGCTGCAAGCGATAGAACAAAAATTGCCGATGTAAACGGCCTACTGGTCAACGAGGGGGGTGCTGCGACGAACACGACCGGTGGGAAGTATAAACCAACCGAAGTCGTTTTGGGAACGTCGGAGAACGGTGCGTCCGGAAGCCCGGATAGGCCGACCCGCCCCGCCCGTTTGTTCCAACAGAGTCCCCCAAACCCCGGTTGTAGAGGCCATGGCACGGAAGGCTACGGATTGCATTTGTGTCATAAAAATCTCCAGCTACACGAGGGACTTATTTGATCTGAGTTGGGAACTTTCAGCGCGCGAGCCGCACATGATGAAGGTGAGGCACACCGACTTCGTGTGCTGGCGAACGCGCACAAATTCCAGACCACACGTTATGTGTTTCTTAGCGTCAGTACAGTTCGCCAGCGTACCCAGCGGGAATAATCCTCCTCATCTCGGATGCGTAAAAGACCTTTTGGAATCGCCTCGCAGTTGCCGTCGCACGCCGGCGTTGCTGGCTGGGTGGTGCTCACAGCATGGTGAGAACGCCGGAATGCCTTATTTTGTTGCGATCCGTTGCAAACGCTTGCTTGTCGTCAATATTGCCGGACATCGGCCCGCTAACATAGGCATTTCAGTGGGCCTTTCCAAGGCGGTCCAAGCTAGTGCTGCAAACAACAAAAAGGGCCTTGCGGCCCTTTTTGTTTAACTGCTTTGTTCAGGTTACTTGAACGAGTAGTTTGCCTGCACGTAGAAGAAACGTCCGCGTGGATTGTCACGCTCCACATCGTAGCCTTCTGTTGAGTTGGCTTTGAACGGAGGCTCTTTATCCATCAGATTGCGAATACCACCCAACAACTTGAGGTTCTTGAAGCCGGTGTAGGCGGTCTGCAAGTCATAGGTTGTGAACGGTGCAACCTCACGAATGGCATTCGGATTACCGGCCGCACGCACGACGTCGGTTTCCTTGTAGGCACGATCGTAGTACATCACCAGGTTATTCGCCCAGTTGCCTTTGGTCCACTCGGCACTTG
>JANMNT010000367.1:0-3997 GCA_031368465.1 Burkholderiales bacterium
GTGTTTGACGATGCGGTGCGGCCAAACGCCGTCAACACAATCGCGGCACTTGAAGCCGATGGCCTCGACGTACATATGCTTTCCGGCGACCGCACCGACGTGGTTAACGCAGTCGCCAGCGCATGTGGTTTGGATGCCGGACGGGTTCGCGCATCACAATCGGCTGCGGACAAGCGCGACTATATTTTGGCGCTGCAGGCACAAGGCCGCCGCGTGGTTGCCATTGGTGATGGCATGAATGACGCACCGATGCTGGCCGCCGCCGATGCCGGTATCGGCCTTGCCTCGGGCGCATCGCTGACCAGACTCTCGTCCGACGCCGTACTTGACGAAGGCAAACAGCAGCTGTTCATTTGTATTGGTGATGCCTTTGCAAGGGCCGGAAAGACACTTGTTATCACCCGGCAAAATCTCGGCTGGGCGTTCGCCTACAACGCGGTTGCGCTGCCGCTGGCATTTTGCGCCCTGGTGACGCCGTTTATCGCCGCCGTCGGCATGGCCGCGAGTTCATTGGTGGTGGTGATCAACGCGTCAAGGTTATGGTCATGGAATCGCTCTGGATCCTGATACCCATGTCGGTTCTGATCGCGCTCGGTATCGGCGCCGTGTTCTGGTGGGCGGCGGGCAGCGGCCAGTTTGACGACCTCGACGGGCCGGGGCAGCGCATTCTGATCGACGATGACCGGCCGCCACCACCACGGGATGACAACACCATGCCGCCTTTGTCAATCCATCCGCAAAACAAAATTTGATGCTCGATGAACACTGATTTGATCCATATCAACATACCGCTTTTCCAAGCTGCAATCATGCGGGCAGGCTCGCTGTTGCCCAAGCGCGCAATGCTGCTATTTCGACAATAAGGACTGTGATATGCAAGATACCGTCAACACATATAACTATAAGGTTGTGCGACAGTTCGCCATCATGACCATTGTTTGGGGGGTGGTCGGCATGCTGGTTGGCGTGATCATCGCGTCCCAGCTCATCTGGCCGGATCTGACGTTTGGTGTCGATTGGCTGTCTTATGGCCGACTACGGCCGCTGCATACCAACGCGGTGATTTTTGCCTTTGGTGGTTGTGCGCTGTTTGCCACCTCCTACTACGTGGTGCAACGCACCTGCCAAGTGCGGTTGATTTCTGACAAGCTTGCCGCACTGCACTTCTGGGGTTGGCAACTGGTGATTGTGCTGGCGGCGATCACGCTGCCATTGGGCATCACCAGTGGCAAGGAATACGCCGAACTCGAATGGCCGATCGATATCCTGATCACCGTTACCTGGGTGAGTTATGCGATCGTCTTTTTTGGCACCATCATGCGCCGCCGTGTGCCGCACATTTATGTCGCCAACTGGTTCTACGGCGCGTTTATTTTGACGGTGGCGGTTTTGCATTTGGTTAATAGTGCCGCCGTGCCTGCAAGCATGTGGAAATCCTATTCCGCGTATGCCGGCGTGCAGGACGCGATGATCCAATGGTGGTATGGACACAACGCCGTGGGCTTTTTCCTGACGGCGGGTTTCCTCGGCATCATGTATTACTTCGTGCCCAAACAAGCCGAGCGCCCGGTCTATTCCTATCGACTGTCAGTGGTGCATTTTTGGGCGCTGATTTTTACCTATATGTGGGCCGGTCCGCACCATCTGCATTACACCGCCCTGCCGGATTGGGCGCAATCATTGGGAATGATGTTTTCGCTGATTCTGCTGGCGCCATCATGGGGCGGCATGATCAACGGCATCATGACGCTCTCTGGTGCCTGGCACAAATTACGTGACGACCCGATCCTGAAATTTTTGATCGTCTCACTTTCGTTCTACGGCATGTCGACCTTTGAAGGCCCGATGTTGTCGATCAAGACGGTCAACGGCTTGGCCCACTACACCGACTGGATTGTCGGCCACGTCCACTCGGGTGCACTTGGTTGGGTGGCGTTCATTTCATTTGGCGCGATGTACTACCTGATTCCGCGTTTGTTTGGTCGCAAAGAAATGTATTCGGTAAAACTGATTTCAATGCATTTCTGGATCGCCACACTCGGCATCGTTCTTTATATTTCCGCCCTTTGGGTGTCGGGCGTCATGCAGGGCCTCATGTGGCGCGCGGTCAACAGCGACGGCACCTTGACTTACACCTTTGTTGAGAGCGTCAAGGCGAGTTATCCGTATTGGACCATTCGACTGGTGGGCGGGCTGATGTTCTTTACCGGCATGTTGATCATGGCCTACAACGTTGCGCGGACGATTGCGCTTGGTAACGCCTATGACGCACCGATCCCGGATTTGCTGACGACACACTTGCCGCCTGGCAGCGCCCAACCCGCCATTGCACAGGGAGATTGAAGTGAAGTTCACACACGAACATATTGAACGCAATGTCGGGCTCATGATCATTTTGGTCATTCTGGTCATTGCCGTTGGCGGACTGGTCGAAATTGTGCCGTTGTTTTTCCAAAAGGATCTGACCCAGCCGGTGGCCGGCCTGAAACCCTACACACCGCTGCAACTTGCCGGCCGCGACATCTATATCCGCGAGGGTTGTTACAACTGCCACTCACAGATGATCCGGCCATTCCGCGCTGAAACCGAGCGTTATGGCCATTACTCAGTGGCGGGCGAATTTGTCTACGACCATCCGTTTCAGTGGGGCAGCAAACGCACCGGCCCGGACTTGCACCGCGTCGGCGGCAAATTCAGCGATGAGTGGCATCGGCTGCATCTTCGCCAGCCACGCGACCTGGTGCCGGAATCGAATATGCCCGCCTATACCTGGCTGCAAAAAAGCACGATTGATCCGGCGCAAATGGCACCACGCATGAACGCCTTGCGCACAGTGGGTGTGCCTTATACAAACGAAGAAATCGCAAATGCCGCAGCCGACGTCAAGGGCAAGACCGAGGAAGACGCCTTGATTGCCTATCTGCAAGTGCTTGGCACGGCGCTCAAAACCAAATAACGAAAGGAATCCAACATGGATCTGACCACACTTCGCTCAATCGTCACATTGATTTCTTTCCTGGTGTTCATCGGCATCGTGCTTTGGGCATGGAGCGGCAAGAACCGCGCGCGCTTTCAGGAAGCCGCCATGTTGCCGTTTGCCGATGACGACATCGGTGAGCCTGCCGTCAATTCGCGCCCGCTCGCCAAACACTAAGGACAAATGATGGAAAAGCATCTAAGCGAGTTTTGGCACTGGTACATTGTCATCATTTCGGTGGTCTCGATAATCGCCTGCGGCGTTTTGCTCAAGCTGATGACGACCAAACGATTGCCAAAAGGTGAAAAAGTCGCCCTGCATGGCAACGTCTGGGACGGAGATCTGCAGGAATACAACCACCCGCTGCCAAGCTGGTGGAAGTGGCTTTTTTACCTGACGCTGATTTTTTCGATTGTCTACCTTGCCGTCTATCCGGGGCTCGGCAATTTCGCCGGCTCGTTCGGCTGGTCATCAGCGGGGCAATATAAACAGGAAATGAAACAAGCTGATACCGAGTTTGGACCAATATTTGCGAAGTACTCTGCCGTGGCGATCGCGGACCTCGCAAAGGACAAACAGGCTGTGGAGATCGGCCAGCGGCTTTTTTTGAACTACTGCGCGCAATGCCATGGCTCGGCAGCAGTTGGCAGTAAAAGCTTTCCAAATCTGACCGATAAAGACTGGCTATATGGCGGTGATCCTGCCACGATCAAGGCGACGCTGACGGCAGGTCGCAATGGTGTCATGCCGCCGCTTGGTGATGCGCTGGGTGGACCTGAAGGCATTAAGGCCGTCGCACAATATGTCCGCTCATTGTCTGGATTGCAGCATGACGTGGGCATGGCTGCAAAGGGCAAGAATAAATTTGCGGTTTGTGCGGCCTGCCATGGTATCGATGGAAAAGGCAACCGCGCGCTCGGCGCACCAAATCTGACCGATAACATCTGGCTCTACGGTTCGAGCGCCGAGACAATCGAAGAAGGGATCACCCTCGGCCGCAACAATGCCGTCGTCGAGGTG
>JANMNT010000370.1:0-10059 GCA_031368465.1 Burkholderiales bacterium
GTCCGCACACGTTATCGAGCAGCGCATCGACGGCAAGATTATTCGCCCGAGCGCCAATTACAACGGCCCCGAAGATCAGAAGTTCGTGCCGCTCAAAGACCGCGGCTAAACAGAGCGACCCAGCATCATGAACTCGCAATACCGCAAGCCACTGCCCGGCACCCAACTCGACTATTTCGACGCGCGTGCCGCCGTCAACGACATCAGCCCGGGGGCCTGGGACAAGCTGCCCTACACCGCGCGCGTGCACGTCGAGAACATCGTGCGGCGCGCCGACCCGGCCATCATCAGCGACTGCTTGAAGCAGATCATCGAGGTCAAACGCGAGCTCGACTTTCCGTGGTTCCCGGCGCGTGTCGTGTGTCATGACATTCTCGGCCAGACCGCGCTGGTCGATCTTGCGGGCTTACGTGATGCTATCGCCGATCAAGGCGGTGATCCCGCCAAGGTCAATCCGGTGGTGCCGGTGCAGCTGATTGTCGATCACTCATTGGCGGTCGAGTGCGGCGGATTTGATCCGCAGGCATTCGAAAAAAATCGCGCGATTGAAGACCGTCGAAACGAAGACCGCTTTCATTTCATCGACTGGACAAAAAACGCGTTCCACAATGTCGATGTGATTCCGGCCGGCAACGGCATCATGCACCAGATCAATCTGGAAAAAATGTCGCCCGTCATCCATGCACAAAATGGCGTTGCGTTCCCGGATACCTGCGTGGGCACAGACAGTCATACCCCGCATGTCGACGCATTGGGTGTGATTGCCATCGGCGTCGGTGGGCTCGAAGCCGAAAATGTCATGCTCGGTCGGGCGTCATGGATGCGACTTCCCGAAATTGTCGGCGTTGAACTGTCAGGCCGCCCGCAACCGGGCATCACGGCAACCGACGTGGTGCTGGCCATGACCGAATTTTTGCGCAAATCAAAAGTGGTCGGTGCATACCTTGAATTTTATGGCGTTGGTGCGGCCGCACTTACGCTGGGGGATCGCGCGACGATTTCCAATATGGCGCCCGAGTATGGTGCCACGGCGGCGATGTTTTCCATCGATCAGCAAACGATTATTTACCTGAAGTTGACGGGTCGTGATGACGCGCAGGTCAAGTTGGTCGAACACTACGCACGTGTGGCGGGACTTTGGTCCGGAGCCGACGCAAACGCGCTCAAGGACGTCGTTTATGAGAGGCTGTTGACGTTTGATCTTTCGACAGTCGTGCGCAACGTGGCGGGTCCGTCGAATCCCCACGCCCGCGTGGCGACAACTGACCTTGCCAGCAAGGGAATCGCCAACAAATGGGACGATGTACCCGGCAAGATGCCCGATGGCGCCGTGATCATCGCTGCGATCACCAGCTGCACCAATACGTCCAATCCACGCAACGTGATTGCCGCCGGCCTGCTCGCACACAACGCAAATCGTGCCGGTCTGACGCGCAAACCCTGGGTGAAATCTTCGCTTGCGCCGGGCTCCAAAACCGTCGCGTTGTATCTTGAAGAAGCGGGTTTGATGGGCGAACTGGAAGCGCTCGGTTTCGGCATCGTCGCGTTTGCCTGTACCACGTGTAATGGCATGTCCGGCGCACTCGACCCCAAGATTCAGCAGGAAATCGTCGATCGTGATTTATACGCCACCGCCGTGCTGTCGGGAAATCGCAACTTTGACGGCCGCATCCATCCCTATGCGAAGCAGGCGTTTCTGGCGTCGCCGCCTTTGGTGGTCGCCTATGCAATCGCCGGCACCGTGCGTTTTGATATCGAAAAAGATTCGTTTGGCACCGACAGTCTCGGCAAACCGATTTTGCTCAAGGATCTTTGGCCGTTGGATGAAGAAATTGATGCCATCGTTGCATCGAGCGTCAAGCCCGAGCAATTTCGCAAGGTTTATTTTCCGATGTTTGAAGGCCGTGCAAGCAGCGCAACCAGGGTCAGTCCGCTTTATGACTGGCGTGGCGAAAGCACCTACATCCGCCGCCCGCCCTACTGGGAGGGTGCGCTCGCAAGCCCGCGCGGGCTGACAGGCATGCGGCCGCTGGCGGTATTGGGCGATAACATCACCACCGATCACCTTTCACCGTCGAACGCCATCATGGCCAACAGTGCGGCTGGCGAATACCTGACCAAGATGGGCCTGCCCGAGGAAGACTTCAATTCGTACGCAACACATCGTGGCGACCACCTGACGGCGCAGCGCGCGACCTTTGCCAACCCGACGCTCACCAACGAAATGGCGGTCGTAGATGGCGTCGTCAAGCGCGGCTCACTGGCGCGCATCGAACCAGAAGGCAAGGTCACCCGCATGTGGGAGGCGATTGAAACCTACATGGCACGCAAGCAGCCGTTGATCATCATCGCCGGGGCCGACTATGGCCAGGGCTCGTCACGCGATTGGTCGGCAAAAGGGGTGCGCCTGGCGGGTGTTGAGGCGATCGCGGCCGAAGGATTTGAGCGTATTCACCGCACAAATCTGGTCGGCATGGGCGTGTTGCCGCTTGAGTTCATGCCGGGCACCACGCGTTTGACGCTGGCCCTCGATGGCACGGAAACCTACGATGTGGTCGGCGCGCGAACCCCACGCGCATTGTTGACACTCGCTGTCACGCGTACCAACGGCGAACGCATCGATGTACCGGTCATTTGCCGGCTCGATACCGCTGAAGAGGTTTCGGTCTACGAGGCGGGTGGCGTATTGCAGCGGTTCGCCAAAGACTTTTTGGAATCGGCAAAGGCCGCATAAAAATGTCCCCGCCAAAAACACCGCAAATCCGCATCCCCGCCACCTACATGCGCGGCGGCACCAGCAAGGGTGTGTTTTTCAAATTGACCGACCTGCCGCAGAAGGCACAAGTGCCCGGCGCGGCGCGGGATCAATTATTATTGCGCGTGATTGGCAGCCCGGATCCGTACGGCAAACAAATTGACGGCATGGGGGCGGCAACATCGAGCACCAGCAAGGCGGTCATCCTGTCGAAAAGTCTTCGCGCAGATCATGATGTGGACTATTTGTTTGGGCAGGTATCGATCGACCAGCCGTTTGTTGACTGGAGCGGCAACTGTGGCAATCTGTCCGCCGCCGTTGGCCCCTACGCAATCAGCAATGGTCTGGTTGACGCCAGCCGAATTCCCGCCAATGGCATCGCAATTGTGCGCATCTGGCAAGCCAACATCGGCAAAACCATCGTCTCGCATGTGCCGGTGACCAATGGTCAGGTGCAGGAGACCGGTGATTTCGAATTGGATGGCGTCACCTTTCCGGCAGCCGAAGTGCAATTGGAATTCATGGACCCGGCGGCGGAAGAACCCGGTGCGGGCGGCGCAATGTTTCCAACCGGCAATTTGGTTGATGACCTCGATGTACCGGGCGTCGGTGTGTTGAAGGCGACCATGATCAATGCCGGTATCCCGACCATTTTTGTCAATGCCAATGCCATCGGTTATACCGGACGCGAATTGCCGGATGCCCTCACTGGCGACGCAACCGCGCTGGCAATGTTTGAAACAATTCGTGCCCAAGGCGCAATCAAAATGGGGCTCATCAAAAACGTCAGCGAGGCTGCCGAACGCCAACACACGCCGAAAATCGCATTCGTCGCAAAACCGGCCGACTATGTGTCGTCCAGTGGCAAGCCGGTCGCCGCCGGTGATGTCGACTTGCTGGTTCGTGCGATGTCAATGGGAAAGCTGCATCACGCCATGATGGGTACGGCGGCGGTTGCCATCGGTGTGGCGGCAGCCGTTCCCGGCACCGTCGTCAATCTCGCTGCCGGGGGTGTTCCACGATCCGCGGTCAGATTTGGTCACCCATCCGGCACCCTTCGGGTCGGCGCCGAGGCGGCATTGGTGGATGGCGAATGGCAGGTGACCAAAGCCATCATGAGCCGCAGCGCGCGGGTGTTGATGGAAGGATTTGTTCGTGTTCCTGACGAACAGCCTTGATAGAACAAGTCGCGCATGGGCGGATGTCATCACGCGACAGCCCTTTTGTTTCACGCAATTAAGCCGACAATGGCCTTAAAATTACCAATCCCATCAAATCTGCCGTTACGTCGTTCCCGCCTCTAAAGGAATCAGCATGTCCCACAACACCCACAACACACTGCAGTCATTTAAGTTGGCGTCCGGAAAAAACGGTCAGTTTTATTCATTGCCTGAACTCGCCAAGACCTACCCAAACGTGGCAAAGCTGCCGGTATCGATCCGGATTGTGCTTGAGGCCGTATTGAGAAATGTTGACGGCAAAAAAGTCACGGAAGAACACGTAAAGCAACTCGCCAACTGGCAGCCCGGCGATCAGCGCTCAAACGAGATTCCATTTATTGTCGCCCGCGTGGTGTTGCAGGACTTTACCGGCATTCCGTTGTTGGCCGACCTAGCGGCGATGCGCGGCGTGGTCAGCAAGATGGGCAAGAATCCAAAAATGATCGAGCCATTGGTTCCCGTTGATCTGGTGGTCGATCACTCGGTACAAGTTGACAACTACGGTACCGCAGACTCGCTCGACCTGAATATGAAACTCGAATTTCAACGCAACGTTGAGCGTTACCAATTCATGAAGTGGGGGATGCAGGCGTTCGACACATTCAAAGTCGTGCCACCCGGCATCGGTATTGTGCATCAGGTCAACCTTGAGTACCTCGCACGCGGCGTACACAGCAAGTCCGGCGTTTATTACCCGGACACACTGGTTGGAACCGACTCACACACCACCATGATCAACGGTATCGGCGTGGTCGGCTGGGGCGTCGGCGGCATCGAGGCCGAAGCCGGCATGCTCGGGCAGCCGGTGTATTTCCTGACACCGGATGTGGTCGGCGTAAATCTCACCGGCAAATTGCGCGAGGGCGTGACCGCAACCGACCTCGTTTTGACCATAACCGAATTGCTGCGCAAGGCAAAGGTGGTTGGCAAGTTTGTCGAATTTTTCGGCCCTGGCACGGCGTCGCTCGCGCTGCCCGATCGCGCCACCATCGCCAACATGGCACCCGAGTACGGTGCGACCATGGGATTTTTCCCGGTTGACGACACCACTGTTGATTATCTCAAGTCGACCGGCCGCACCGCAGAGGAACTCGATGCATTCAGTAGCTACTTCAAGGCACAGGGTTTATATGGCGTGCCGATGAAGGGTGATTGTCAATATTCAACGACACTCGAATTTGATCTCGATTCAGTCCGTGCATCACTAGCCGGCCCGAAACGGCCACAGGACAGAATTGAATTGGGCAATATGAAGTCACAATTTGCGTCGCTGTTTTCCAAGCCGGTTGCCGAAAATGGATTCGCCAAATCGGCTGACGACCTTGATAAACGATTTCCAACCAAAGGTGGTGTCGACCTTGGTTCCGGCGATGTGTTGATTGCCGCCATCACCTCGTGTACCAACACATCCAACCCGGGCGTTTTGTTGGCGGCAGGATTGCTGGCGAAAAAGGCGGTTGAAAAAGGATTGAAGGTTGCGCCACATATCAAGACCTCACTGGCGCCCGGTTCGCGGGTGGTCACCGACTACCTGACCAAGGCCGGACTGTTGACGTATCTCGAACAACTGGGCTTTTACCTGGCGGGTTATGGCTGCACCACCTGTATCGGCAACGCAGGCGACCTGACGCCGCCATTCAACGAGTCAATTCAAGCAAACGATTTGGTGGCGGCGGCGGTGTTGTCCGGCAATCGCAATTTCGAAGCGCGCATACATCCGAATATCCGCGCGAATTTTCTGGCGTCACCACCGTTGGTGGTGGCCTATGCCATTGCCGGAACCGTGCTGAAGGATCTCGAAACCGAACCGGTCGGGCACGGCACCAACGGTCCGGTATTCCTGAAAGACATCTGGCCAACCAGTGCGGAGGTCGCTGCGGTCATGAACTTCGCCAAAGACCCAGAAACGTATCGATGTCTGTATTCAAATCTTGGCGCAGACAACCCGCTTTGGCAGAACATCAAAGGGGTTGACGGACAGGTGTACGATTGGCCGACTTCGACTTACATTGCCGAACCACCATTTTTCGGCGACAACTTCGGCATGTCGGCTGGTGTTGCACACGATGTCAAAGGTGCGCGCGCACTCGGCATTTTTGGCGACTCGGTGACCACCGACCACATCTCACCCGCCGGCTCCATCAAGGACTCTTCGCCAGCCGGAAAGTACCTGATCAACCATAAAGTATTGAAGCCCGATTTCAACAGCTATGGTGCGCGTCGCGGCAATCACGAGGTGATGATGCGCGGCACATTTGCCAACGTGCGCATCAAGAATTTGATGCTACCGTTGAATGCCGACAAATCACGTATCGAGGGCGGCTTCACACTGCTGCAACCGGGCGGTGAACAAACATCGATTTATGACGCCGCCATGCAATACGTCGCGGCCGGCACAGCGACCGTTGTTTTTGGCGGTGAAGAATACGGCACCGGCTCATCGCGTGATTGGGCGGCCAAAGGCACACAATTGCTCGGCGTGAAAGCCGTTATTGCCAAGAGTTTTGAACGCATCCATCGCTCCAACCTGGTTGGAATGGGCGTGTTGGTGTGCCAATTCAAGAACGGTGAATCTGCAGAAACGTTGGAACTCAAAGGCGACGAGACCTTTGACATCACCGGGATTGAAAATGGTATCAAGCCGCAAATGGACGTGACGCTTACCATTACGCGCAAGGACGGCAGCAAACACGCAACCACCTTATTGTTGCGTATTGATACCCCGATTGAGGTTGACTACTACCTGCACGGCGGTATCCTGCCATACGTATTGCGGGAACTGATCGGCAAGGCGGCATAGTTCGCCATCCGGCGCCCAATTGTTGTCGCCCTCGTGGCTGATTCTCCGTTTTAGAAACGGACAAGCCGGGGAAACCCGGCTTGTCCGTTTCTGATGTCGGGCGGAACTATCAACCGATTCAGCAGTCGATTACAACCCCGGACTTCTCAATTTTTAAGTAAATGTCACCGCTACCGATCGTTCTAATCCTGAGCCTTTCCCTTGCAGCGGCCACCGCCGCACTGGCGAACCCATCGCCGCCGGCAAATACACCGGTGCCACCGCCAACCGATACCGAAACATTGCTGATCGTCGGCGAACAACCGGGTCCGGGCATGTGGAAGGTATCGCGTGGCAATAACGTGCTCTGGATTGTCGGCACACAAATGCCCGTTCCGCAAAATATGGTCTGGCGCGCCAAAAGTCTCAAAGCTGTCATCGCACAGTCACAGGAAGTGCTCGGTGAACCCGCCATCAGTGTGTCGATGAAACAGATCGGCTATTTTACGGCGCTGACCATGCTGCCATCGGCAATGGAAGCGCGGAAAAGTCCGGATAACGCCATGCTCAAGGACATTGTCCCGCCCGACCTGTATCCGCGTTGGCTGTTGCTGCGCGACAAATACGTTGACCAGTACAACACCGACAGCGAGGACGCTGATATCGAACGATGGCGGCCGATGTTTGCCGCGCTGCATTTGTATTCAAAGGCGATTCGCAAGTCCGGACTCACCAATACCAATCCGGTTTGGCCGGTGATCAACGAAAGCGCAAAAAAGCACCGTGTAAAGATTACCGAGCTCAAATTGGAGCCACCGGTCAATAACGCGCGTTCAGCACTAAAGGAATTCCGCGCAAATCGATTGGCAGATCTTGATTGTTTTGCCAAAACCATCGCGCGCATTGAGACCGATCTTGACGCCATGCGGTCACGCGCCCGGGCTTGGGCGGTTGGTGATGTTGACCAATTGCGCCGCTTGCCCGTTTCCGACCAACGAGCCGCATGCCAGGAGGCGATTACCAACGCGTCGTTTGTCAAAACGCTTGGCGCACAGAATATTCCGGCGCAGCTCGAAACACTCTGGCTTACCAGCGCGGAAACGGCCCTGGCAAAAAATGCAGTCACGGTTGCAGTCCTGCCCATCGCACAACTCGTCACGCCAGAAGGTTATTTGGCAAAGTTACGCCAAAAAGGCTACGTCGTGACCGAGCCGGAAACAGAATGAAACGGATTGCGATGCTCGACCCAACCCTGAACCCAATGCCGACCCGGATACGCCCTCCCGGACAAATTTCCACGTGAAATATTCCGCGGGTTACCGCATCGACTAGAATCGAGCAATGCGGATGCAACTAAACAGACACGGCGGAACCTTTCTTGCGATGGCGCTTGCGTCATTGCTCGCGGGATGCGCCACACAACAGCGGCCAATCGTTGCGCCCGTCAATACAGCCTCATCGCCGTCGTCGAGACCGGCTGAAAACGCCCGGACTGCGGCTCTGCAACGACTCGTCGACGAAGCCGCCGCTCTCATGCCGCTGGCGACATCCGATTTGGCAAAACGTTTTCTTCGCGCCACCGACGCCCTGCCGTCTGTTGCCACCCGTACCGCCTTTCGTGATGATAATACCCGCGATTTTTTTTCGCCGGCCGAGGCCGCTGCGTTACCCGCGGCACGCCGCGAAAAACTTGCCGCGCTCGAGCTTGACGAATACCGTTACTACTTCACCAAATACGGCACGCCGCTCGCGTATGTCCGCGCGCTTGATCTGGCGGCCACACACGGCTTCACCGAACCAAAGAGCGCGCACATCCTTGATTTTGGTTATGGTTCGATCGGCCATTTGCGACTGCTTGCAAGTCTTGGCGCACACACCGTCGGCGTCGACCCTGATAGCTACCTTGGCGCGCTTTATCGGGAGCCTTCCGATCAAGGCGTGGTTGCACCCGCGCGCGGTATCTACCGCGGCAGCCCGGGAACGGTGACACTTGCCCACGGCCGTTGGCCGAAGGACACGGCCATCGCCGAGATCGTCACACGCGGCGGCCCATATCAACTCATTCTGTCGAAAAACACCCTCAAGCGTGGATACCTGAAGCCCGAGCGACGCGCCAATAAAAACCAACTGATCGACCTGGGTGTCACCGATGACGCCTTTCTACGATCGGTCTATCAAGTATTGGCGCCGGGCGGACTGATGGTCATTTATAACCTTGCGCCGAAACAAGCGGCCAACGACAAGCAATTCCTGCCGCAGGCTGATGCCCGCTCGCCGTTTACACGCGAGCAATTCATCAAGGCAGGGTTTACCATCGCCGCGTTCGACGCGGAGGATCATGAGTTTGTGCGCCGCATGGGCTTGGCCGCCGGCTGGGACAAAAACGACAAAGGCGAGGTTGTGAATGACCTGTCGGCAAATTTGTTTGCCCAATTCACAATTGTTAAGCGGTTGCAGTAAAATCACCGCTGGTTAATACCCAACCATCCCGTATATTTTTTGATTCTGATGATCATGAGCCCACACGCATTGCCTGCCAGACAGTTCACCACTATCAATATCCCGGCGCGTGCAACCGTGTTGGTTACCTTCAGCCTGATGCTTGTTTTGATCTCCGCCTGCGGCAAAAGTGAACGGGTTGTCACCACCGAAGAGCGACTAAAGACCGTGCAATCCAAGCAGGAAACGCAGCCGGATTTTTACGCACCCCGCAAAACTGTCGACTATATGGCGGACCTCAAGTCCATCCGCGAGTCCGGCGCAAAGCCCGACGCCGCGGCAAAGCCGGATGCAGCCGGACCTGCAAAGATTGATGCCGCCAAGTCTGTCGCAGCCGACCCCCGTCCGCCGACACCTGCACCCGCACCGGTTGTGGCGCCGGTGCAGGCCGCGCCGGCCGCGGTCGCTGCTGCGTCCCCGGCAACAGTGGTGGCAGCGGTTGCGCCGAGACCTGCCGCCGATACGACGGTCACCGTACTCAATCGTGAACAACCGGGATTCCCACGCGAGGCGGTTCGCCAAAGTGTTGAAAACGGACTTGTACGGGCTCGCGTCAATATCAATGCCGCAGGGGACCCGACCCAGGTCAGCATTGTTTCTGCTCGCCCGGCGCGCGTGTTCGATCGTGAAGTACAGGCGGCAATGATGAAATGGAAATTTAATGCCGGCGCGGAAGGCCGCAACTACGAAACCGAATTCAACTTCCAACGATAGTCATTGCGTCGCCATACAAAAACGCCGCACTTAAGTGCGGCGTTTTTGTATGGCGACGCAATGACTATCGTTGGAAGTTGAATTCGGTTTCG
>JANMNT010000006.1:0-20841 GCA_031368465.1 Burkholderiales bacterium
GAATCGAACGGCATGCTTTGTTCAGCACGCGAATTAGGCTTGACAGATGACCATGGCGGATTGCTTGCATTGCCTTTCGACGCACCGATAGGCGAGGACATTCGCAAATATCTCGATCTGGACGACGTGGTGCTGACGCTAAAAATGACGCCCAATCGGGGCGATTGCCTTTCAATGCTTGGTGTTGCACGCGACCTCGCCGCCATCACCGGTGCGACATTGCGACCACCGAAAACGGCGGCTATTGCAAGCAACTGCGCGGTCGAACGCGCCGTAAAAATTACCGCATCCGGCGCATGCGGTAATTATTTGGGCCGGGTGATCACCAATATCAACGCCAAAGCGTCAACCCCGGCGTGGATGATACGTCGTCTGGAGCGCGCCGGTTTTCGATCGATTTCGCCTCTGGTTGATATCACCAACTACCTTACGCTGGAGCGCGGCCGGCCGATGCACGCGTTTGACAACGACAAACTCTCCGGCGGTATCAACGTGCGCTTTCCGCTCGCCGGAGAAACGATGAATTTGCTTAACGCCCAACACGTGTCATTGCAGCCGGATATGCTGCTGATCACGGATGACAAAGGGCCGATCGCCATGGGCGGTGTGATGGGCGGTTTGGAGTCGTCGGTCACCGATGTAACAACCAATATATTTTTCGAAGCTGCATATTTTGACCCGGATGTGATTCAGGGAAAAACCCGTGCGCTGGGCATCAATTCAGACGCGGCATTTCGCTTTGAGCGTGGCGTTGATCCCGCCTCCGCGCGTGAAGGTATTGAATATGCAACCGAGTTGGCTATTTTGATTTGTGGAACACCGCAAACCAAAGTCGGTCCGATAACCGAAGCCGCAGGAATGCTGCCTGTTCGCGACGCCGTGCTGGTGCGGCCGTTGCGGGTGCAGGCGATAATTGGCATGTCGATTGATTACCTTGAGATGCGAAGTATCTTTGATCGCCTAAATTGTGCGGTGGTTGATGCTGGGCCCGATCACGCGATGCTGGTGACACCGCCATCCTATCGTTTTGACCTGAATATTGAAGAGGATTTTGCCGAGGAAGTCGCCCGCATCCACGGTTATGAAAACGTGCCTGCGAGTGCGCCCATCGCATCGGTGCCGATATCCGCCATTTCTGATGCATATCGTTCGCACAGCCGGCTGCGGCATGAACTGGTCGGCCTGGGTTATCAGGAGGTCATCAATTACAGCTTCGTGCCGACGGCTTGGGAAACCGGGTTAATGGGCAACGCCAGTCCGATCCGGCTTGCCAATCCAATTGCCGAACAAATGAGCGTGATGCGCACCAGTTTGCTGGGCGGACTGATTGCGACCCTGCAACACAATCTCAATCGCGGTGAGACGCGCGCCAAGTTTTTTGAAGTCGGCCGCTGTTTCACCGGCGGTGACGCCAATCTGGCGAATCAGCCTGAGCGGGTGGCCGGATTGGTCTACGGCGCCCGCCACGCCGAGCAATGGGGTGAAGATAAGTCGGTTGCGATGGACTTTTTCACGCTCAAGGGTGACGTTGAATCGCTACTTGGCGGTGTGGACGTGCGCTTTGAGACATCGGCACACCCTGCACTGCATCCGGGGCGCTCAGCGGCATTGCTGCTGAATGGGGCCAATATTGGCTGGATCGGTGAGCTGCATCCACGCTGGCAGCAGGATTTTGATCTGCCAATGGCACCATTGGCATTTGAAATGGACGTAATCGCGCTCATAAATACCGCAAATGTTCGCTTTCGCGGCGTCTCCCGAATGCAGGCAGTGCGCCGGGATGTAGCGATTTTGGTTGACGATTCAATATCAATACAGCACATCATCGACGTCGCAAATGCACTAAAAATGGCTAATTTGGTGGATTTTGCACTTTTTGACTTTTACCGCGGTCCACACCTCGAAAACGGGAAAAAAAGCCTTGCGTTTCGTATAGTTATGCAAGATACTGAGAGGACTTTGACAGATGTTGAGTGTGACCAAGTGGTCGCCAATTTTGTTGAAGTAATGTCTCAGAAATTCGGCGCAACCCTCAGAAAATAAACAAAAAATGTCAATGACACTGACAAAAGCGGAACTAGCTGACTTAATGTTCGAAAAAGTCGGTTTGAACAAGCGTGAAGCCAAAGATATGGTGGAATCGTTTTTCGAAGAAATCCGGATGGCGCTCGAACGAGGAGACAGTGTAAAGCTGTCAGGTTTTGGTAATTTTCAACTTCGCAATAAACCCCAACGCCCTGGGCGCAACCCAAAGACCGGGGAAGAAATCCCGATCACGGCGCGCCGCGTTGTCACGTTTCATGCGAGCCAGAAATTGAAGACCCTCGTGGAGAAGTCATTCAGTGGATCCGCTGCCCTCCAGTAGCCTGCCTACCATCCCAGCCAAACGCTACTTCACCATCGGTGAGGTGAGTGATTTGTGCGGCGTGAAGCCGCACGTCTTGCGTTATTGGGAACAAGAATTCACCCAACTCAAACCACTTAAGCGTCGGGGCAACAGGCGCTACTACCAGCATCACGAAGTGCTGCTGATTCGGCGCATTCGCGAGTTGCTGTATGAGCATGGGTTCACCATCAACGGTGCCCGCAACCGGCTCGATACCGTTGAGAACATCGCGCCTTCGCCGGCAAAGACGGCCATTTCTGCCGCGGCGACACGACAAATTCGCGCACTCGATCAACGTGAAATCCGCAGCGAGCTCAAAAGCATCTTGACGATGCTATCCGCATAAGCCCCTCTCTGTTGCCGAAAATCTGCAGGGTAGTTTGCGCGACGTTATAATATTTCGAAGTCGGAGCGTGGCGCAGCCTGGTAGCGCACTTGCATGGGGTGCAAGGGGTCGCAAGTTCGAATCTTGTCGCTCCGACCAACAAATTAAAAAACCCCGTCTGCACAACCAGACGGGGTTTTTGTTTGTCAAGCTCAGGCGCTGATGATCTGGTTCAGGCTTTTTTTGCCCAAGATACACACCAACCATCGCCGGCGACCTGTTTACCCGCAAACAACGGACAACCAGCAGCTTTGTCGGTCGCCTTGCCCTGATACAGCGTGCAGTTTGCGCATTTGGATCCGGCAACAAATTGTTTGTATTTGGCCTTGTCGACCTTGGCGGCATTGGCGACATAGCCCAGTGCCGACGCAGTGGCATCCTTTTCATCCAGCATTGGCAATGCAGCCGGTGGCTTTTGTGCAAATGCCGACGAGCCGATTCCGACGGCACCCAGGCCTGCTGCGGTGGTTGCTAGCATAAATGTTCGACGTTGCTTGTTCATATACTCTCCTGTGTGTTGAACTTGGTGGAATAAATCCAAATGCTGTGGCAATTATGCACGGCCGATGATTGCCGCGGTGGAAATCAATTCTTCCAACAACGCCATCGAAACAACACCGGAAACGGCATACGGATCGAGGGTGGGGCGGGGCGAATATTTTAGGAGCACTGACGGGTTGATTTTGTCCAGGTTAACCTGACCCATGGTCCAGCCGGAAAAACGACGCTCGGTAATTTCTTCGTAACTCAAGATGACCACATTGGTATGTCGCGGGTCGCGAACAATGTGCGAATACAATTCGTTTACCTCGGTGCGGCCCCCCTCTAAAACCTGCATAAAAATATCCCCGCCATAACAAAGAATACCGGTGATGCCGCGTTCGGGATTGTACTTGCGCGACTGGCTCATGATTGACTCGGCCATTGCGGACCGGTTGGCATCGGTGGCACGGCTGGCATAAAGTAAACGTATCATCATCATGATTCTCTAGCTCTTTTTATTGTTGATCAACGACAAAAACTCGCGACGCAAGTTTGGGTCTTTCAGAAACGATCCGCGCATTACGCTATTGATCATTTTTGCTTCGGTATCCTTGACGCCGCGCCAATGCATACAAAAATGGTCGGCCTCCATGACAATGGCCAATCCATCGGGCTGGATCTTGGTTTGCAGGAGTTCGGCAACCTGCGAGACGGCTTCTTCCTGAATCTGTGGCCGGCTCATCACCCAATCGATCAAGCGATTGTATTTTGAAAGCCCGATCAGGTTGGAGTGCTCATTCGGCATTACGCCGACCCAAACCCGCCCCATGATAGGGCACAGGTGGTGAGAACAGGCGCTGCGAACAGTGATCGGACCCACAATCATCAATTCGTTAAGGTGGGAAATATTCGGGAATTCGGTGGTTGGTGGGGCGGCAAAGTAGCGTCCTCGAAACACCTCCTGGATGAACATTTTGGCAACCCGGCGGGCTGTTTCGTTGGTGTTGTGATCGCTTTCCGTATCAATTACCAAGCTCTCGAGCACGCCCTGCATTTTGGTTTGCACTTCAGACTGCAACTTTTCCAGATCGCCCGGCTCGATAAAGTCAGCGATATTGTCATTGGCGTGAAAACGCTTGGCCGCCCGCTGGATCCGGTCGCGAATGGCCACAGACATTGGTATGCCCAAATCCTTGTCGGCGGGTGTTTTGGCGTTATCCATATTGACTGAACGCTGGTATTTGCACGGGTATTAAATACAGCATATTTATATTATGTAAACCAAATGATATTTTTATGTGTTTGAATACTTTAGAGAATTCAAAAAATGCCGATATCTCCATGTGGCTATATTTTGGACGCCTTTACTTGTCCCCCAACTTGCAACCAACCCAATTTAACACCAACGGACCCATTCTTCAGCAAGCTTCCAAATCAATGATGGCAGATCGCCTTGCCCACCTATACCAGACATCATAAGGCAGCGCTGAGTTCCTCGCGAACCTTCAAACCAGACATAACCGATGAACCAATTTCGCAAATCCGACGACCCTGACAACGCAATCCCACCGGATGCCGACACCCGCTTGGTCGCCTGTATCGCCCTGCTTGGGCTGATCGGGTCGTTGTTGCTCGGCGCATTGGCAATCTATCAGGGGCGAATCTTGGTGGGGGCCGCATCGCTGATTATTGCAATCACCATTGCCGGCAATTTTTTCATGTCAACACGCGGCCATGTTTCCATCCGCCAACTTAATATTTCCCTTGCCATCATCGGCATTGCCATGTTGGCCACCATGTTGCTATCTGGAACACCCACGCCGCCGCCACTGATACTTTTCTCACTCATCCCGTTCATCATGGGGGCGTTGGGAAGCTGGCGTGGAATGCTATTTTGGCTCATTGTGAATGCGTTGGTCCTGGCAATCGTCTATGTCCACGCCCCATTCATTTCAACCCACTATATCGAGCCGGCGTCGTCTTATTCATTCCATTACTACATGACCCTGTTGGTATTTACCCTGTTCATTACAGCGACGGCATATGTGCTGATGGGCAAGCGAAATGCTTTCGCCATTCAGATGGCAGACGTCAACAATCAACTGGTCAATGCCCAAAAAATCGCCCGAAGTGCCAATGAAGCCAAGGGGCAATTCCTCGGCCGCCTGAGTCATGAACTGAGAACGCCTCTCAATGCCGTCCTCGGCTTTTCTGAAGTCATGGCCCGTGACCGCGCTGCGGCCCTGTCGACGGACCAGCTCAAAAAACTCAAGCACATCCAGGCTTCCGGGCAGGTGTTGCTTGAAATTGTTGACGAAATCCTTGAAATCACGAAGCATGATCAGCGTTCGGGATTTATGGCGGTGCTCCCGATACCCCTGTCACCGCTGATCAGTGAAGCAGTCGCCTTTGCAGCAGACGCCATAAGCGAGCGCAATCTCACCTTGGAAATCGATGCGGCCTCGCTTGAAGCATTGCACGTACTTGCCGACCGCAAGATGCTCAGTCACGTCGTTGCCGAGTTATTGAGCAACGCAATACAATTCAATCGCATTGGCGGGCGTATTGACATCGATGCGCAGGTAGTTGACGGGTATGTGAGAATCAATTTCACCGATACCGGTCATGGTATTCCATCAACCGCGCTTGGCGAGTTATTTGAACCCTTCAACCGCTACGATGGCGGCGATTTCTTCCATCGTGGTACCGGACTAGGGCTAACAACGGCACGTTCGGTCGCGCAAAGAATGAATGGCCGAATAGACGTGCAAAGCATCCAAGGTACGGGTTCAACCTTTACCATTGTCATGCCCGCGTACTTGGAAGTGATGCACGGTAGATCATTCGCACCGGATCCCCCTCCTACGTCTAACGTCCCCAGTGCCCACACAATCGCGGCAGACTGGGGCCTTCCCGATGTCTTATATGTTGAAGACAATCAATTGAATCAACTGGTCATGCGCTCGCTATTTGAGGAGCTGGGAATGGCCAAACTACATTTAGCTGGGGACGGAGCCGAGGGGCTCGCCAGCGCAAAAGCAATCAAACCGGCGGTGTTATTGTTGGATATTCATCTGCCCGACTTTGACGGTATTGAATTGCTCGAACGGATTCGCGCCATACCCGGGCTGGCGTTAACGCCGGCAATTGCGGTCTCCGCGGATGCAATGCCCCTGCGCATTGAAGCAGCAATGGGGGCGGGATTTGTTGATTACCTGGTCAAGCCGGTTAGTTTGGAAACGCTACGGCACGCGCTGGAACAACAGCTTACCAATCGTCAGAGGAATGCGTTGTCGTGACAGATCTTGGAAAAAACGATTTGGACGGTCTATCGAAACCGTTCTTGCCAGGCGACCTGAATGCCGAACTGCTCGGCAGAGTTGCGCTGCTGTCAGCCTTCACGGCCCTGGCAATGGCTGTTTGGCAGTTGGTCGCAGGACGCCCTGCCAATGGTCTGATGATATTGCTGATTGCGATCACGTTAGCCGGCAATTTCGTCATATTCGACCGCGATTCATTTAGTGAGGTGCGGCTGAACAAGTTGATCGGAATTGTTGCAGTGCTCATGTTGGCGGTCGGCTTGGTCTCCGGCCGGGAATTCCCCGCCATCACCATGTTGATTCCCCTACTCCCGTTTGTTGCTGCCGCAATTGGCGCAATACGCAGTGCGATCGTTTGGTTGGTTTTGTCCGCCGGCATGTTATTCATTATTTTTATCAGTGGGCGGAGCCATTCTGTCCCGATAGCCGAACAGGTGCATGATTTCACGCTGGTTTACGTTTGTGTTGCGGGTATTCTCTCGCTGATATTGTCCGCTGTCGGCTATTCATTGATGGGCAAGCGCGCGGCGTTTCTTGCAGCACTAGACGACCACAAACAGTCATTGCAACGAGCCAATGCGGAAGCGCACCGTGCAAGCGATGCAAAGTCACATTTTCTCGGCCGCATGAGTCATGAGCTGCGTACACCGCTTAATGCCATCATCGGTTTTACCGATTTGCTGGCGATGGACACAAAAAATCCGTTGCCCTTGATCCAGCAGGAACGGCTACGGCATATCGAGTCATCGGGCCGGCGGCTGCTTGCGCTGGTTGATGATGTCCTTGAAGTAACGCGTGATGCCAACCGTGACACATTTGCTTCGATGCAACCAGTGCTGCCGGTGGCGGTGATCAACGAAGCGCAAGACGCAATCGCAGAATTGGCGCTGGCAAAATTAATTTCGATCGATATCGATGCACCGGCGCACGAATCAACGCTGATCCTTGCCGATCGTCAGTACCTGCTCGATGTGCTCGGACAAATCCTGACGACCGCCATTATTCACTGCCGATCCGGAAGTCAGGTCAAAATCGTCGTCGTCGGCGGTGACGAAAACGTATGTCTGCGCATCAACGCGTCGGGGTTTGAAATCAAACCGGAAGAGATGTCCCGTTTGTTTGAGCCATTCGGCCAATCGCCGCTCCCGGAGAATACCAATCTGGGCAGCCGGTTGGGACTCACGGTGGCGAAGTCGCTGATTGAGCAGATGGGAGGCGGGATCGAGGTAAACAGCATGCGGGATGAAGGGACCACATTCAACTTGTTGCTGCCCCGATTCCGGTCAAACATGACGCTTTAGGAATTGACTCGCGCAACGCCGCAAAAAACCGGCTTGCAACCAGTGCGGATGAATTCATCAGGGCCAACTGTGCCGGCAGCCGTGCGCTAAAGTAAACTAGCGACTGGGCAAATAAACATCAATTCCCCTGGTTTAAGTTCTGGCAAATTTCCCAAATATTTTTATTCCAACCTCGTTTCCGGCGACGTCATGTGCGGCCTGAGCGGATTTGTCACGTTTGGCACACAGCCTGCCAATGCAAAAGAGCTGCTAACGCGAATGAATCGTCGCATCGCCCATCGCGGACCGGATGCCGAGGGCTACTTTAGCGCCGACAACGTACATTTGGGCCATCGGCGGTTGTCAGTGATTGATATCGTCGCAAGTGCCCAGCCAATGACCACGGCAGACGGTCGCCACACGCTGGTTTATAACGGCGAAGTTTATAACTTTAGGGCGCTGCGCGAAGAACTCAAGCTACTCGGCCGGCATTTCCGCACCAATGGTGACACCGAGGTGGTGTTACAGGCCATTGCGCATTGGGGCGATGCGGCACTTGCCCGGCTTCAGGGTATGTTTGTATTCGCCTGTTATGACCGGGAAACCAAATCCATACTGCTCGCCCGTGATCAACTCGGCGTAAAGCCGCTGCACTATTCGTGGGATGGTAAGCGGTTGGTGTTTGCGTCGGAGCTCAAGGCGGTCACCGCGCATCCCGACGTGTTGCGCACAATTGATCTGGATGCACTTCAGCTGTTTCTGGAATGCCAATACATCCCCGCCCCGTTGACGATCTACCAATCGATCCGCAAGCTCGCCGCCGGCCACGCCATGCGACTCAACACCAACACTGCCGAATTGACGTCATGGAAATTCTGGCAGCCCTCGTATATTGACAAAATTGCGTTGTCAGACGATGAAACGGTATCCGTGCTGGATCGCGAACTGCGGGCATCGGTTGAATCGATGCTGGTGGCGGATGTTCCGCTCGGCGCATTTGTCAGTGGCGGCGTCGATTCCAGCCTTATCGCAGCACTGATGACCGATATTTCCGGCAGACCAATCGAGACATTCAACCTTGGTTTTTTGAACGATGACGGCATCGCAGACACCAGCGAAAGTGAACACGACGAGGCCGCGGTGGTGGCCAAACATTTGCACAGCCACCACCACGCCTTGATGGTGAAGTCGTCCGATGTGACCGACGCCTTCAGCGATTGGGTTGATGTGTTTGACGAGCCATTTGGCGATCAGGCCGCATTGCCAACCATGTTGCTCGCCAAACTCACCCGGCAACACGTCACCGTTGCGCTTACCGGCGAAGGTGCCGACGAGTTGTTTTCCGGATATGGCAATTATCGCAAACGTGTTGCTGAAGAACGAATATCAGCACGGTTGGGGGCGGCGGGTTCACCGTTGCCGGCACTATTGCGCGCTTTGCCTGCCGTTGTCCGCAAGGATCGGCTGGCAAAAGCGATCATGCAGCCGCAGAACAAGCGATACACAACGATCCCGAATGTGTTTGACGCGGCGATTCAGCCGCGCGTGTTCTCGGACCGGCTATTGGCGCATCAGCAAACGCATATTGCCGACTATGCGGCGCGTTTTTTTGACGAGTGCGATGCAAAATCTTATCTTGAAAAAATCATGTATGTCGATGAGAAGCTCTGGCTGCCGGATGATCTGCTGACCAAGGTTGACCGCGCAACCATGGCCTACTCACTCGAGGCACGGGTACCGTATCTGGATCACAAATTCGTCGAATTTGTGGCCAGACTCGATCCACAGTTAAAACAGCGCGGCAAGACGACCAAATACATTCTGAAAAAACTCGCCGCCAAATATCTGCCCGATGAAATTGTCTACCGCAACAAGCAGGGCTTTGTGATGCCGCTATCAAGCTGGCTCGGCGGTGACCTGAAGCCGCATGTTGATGCCGCGTTGGGTGCAAACGGATTGATGAAGCGCGGCTTGTTTCGTGACGGCGCATTGGCCCGCCTGCAAAGCGAGCATCAATCCGGGCGCAGCAATCACGCCGGTCGAATTTGGGCGTTGACGGTGCTCGAGCAATGGTTTCGCCGCTATGAGCCGGATTTTTTGTTATGACAACGATCACACCACTTTCGATTGTCCACACGGAATCGTCCACCGGTTGGGGCGGGCAGGAAATTCGAATTCTGACGGAAGCCCGTGGCATGCTCGATCGCGGCCATCGGGTGATGTTGTTGACGCCGGAGAATGCAGAGATGCTGCCGGCGGCAATCAAAATGGGGGTGCCGGTGACACCGCTCAACATTGGTAAAAAGCGCGTGGTGCCGTTGCTGGCAATGCGGGGCTGGCTGGCTAATCATGCTGCGGATGTTGAACTGATCAACACACATAGTTCGACCGATTGCTGGCTTGCGGCGCTGGCCTGCCAAACGCTCGATCGCGCGCCGCCGATTGTTCGCACCCGCCACGTCTCAACCGCAATCAATAATCATTGGTCGACGCGTTGGCTCTACACCAGGGGTACACAGCATATCGTCACCACCGGTGAAGCATTACGCCAACAATTGCATCGCGACAACGGTTTCGATCTGCGCACGATGACCTCGGTGCGAACCGGCATCGACCTCAATCGTTTCCGGCCATTGGATAAACCAGCCATGCGCGCCAAACTTGGCGTGAGTGACGCACCCACCATCGGTATTCTGGCCACCCTGCGCGACTGGAAAGGGCATAACTATTTGTTCGATGCGATGAAAAGCCTGCGCAACGAATTTCCAGACTGGAAATTAATCGTTATCGGCGACGGACCACAACGCAAACGACTGGAGGCGCGGGTGGTGGATGAGGCGCTTGGCGGCACAGTACGCTTTGTCGGCAACGTCGACAATGTGCCGGAATGGTTGTCAACACTCGATATCTTCACCCTGCCCTCGTTTGGCGATGAAGGTGTTCCACAAGGCATCATGCAGGCAATGGCGTGCGGGTTGCCGGTCGTGTCGACACCGGTCGGTGCGATTGCCGAAGCGGTCCAGGCCGGTTCCACCGGCCTGATGGTCGGGACACGCGACGCCGGCGCACTGGCCGACGCATTGGCGCGGCTCATGCGCGATGTTGCACTGCGCCAGAAAATGGGTGCGGCCGGTCTTATCTACGCACAACAACAGTTCGGTTTGGATGTCATGCTCGACAAGATGCTGGCGGTGTTCCAGCAATATCGAAAGCGCAATTGATCATGTGTGGCATCGCCGGATTTTTTTCGAAACAGAATATGCCGCCCGCCTTGGCAGATGCCATGATGTCGGCGCTGAAAAACCGCGGCCCTGATGCGCAACATAGTGTGCGTTGGAATTCGCAATTGACGCGCATCAATTCGGCGTCGGAACCCGCGGCAAATGCCCTGATCCATGCACGGCTGTCAATCATCGACCCGCGGCCGATTGCGGATCAGCCGATGAAAAGTGACGATGGCCAAATCTGGATTTGTTACAACGGCGAAGTTTATGATTGGGCGGCCCAGGCGGCGGAACTCACTTCGCTCGGCGCCGTGTTTCACACCCGTTCCGACACTGAATTTATTTTGCGTGCGTATGAACAGTGGGGCATCGACATGCTGCCGCGGTTACGTGGCATGTTTGCCATTGCGATTTTGGACTTGCGCATCAATAAACTGTGGCTGGTCCGTGACCGGATGGGCCTGAAACCAATAGTTTATTCGACCCTTGACGGCAATCTGGCGTTTGGTTCAACGGTACGATCGGTGCTGCCATTTATCCCGCGCGGCAAACGCGATTGGGACAAACACGCAATTGACGCGTTTCTGGCACATCGCTATATTCCGGCGCCACGCACCGTGTTTGAACACGTCAAACGTCTGCCAAATGCCCATTGGCTGTTGTTTGATCTGGCCACCCGGGAAACCAAAACGCATTGCTACTGGCAGCCACCCACCTCAGTCGCCGAGGTTCCGCAAGATCAGTGGCTTGCCACGCTCGACGCGGCAATCGCCATGCGGACCGTGGCCGATCGCCCACTCGGCGTGTTTCTATCGTCGGGCATTGATTCCTCAACCGTTGCCGCGCGGCTCGCCGCGACCGGACACGCGCAGCTGCAGACGTTTACGGCGGGATTTTCGCAGCCTGATATGGACGAATCGCCGCTGGCCGGACAAATTGCCAAGACCCTCGGCTTTCCCAACCTGACCATCGCCGTGCCATCCACCATTCGCGACGATATCGATCGCATCATCGCCGATCTCGACGAGCCATTCGCCGATCCATCAGCCATCCCGTCGTGGTATCTGGCGCGTGAGACAACCAAGCATGTGAAGGTGGTACTGGGTGGTGACGGCGGCGATGAGATGTTCGCCGGATACAAGCGCTTCGACAAACAACTGAAGACCGTCTGGCGGCGCAGTCTGTTGGGTGGCAACAATCAATGGTCATCCAGGGCTGATATTGCCGGTGGCCGCGTTTCAAAGTTTTTGGATGAGGCGAGGCTCGATTGGTGGCATGCATATAGTCTGCGTTTTTCCGGCTTTACGCCATCGCAACGCAACGCGTTGCAGCCGGCGCTCGACGGTAAAAGTCCTTTGTATTGGCGGTGTTTAGGGCAAAATCCGCTGAAAACGCCCTCCCCGCTTAGAGAGTTGCTGGAAATAGACCGCCAGAATTATTTGCCGGAGTACATTTTGCGTAAAGGTGATTTGTGCACCATGGCGCACGGATTGGAATTGCGCGCACCTCTGCTGGACCACCAATGGGTGTCGCTGGTTGGCACGATGCCGGATGCGCAACGATTCACCAGCCCGGCCAAATTATTGTTGAATGACGCGATGCCGCAGCTGGATCAATTTAATTTGTTCGCCGCCAAGAAAAAGGGGTTTAACCCGCCGTTGCGCACTTGGCTTGAAGTCGATTTGGCAGAACGCCTGTCGCCGATGCCGTCGCAGCTTGAGGCCGTATCGAATGGCCAGATTGAGGCGGTGGCGACGTCCGAATTATTGCGCCAGTATCGTTCCGGCAACCACCAATTCGCCGAGCAACTATTGCAACTGCTGTTCCTGCAAATGTCGCTTTGCCAGCTCGATATCTTGCGACAGGAATTGCCATGAGTATGACAATTCCGCCAAACGACGCGATTACGGCAAAGCGTGTGCTCATCATTAATGTCACCCGCATCGGCGACACACTGCTTGCCACACCGGCAATTCGCGCCATCGCAGCGCATTTTCCCAATGCGGAAGTGACATACCTGGGCCATCCGGCGCGATACACCGTACTGGAGAATATTCCATATTTAATCAAAGCCGGCGGCATCAGCAAAAAAAGCGCCTGGTACCGCGGCTGGCGGGATGCTTTCACGTCGCCTGAATATGACTATGCGTTTGTCTGGGGTCAGGACAGCGCTCTGGTTGCATATGCCTGTCGGAAAGCCAAACATGTTATTGCCGAACAACAGCGCAGTGCCGGCATCAACGCCAGACTTGCATTGTCGTTTGTCGCGCCGCCACAAAACAGCATTCATGCGGTTGCATGGTTCTTGTCTATGGTCCGGGCGGCCGGCATTGAGGCGGACGGATTCGGGCTCGACTATGTGGTTACCAATGCCGAGCGTGACACGGCCGGCGCAAGACTTTACGCCATGTTGGGTGCATCCAACAACCTGCCCAAGGTCGGCTTTCAAGTGGCCAGTTTCGCCACAAAATCCTGGCGTGACTGGCCGATCACGCGTTTTATCGAATTGGGATTGCGCATCGTCCAGCATTATCCTGATGCGCGCTTTGTTTGTTTTGGCGCACAGGAAGATCAGGTGCGCATCGCCGAACTTGAACGCTCATTGCGCGGTCGGGTACTGAGTTTTGCCGGGCAAACAACGTTGCGCGAATCAGCCGCGATCATGTCGCACCTGGATATGTACGTCGGCATTGATACCGGTCCGACACACCTCTACAGCGCGCTCAAGAAACCAATGGTGGTGCTCTATCATCCATCAATCCCGAGCGCACTCTACAAACCGTTGGACCATCCGGCATTTTCCGCCATCGACCACCCGGCCGCCGGACCGCATTGTCGAACCCAAATTTCAATGGATGAAATCACCGTCGAACCGGTCTGGCAGGCGGTGGAACGCGCGCTTGAAGGTGAGCCGACAATGTCTCCGGGCATGCCGTCGCCGGGGATTGATGCCGGCGTTGCCGCGTGGCCCGGCGACGCACTGCCATACGCGTAAACAGCGTTCGAGCGATTGCTGCGACTGGCAACTGACTACACGTCCATTTCCAGGAGTGTAGCCAGGACCCGCCTGGCGGTTGCACGTGAAAAGTAGCGCTCGATATTGGCCAGCCCATTGACCCGCAGCTGGCTCCACAGTTTTTCGTCGGTATTGGCGCGAATCATGGCGTCGGCAAATGCTTCGGCGGAATCGGCGCACAAAACATCCAGTTCATCGCGAAGGTACATGCCTTCGACCGACGGCGTGGTGGCGATCACCGGAACGCCGAACTGCATGGCAATATTGACTTTGCCCTTCACCCCCGCCCCGTAACGCAACGGCGAAATCGACAGGCGTGCATTGTTGTAGTGTGATGTGACATCAGGTACGAAGCCGGCGATGACAAAATCACCCGCTGCATATTGTTGCAGACTTGGTGGTGCGTTACTGCCGATCACGGTGGTGACAATGCCGGCGTTCCTGGCACGCAGAATTGGCACCACATTTTCCACGTACCACGTCACGGCATCCAGATTGGGCGGATGACGAAAGCCGCCGATAAACAACACGCCAGCCCGTTCCGCAAAAGACTTTGGTCCGGGTGTATTGACATGAATATTCGAGACGATTTCGACACGGATGTCTGCAGCTAATTCGGCCAACAATTCTTGCTCAAGCGGACTGACCACCAGTGTCAAATCAGATTTCGCCATGATCGACAACTCTTGTGTTTTCATGCGCGCCGCAGCTGCGAGCATGACGGCGTCACTCGCCAACTCGGCTTCGCGCTGCTGCCGCAAAAAGTGCAGATCGACGGTGTCAAAAATCAACCGTGCGCGCGGTGCTACGCGTTTTACCGTATCGACGTGTTTGACTGCGACAGTCGAACGGGAAAGCAGGACGACATCGAATTCCGCGGCGTGCCGCTCGAGAAAACGGGTCACATTTGACTCAACCGGGTGATAAATTATTTCCACGCCGAGCGCCTGTATTTGCGACACATAAGGCTCGCGAAATTCGAGGTTGTCGGCCAAAAACGTGACTTTTGCACCCATCTTGGCCATTAAACCGAGTATTTCAAACATACGCAGGCTGCCGGAATCCTGATCCGGCGTCAGCATGCAGGCATCCACCACCAGCACACGTCGCTTGGCATAACGATCACGCTCCAATTGCGGCAACAAGCCATTGATGCGGTGTTTGGCCAGCACGCTGCGCCATCTCGCAAGAAATGTCTGTTGGTTAACAACTTGATGTTTCTTGACGCCCTGCGTGAGGTCGGTTCCTGAACTCTGGCCTTCAAAATGAACCACAACAGCACGGGGCTGATAAAAGACCCGTTTGCCCGCCTCGCGAACGCGGAACGCCAAATCGGTATCCTCGTAGTAGGCAGGTGCGTAACGTTCGTCAAATCCGCCCAGCTGATTCCAAAATTCCCGCTTGAGCAGCAAACACGCGCCCGAGGCGTAATCAACCTCACGCAAATAGTTGTAGGCCGGTTTGCCGGCGTCCTGATTACGTCCCCAGTTCCACGCGGAGCCGTCACGCCAGACAATTCCGCCGGCTTCTTGCAAACGGCCGTCAGGATAAATCAGTTTTGCGCCGACCATACCGACATCATCACGTTCGGACCATACGTCTAGCATTGCTTTCAGCCAACCAGGTGTGACGATGATGTCATTATTCAGAATCAAGACAAATTCGCCGCGCGCCATTGCCGCCGCTTTATTGCAATTTTTCAAGAACCCAAGGTTGACATCATTGCGCACCACCGTTATTCCGGTAATGGGTGCGAGTGCGGCGGCCGCGGGTTCCGGCGAACAGTCGTCGATCACAATAATTTCGATTGACTCGTCTGCACAGGTCTCATGAATACTCTTCAGGCATGTATAGGTCATGACGTGTTGACCGTAGACCGGAATGACAATCGAGACCTGCGGCGTCCGGCTCGTGGCAATTGCCAACGATGCAATGGCATTTTCCTGATGGAATTCAATTGACACCGCGGCCGGTGCGTCTTCCCGACGCACAAATTTCTCATGGACGCGCTTGCCGAGTGCGACGGCCCCCTCCTCCCGCAGAATCTGTTTGGCGACGGCGATCTGGTGCGGTAGCGCCCGGCCGTTATTGGCCGCGTCCCGACCAAACCACAACAGCTGTTTGACGCCGTGAATCAACCATCGCAATGGCGCCGTTACCTTCCATGACGTCGAACTTGAAATCCCGGCATATGCCTGCCTTGCCGCATCGCGCTCGTGTTCGAGTGTTTCGCGCGTCGTTTCGAGCACGTGCACAAACTCGGTCTGGTTTTCGACAATCTGCCGGTCCAATGTTTCAATATGGAGATTCAATGACTGATTCAATTCATTGAGTTCATGCGTCACCGACATTTCATTTGCAAGTGCATCGGCAGCGTCGCCAAGCTCAGCTTCAAGTACCAACCGGCGCGCAAGCAACGCCTCGAGTTCGATATCGACAGCACGACTGCGTCGTTTCAACTCAGTCCGGGCCTCGTGCTGTCCACAATCAACGCCAAAGGTAAATAAATCGGCCATGGGCAATGCGTCGGACTCCCCGAGCTGCCTTACCGGATAATATGCGGCGGCGCGCGGGGCACGGGGCGATTCACTTCTTGTCTGCCGGTTGAGAAACACGGAAACGTAGTCCGCCGCCGAAAAATCACCCGGAAGTTTGTTGCGGGTGGTGATCACCGGGTGTGCCGTCGCCTTGTTTTGTGACGCCGTTACCATCAGCGCTTCACACCACTCAGCTGCAGAAGCATCCCACGCCAACAGCCGCGCGTTGGCAATGTGTTCAAGGCGTTCGGTAAATGCGCCCAGCCTGGAAGCAACAATCGGTAAGCCGCTGTCGAGCGCAGTGCCAAGCGTATACGAGAAACTCTCCGGTACCTGTGCCGGAAAAAACACCACATCCGGCCGCTCAATGACGAGTAACCCCGCCAGATCGCTGTCTTGATAACTACCGGTCGCATCGATTGGCAATGCTGGAAAGGCGGGGATAGGCTGGGTTGTCGGTCCGATAATGCGAAAGTGAATCGGCCAACCCTGTGACGCGGCATAACGCGCACATTCAACCACCACGTCAAGCCCCTTGCCCGGCGACATGCGTCCGAGTACCGCGACTTTGAATGCGGGAACGGTGCCACCCTGATCGAGCGAAGGGTGCGGCCAGATCGTTAACTTCAAGTCTCGATGGACGGCAAGAATCCGGTCGCGCAAGTATTGCGACGGCACAAAGACGCGGGCGGCCGATTTGAGAAGGCGAGCCGCATCCTGACGCCACATGGCGTTGTTCGGACCAACTTCGAGCGCACCGCCGGCTGCCAAATGGTAATGCGGTGTCAGCGGCCAATGGTCATGCAGCGTGACATCGAGCGGCACGCCCAGGGTCTCGGCTATGTTCCAAAATTGCGGCGCGAACCCATCGATGTGATGGACGTGAACGCGCGAGACGGTGAGCCCGCGGAGGCACGACACAAGTTCCGACCAATGCGACGGCATGGAAAACCAAACACACCATTCTTCGCGCCATTCTTTGGTGGTGCGCAGCCATTCAAGTTTGACGGCTGTATTGCCCGCCGGGCGCAACACCAGCACCTCTGCCTGCTCTTGAACCAATTGCGCCAGATCATGCACATGCCGTTCAACACCGCCACCAAGCTCGTGGGTCAGGAACAGTATGCGCGGCCGGGCAGAATTGCAGAGCCGATCCCAATCGATCGTGCGGCGCAACGGTCGCGCCGGGTCTTTTTGCAAGAATGTTGCCATCAATTCATCGAACTGGGGGTAACGTTGTCGGATCAATTGCATCGCGCTTTTTTGACCAGCACGCGGCTCGTCGACCACCGGCGTGTCGGTGTGCGAGATAAACACGTCCCCGCACAACAAATGCCTGAGCCCGGCGGCGGAGGCGCGCATGCACCAGTCGGTGGCGGCTGCGTGAAGATCGGTAAAGGTGTCGGCATCCAACATGCCGACGGCGCCGATCGCCGTACGCGTCAGCAACATTTGAAAACCGGCGCCAACCGGCAGGTCGATCACGCGGTTTTGATTGACGCGGGCAAATATTGCCGACATTGATGTCGTTGTCATCGCCTCCGGCAATCCAGTTGACGCGCCCGGCGCCGGGTAACCGGTCAACAACCCGTCACTGGTAAATGGCGAAACCGTGGCGATATCCGGTCCGGATGTGACCACTGCTGACAAACGATCAAGCCAGCCCGCCGGAGCTTCGCAGTGTCCGTCGAGCAACACCACATGGGAATTGTTGTCGGCTGCCATGGCACGGTTGATTGCGCCCATCACGCCGGCGGGAATTTCGACTTCGACCACCTCGATCCGCCCCTGTGCCGCCAATTTGCCCAAATAGTCGGATATACCGGTCGCGACCAATCCATCGTTGATCGCAACAACGCGCTGCGCCGGGGTTAACCCGCCTGCCAATACGCTTTCGATGCAGCGCATGGTTTCAGACAGATTGCTGAAGCCGGTGACGACAATTGAGATGGATTGCATGAATAAATTATGGGTCGGCGAAGCAGAGGTCATCACATGCAATAGCGTTGCCGGGAAATACGCCGAATGGGGAAAATTGCTTGAACCGCATTATATGTTGGGTCGGCACCGGTCAAGCGCAGCAAGTCAATGGCGCCTGGTCATTAAAGCCAGAAATATTCCCGTCAACAACAAGGCAAACCCCGCCAGTTGCAGCATCGCAAACTGTTCACCAAACAACCACCATGCGAGCAACGCCGAACCAATCGGCTCGGCCAGAATAGCCAGTGCAACCATTGCCGGTGTCAGATATTTAAGCGACCAATTGATCCCGCTATGCCCAAGCAACTGCGGACCGAGCGCCAACCCCAACAGGCATAACCAGCCCAAGTTGCTAAATCCGCCCAGTTTGGCACCGGCGGCCATGGTAAATACGCCCAGAAACAGCGCGGCGAACACAAACACCAGCGCGACATACAACCAAATGGAAATGCTGCCGGCCAAACGCCGTCCTATCAACAGGTAGCCACATACGGTCAAAGAGCCGATCAATGCAAGCGTGTTACCGAGCAATGGGTTTGGCTGGGCATGGCTCGCACCGACAGTCATGGCGTCCGAGAGGAAAATACACAGGCTGCCCGACATTGCTGCAGCGATCCCGATTGCCAGCCAGCCGCCGACACGTTCCTTGAACAATAACCACGATATCAATGCGATCCAGATGGGATTGGTCGTGACCAAGGCGGTGCTGCTGGCCACCGAGGTAAACGCAAGCGATGAAATCCATGACGCAAAATGCAGGGCCAGAAAAAAGCCCGAGGCGACAGACAGGATCCAAGTCTGCCTGGACAGTTGCCGCGCCTCACTGCGCAGCCCGGCATTGGTACCGACCCAACATGCCAGCAAACTGCCGGCGATGGCCAGCCGCCAGAACGCGATTGCCAACGACGGAACCGCCTCGTGTTGCGCGGTCCGGATCATGATTGCGGCGGTCGAAACAATCGCCACCGAAATGCCCAACACCACCAAGGGGAGCACGGCAGGTTTGTTAGACATTATTAAGTAATAACATTAATAACAATCTGTAATACATTGATTTTATTATGTATTAATCTATAATGGCCCATCGGACTTTCGCCCGTTGTGTCCTTCACACATTTCATAAAATCGCGCCCATGTTGCGGCTGACAGGTCTTGAATGCGCGAACTTCGGCCAAGCATGCCTCGGCGGCTTTGCCGCTTAAAGACTGACAAACCAGAGGATTGGCCAACAGGAATTCGCGATCACATGCGAAATGCGCATCGCCTTTTAAAGGGCCGCACTTTTCGGCCATCTGCATATGCCGCTCACAACGCAGCTGCTCTGCCCCCTGCTTTCTGGCGCACGGCCCGACGTGGCCGACAGCCGCCGGCGACGAGCACAGTATCAGGCTCAGAATAATTTGCCGGCTAAACGATTTGCTACAAACGGCATTTGGACGATGCATCGCGACTCCCATGCGTTTCCGCCTGACTATTTTGGTGGTTGAACAAGTTTTGCCACTATTTTTCGGGCAATTGGCGCCATCAGCATGACGGCGGGAAATGCACAGGCCCACGCAACAACAAAAGCGCGCATCCAGCGGGTCACAAAATCCGCAACAAAGCCCAGGTTAAGCAGGGTCAGCACCGCGGACATTACAAACGCCATCAGCATCGACATAAAAAACGCAAAAACGATTGCGGTGTATTTCGCCGGAATCATGAATCGGTACCTGATGACGCTAGACGGCCATGTTTGAAGGTCGCTGCAATCAAGTTTCAGCAGGCTCGATAATCATGCCCGCGGCAACCGTGCGATTGGTTGCGTCATCGATCAACACAAAACAACCGGTGGTCCGGTTGGTCTCAAATGCATCAAAAATCAACGGCTGTTGTGTCGATATCTGAACATGTGCGATTTCGTTCATCGCCAGCGTATTGGACGGCACAGGTTCCTTTGCCAGCGTTTCAACATTCAGCCGAAATCCAATTTTCTCAACCACGGCACGGGTTGATTGTGTTGTATGTTTTATCCAGTATCGACGGCCAAACACCATATTAGACGGGTCTAACCAGCACATATTGGCTGAAAACGCGCTTCCCACATGGGGTTTGTGTTTCGCCGTTATTGCGACGTCGGGCGTCTCCACGTTTGCCACCAGCATGTCTCCACGGGATACATCGAGTTGCCGATCCAACACCAATGTCACCGCCTGTTCCTCATGTGCCACCTCGTGATCGCCGCCGTCGC
>JANMNT010000047.1:0-2674 GCA_031368465.1 Burkholderiales bacterium
AGCGCACAACGCCAACGGTACCGACTGCGCGATCGACCAATAAAAAGGTGAGGACATATGGCCCTGCAGAGCTTGACGGAAGAACAAATCAACACGTGGTCACGCGCACAAAAGGACGAGTGGTGGTTTAACAATGTCTACCGCGGCGAAATGGCGCAATTGACCATTCGCTCCGGCCTCACCGGCTTTTTTCTCGGTGGCATCCTTTGCGCAACCGCGCTGTATGTCGGCGCCAAAACCGGTATCGGTATCGGTGTCGGTTTGACCTCGGTAATTTTGTCGTTCGCTATTTTTCGCATCTTGAGCGGGGCCGGACTCGCTGCCGACTACACCATCCTGGAAAACAACTGCACCCAGTCGATTGCAACCGCAGCCGGCTATGTAATGATGCCGCTGATATCAAGCCTGGCGGCGTACATGCTGGTCACGGGCAAGATCATCCCCGCGTGGCACATGATTACCTGGATGGTGGTGTGTTCGATACTCGGCGTGTTGATTGCGTTTCCGATGAAGCGACGTTTTATCAACGACGAACAACTGCCCTTCCCTGAAGGCCGCGCCGCGGGTGTGGTGCTTGATGCGCTGTATGCCGGCAATGCCGACAGCGGCATGTTCAAGGCCAAGCTGCTCGGCTGGACCGCCGCGATTACCGCCGGCTATCAAATGATCATCAGCGACGGCTGGATGAAACTCATCCAGTTCAAAGTTTTGATGATGGACGGTTGGGCAGGCATGAAAGAGCCGTGGCATCTGCAGGAACGCCTCGATTCTTACTACTATCTCGCCGCGGCCAAGTATCAACTGTGGATTCCAACCATTCTCGGCACCGATATTCGTCAACTTGGTTTGCGTCTGACGCTCGACGCGGCGATGCTCGGTGTCGGCGGGCTGATGGGAATTCGTGTTGCCACCAGCGTGTTGCTGGGTGCGTTTATTAATTTTGTCATCCTCGCGCCGATCATGATCAACCTCGGCGACATTGCACCGCGCGTGCTGGCCGATGGCACGCTTGTCAAGATTTCGCGCGCTGAAATTGTCAACCAATGGGCGCTCTGGTGGGGCGTGACCATGATGGTGGTTGGCTCGCTGGTCAGCCTGCTGGCAAAACCAGAACTGATCACCAGCCTGTTCAAGGGCCGCGCCAAGACGGCCGAATCAGCCGCCCTGGGCCGCGACGTGCTCAAAGATATTGAAGTGCCGTTGTGGGTATCGTGGGTCGGTGTACCGATTTTTGCGCTGTTGGGCGCAACGGTGACGCATGAGTTTTTTGGTGTGCCGTGGTTGCTTGCGCTAATTTCGTTGCCGTTGATTTTTGTGCTAACGGTGATTTGCACCAACGCCATGGCGTTGACGTCATGGACCCCAACCGGTGCCCTCTCCAAAATCACCCAGTTCAGCATCGGGGCAATTGACCGCACCAACCCGGCAAGCAATTTGATTCCCGCCGGTATGACCAGTGAAATCGCCTCGAATGCCGCCAACCTGCTATCCGATATCAAGCCCGGCTACATGCTCGGCGGCAAACCGCGACATCAGGTGCTCGGCCATTTGATCGGCATCTTCTCCGGCGCATTGGCCGCCGTACCAATGTTTTATCTGCTGTTTTTGCCGCCTGATGCAAACGGTCTGCGTTCGGCCGCTACCATCGTTTCAGATCAGTTTGCCTTCCCGGCAGCATTGCAATGGAAAGGCGTTTCAGAATTGATCGCCAAGGGCGTGAGCAGCCTGCCCTACACGGCGGTGGTGTCGATGATCGTCGCAGCGGTGGCCGCACTCATATTTGAGATCGCGCGCATCGTCACCAAAGGCCGTTTCCCGATTTCTTCGGTCTCGGTCGGTCTTGGCGTGGTGCTGCCACCGGAAGCGACCTTCATGATGTGGGTCGGTGCCATGGTGTTCTGGATCATGAGCAAACGCCACACCACCCCCGGCAGCAAAGGCCATAACCTTTGGGTCGATGGCTGCGAGCCGATTTGTGCGGGTCTGATCTCTGGCGCTGCGCTGGTCGGCATCGGCAATGCGATTGTGAACGTGATGATGTAGTGCGAACTTCTAAAGACCTCAAACCCACCTGCCCCTGCGAAGGCAGGGGTCCAATTTTGATCGTGCTACCAATGGCATTCATTTCCGGGGCTGCGCTGATCGACCTTGGCAATACGATTGTGAACGTGATGATGTCGTGCGAACTTCTAAAAACCTCAAAACCACCTTCCCCTGCGAAGGCTGGGGTCCAATTTCCATCGTGCTATCAATGGCATACAAGGTTGGGTACCGGCCCCCGGCTTAAAACATGCTGGGGCAGGAATGGCTTTGAGTAGACCTCGAATTTGAAATACAAGCATTGGCGGGGTGTTCCGGCATTTTTTGGCTGAAACACCCCGTCTGTAAACGACTTTACATTTCCAACGGTTCAAAAGATCCCGTCGTCCCAGCGTCCCGCGGGCTACACTTCGATAAATGCCGGGACCCAGCCCGTCGCAACACACTAAAATCACTGCATGCAAACTGATACCAGGCAACAACCACTGCGCGCCGTCGTCGCCGCGGTGCATCTGCAAAACATTACGGATGCTGAATTTGAATCGTCGCTCACCGAACTGCGTGAGCTGGCCAAAACGCTCGGCTACGTGGTCGTCGGCACATTCATCCAAAAGCGCACCAGCTTCGATCGGGC
>JANMNT010000052.1:0-7180 GCA_031368465.1 Burkholderiales bacterium
CGATACCAACGACATAGACGAAATCATCAGCGAACATTTGCAGAACGGACGGATTGTTGAAAGACTGAAAATCTAATGACATCGCGCTTCCCCAATGAAAAATCGCTGATTTCAGGGCCTGCAGGTGCCATCGAGATTGCCGCGCATGTCTCGGACGAAGTCGCGCCGCGGGCGGTTGCCATCGTCGCCCACCCGCACCCGGTGTTTGGCGGCACGATGGACAACAAGGTCATCACCACGCTGGCACGCGCGATGTTTGATGCGGGTGCGGCAACTTTTCGTTTCAACTTTCGGGGTGTGGGAAAAACCGAGGGTACACACGACGACGGACGCGGCGAAACAGATGATCTGCTCGCGGTAGTCGCGTATGCGCAGCTGATGCATCCGGGAAAACCACTTTGGATGGCCGGTTTCTCGTTTGGCGGCGCGGTCACTCTCGCGGCCTCGGAACAGATGCCTGCTGACGAAATGGTATTGGTGGCACCGGCGTTTGAACGTATGTCGCATTGGGCCAACATCGCCGGTGGTGGCAAACCACCCACATCGACGCTGCTCATTCATGGGGAAAACGACGACACGGTACCGTTGGAAGATTCGCTTGGATGGGCGCGTCCGCGCGAAATTCCCGTGTCGGTTGTGCCGAATGCTGATCATTTTTTTCATTCGCGGCTGCATATTGTGCGACGCCTGACACTGCGGCATTTGGGTGCGCACGAATAGACGGCTAGCCAGGCGTTGCTGTCCGGGTGCCGGCACACAGGCAATCGGGTCGGGTAATACCAAAATGTGTCATATTGGCAATAGAATTCAGGCGATAAACGTTGGTACTCGTATTGGTCGCTGTCAACCTTCCGACTAAAAAGTCAAAACAATATGCTGAACGTGGTTCCGCTTTTTCATGACATGAACGATATGCAACTCGCCAGTATTGGCGCGCATTTATCATTGCGGGTGTTTGAAAAGGGTGAGTATGTCCTGCGCGAAGGGGAAAAGGCTGATTCGCTGTATGTGATCGTCACCGGAAATGTCAAAGTGTTTTCAGTCGACCCAGATGACGAGTCACGCGAAGTCATTTTGAAGACGCTTGGGCCGGGCGAGTTTTTTGGCGAGCTGCCAATGTTTGATCAGGAAACCCGCAGCGCCAGTGTTGCCACGCTTGAGCGTTGCCACTTGCAGGTGCTGTCCTACCGTGCATTTGAGCGTGCAATCACGTCATCTCCCGACATTGCACACAAGGTGTTGGTCACGCTGGCGCGACGATTACGCGCCGCCGACCGCAAGATAGGCGATCTGGCGCTGCATGATATTTCGAGCCGTGTTGCGCGCATCCTGCTCGAGCTTGCCATCATGTCGAATGGCCGTCGTGTTGTCGGCGAGCCGTTTACACAAAAGGATCTGGCGAGCATGATTGGTGCGTCGCGGGAGATGGTCAACCGTACCTTGCAGGATCTGCAAGATGGCGGGTTTATCGCCGTACATCGCAAGTCGATCACCATCCTGAATGAGCACATGCGGATAAACTAGACTTTGACGAGCAACAAAAAACCCGCCATTGGCGGGTTTTTTTGTTGCTGCAGATCGATCGCAAAGTTGACTGCTTGTGGCCGGCGTTATTTGTATTTGACGCTGCAGCCATACGGTGTGGTTGACGCGGTTGTCACAGCCTTGCCGACTTTTGACTCATCGAGTGCCGCCACAACGAAATTTTTTGCCGCCTTGATTTCATCCTTGTTGGTGCCGCGCTTGTCGTCGATCGCACCCGCATAGACCAACATGCCGGCCGGATTGATGATGTACATGTGCGGGGTGGTCTTGGCCAAATAGGTCTGGCCGACTTTGCCGTCGGCATCCATCAAGTAGCTGTCCGGCGCGGCCTTTTTGTCTGCAACATAGGCTTTGAGCTTGGTTTCAGCCATATAGTCCTGATGCGACGGGTTGGTCGAATTGATGGTCAGCCATACCGTGTCTTTTGCATCGTATTTGTTCTGCAGGCTTTGCATGTTGCCAGAGTCATAGTGTTTGACGACAAACGGGCAGGCAGGGTTGTGCCATTCAAGCACCACGTGTTTGCCTTTGAAGTCGGCCAGCTTTACCGTTTTGCCTGAAAGGTCGGTCAGGCTGAAATCAGGGGCGGGCTGGCCAACGGTTGAGGCAACAACAGCACCGGCAAAAAGGCATGTGGTTAATAAAGCAATCAGGGTTTTTGTCATCACGGGTCCTTGTCGGGATAAATTTAATGGCGGGTTTTTATTATTTGGAAAACCGGTACTTTGAACCAGCTGGCAGCCGAAAAGTTTCATGGCAAGTCGAAAATGCCCGCATCCCGAAACACAAAAGGCCCGCGCAGGAGCCTTTTGTCGAACGCCGTGCAAGTGCAGACTTACGCCATGCGCGCCTTCAGTTCGGCATCGACCGCGTCCATGTATTGCTCGGTCGTCAGGTAAGGATGGTCGGGGCGAATCAGAATCGCCAGATCCTTGGTCATTCTGCCGCTTTCAACAACATCCACGCAGGCCTTCTCGAGCGTCAGTGCAAAGTTCACCACGTCCGGTGTGTTGTCCATACGACCGCGCGCCTGCAAGCCACGTGTCCAGGCGTAAATTGACGCAATCGGATTGGTCGAGGTTGGCTTACCCTGCTGGTGCATGCGGTAATGGCGGGTCACTGTGCCGTGTGCGGCTTCGGATTCGACGGTTTTCCCATCCGGCGACATCAGGACGGACGTCATCAGACCCAGCGAGCCGTAACCTTGCGCGACGGTATCCGATTGCACGTCACCATCGTAGTTCTTGCACGCCCACAAATAGCCGCCGGACCATTTCAGGTTGGAGGCGACCATATCGTCGATCAGGCGGTGTTCGTAGGTGAGGCCGGCCGCCTCATATTTCGCGGCAAACTCCGCATCAAAAATTTCCTGAAAAAGATTTTTGAAGCGTCCGTCATACACCTTGAGGATGGTATTTTTGGTCGACAGATAGACCGCGTATTTACGCTGCAGACCGTAGTTAAAACATGCGCGGGCAAATCCGGCGATCGACTCGTCAAGGTTGTACATCGACAGCGATATGCCGGCACCGGGTGCCTTGAAGACTTCTTTTTCAATCGGCGCAGACCCGTCGTCAGGGACAAATTTAACAGTCAGTGTACCGGCACCCGGGAACTGAAAATCTGTCGCACGATACTGGTCACCAAAACCGTGGCGGGCAACCACAACCGGCTTGTCCCAGTGTGAAACAAGCCGTGGCACGTTTTTGCAAATGATCGGTTCGCGAAAAATGGTGCCGTCGAGAATATTGCGGATGGTGCCGTTTGGCGACTTCCACATCTGCTTCAGATCAAATTCCTTGACACGCGCCTCGTCGGGCGTAATGGTTGCGCACTTGACGGCGACGCCGTGCTGCAACGTGGCCATCGCCGATTCAACCGTGACTTTGTCGTCGGTTGCATCGCGATGTTCCATGCCCAAATCAAAATACTTCAAGTCAATATCCAGATACGGCAGGATCATTTTTTCGCGGATCATCTGCCAGATGATGCGGGTCATTTCATCGCCATCCATTTCGACGACCGGGTTTTTGACTTTAATTTTTGACATGTGCGTTCCTGCGGTGGGGTGACAAAATGAGTGGGCGAATGTGTAACAGCCGCGAATTATAGCAAAGCACTCATTGTGAGGCCGGCAGAAATGAAAATGAAAATCGCCGGCTGTATTGCCGTTTCGGGCAAAAATGCCTGAAAGTGGCCGTGTTTAATCGGGTTTGAATTTGCCCACCTGATACGCGGCCCGGGCTTGGTGCGTGGGTCGGATGTATGAACCGGCATTTGCCTGCTGTTTGCCGCTACGGGAGCGACAGCGTGACGTCCGCCAACATGTTCCGGCCGGGTTGCTTTGCAAAGTCGAAATATTGTTTGTTGGCCAAATTGTCGACGGCAAAGCCGACACTGACACGATCACTAAGGCGATAAACGATGCGGGCGTGCAGCGTGGTACGCGCATCATACGAGCCATAAACGCCTTGTACGACATTCAAGTTGTTGTCGTCGCCCGAGCCGAATACATGCCCGATGTGGCGCACGATGAACGAGCCTTTCCACGCGCCGTTTGCGCCGTCGATGCCGGCGTTGACCTGCACAGTGGGTACGTCAGGCAGCGTTTTGCCGACACTGGTCGGTACGGCGCCGTTTTCGGTGATCCGCGCCCGCAGCAAACGCGTGGCGTTGGTAAACAGCGAAACGCCGCCACCAAGTTTCTGCCGATATTCAAACTCGGCACCCTCAACGCGGCCCCGGCCGGCGTTGACAGACTGGGTAAGCGTGGCCGACTGGCGGCTGCGGTAAATCAAGCTGTCCAGCGATTGCGAAAAAACACTCACGTTGAATTTCCCGAGGGAATTTGGCCGCCAGTCAAAACCCAACTCAGCGGCGCGAACGGTCTCGGCCTTCAATTGCGGCGAGGCTTCGTTGACGCTGAATACGCCAGCGACGTTGGTAGGTGACACCGTACGTGAATAAAGGTCTAGCAACGTTGGCGCGCGAAAGCCGCTACCAATACTGCCGCGCAGGGTGAGTGTCTGGTCTGCCTCAAACACCAGAGCGAGCTTCGGGCTGGCGTGGCGCAGCGTGCGCGTCGGGAAGTCGCGTTGAAAGGCGGGTGTCGTCGCTTGGTCGACGCTACCCGAGGTGGTGAAATGATCTATTCGCAAACCTGCGTAGGTGGTTAGGCGATTGTTCCAAGTCATTTCTGTCTGCGCGAAAACGGCGGCGGTATTGATTGTTCCCCGCCCACGATTGAGCTGGTTCAAACGTGTGTAGATATTGCGCCAAGACGCGGTCGCATCGTCATGCCGGTCCATGGTCTGATGGCTGGCATTTGCGCCAACAGTCAGCCATGCTTCTTGGCCCACCGGCAATCGCCAATGTGTGTCAATGTCGCTCCGAGTGTCGCCCTGTTGCGTCCACGTCCCCGGACCGCCGTCAAAGGATGCATTGGCACCCGGCTGTGCAAAATCAAACCGATGATCGAGAAAGCCGGCGTGTGCAACAAACACCCCGCCATTTGACAAGCGCCGCTCCCAACGCAACGAGGCGCGTGCATCGCGCTCATTCGACGGCGTAAACGCAGCAAAATCAGTCGCGGCAATTTGCAGGCGACCTGCCAACAACGGTGCCGCACTGATGCCACCGCTCAATAGCGGGATACCCGTGGTGGAGGTCAAAAAAGTCTCAGGCGCGCGATAACCAACGTTGTATGCGGCGTATGACATTGCCGCCACCCAGTCGTCGTCCGGCCCGGCGCGGCCGAAGAACTGCAATCCCGCATTGCGTTGATCCCAAGGTCTTGCCCCCTTGTTGCCGAGCCATAACGCAGGTCGACCATCTGGCGTTGTGGTCAGTCGGGCACCGCTGACTGCGGCACCACTACCGGTGGTCGGTGTCTTGACGACGTAATCACTGTCGGGCCACGCATCGCTTGCACGATAGCCCAGCAGCGCCGACCAACCCAAGCCATTGGCGTCACGATTTCCCGCTCGCAGTGTTGCGCCGCTCGCATTCACTGCTCCCAGTCCTTGTTCGACGCGGCCAACCAATTCGGGGGCAGATGGTTTACGGGTGATGACATGTATGACGCCTGCCATGGCATTGCCGCCGTATAACGCCGAATACGGGCCGCGTATGACCTCGATGCGTTCGACGTTCTCAAGCGTGATGGCGGCCAGATCGATGCCGCCTGACAATGCGCTGTTGATGGACAGGCCATCGACCATCACCAGTGTTCGTGTTGTACGTGGGATTCCCCGTATGGCGATGCTCGCTTGTGCGCTGGATGGAAACGACGCGCCAAACGTATTGCTGCGGACGTACAAGCCGGGAATTTCCCCGAGTACATCGCCCAGTCTTTGCGCCCGCCGTCGCGCGATGTCTTCGGCGGTCACGACACTCACGCTGGCGGGGGCAGCTGAAATGACCAACTCCATACGGGTCGCCGTGACGGCAATACGATCCACAAAATCGGTTGACTGTGCAACGACAGGGGACAGCAGCGTCGCCATGGCCAGCAGCAGTGCCACGCACCAAGTCTGCAGACGATTGCCGCACAAATCAGGTCGTTTCAAATAGCGCATGCAATCTCCAGCAAATCGGGTGGCGGATCAAACCAAGGAAACAATGCGGCGCAAAAATAATCTTGAACGCGCAGTTCTTGGTAATTGTCGCCAGTCTACGGACGAGCCGGACTACGATTCCTTAATTTGCCTTAAGCTTTGGCCCGGTGGTGGAACACAGGCCGGCGGCATATTGAAATGGGTTGGCAAACGAACGATTTTTATCGGGTCCGCATGGTTGCCGCGCGCATCGATCATTATTTTCGTCGCGGATGGCGTGGTGGCAATGCCATCCGGACGGATAGCTGTAGTGGGCGAGGTTTTCGGCAGGTCGAAAGACAACATTCAGTTTACGATAGGAGCGTGGCGAGGGGTCCGCCAGAACCCCGCGTCAATGCGATGGTGGCAATGAGCAAATAAACCGCCAGAGCGGCAGCGAGGCAGATCGCGCGTGTCCTGACCAGCGGCCCGCGTTTGAGCGCATAACTGCCGAGTGCGATGTAGAACACTAGCAGGATAACTTTGGCTGTCAACCAGCCATGCACAAACGGGTACTGATGCAGCATCGTCGCCAGCATCAGTGCCGCAGTGAGAAGTGTCGTATCAATCGCGTAGCTGAAAAAACGAACCGGCGCCGCCATACCCAATTGCGAGCCCATCAACACACATACACCGCGTACCGCAAACAGACTGCCGCTCATCACAACCATGATGACATGAACAGATTTCACCTGCGGATAGAACGCAATCATTCAGCGCTGCTTGATTCGCGACCCCGAACGTTTTCAGGGTTCGATATGTCGGCCAATTGCTGTGGCTTTGCACTGCGTGGTGGAACCCATAGACGAAAGACAAACCAACTCAGCATCAGAGCGCCAATCGAGAAAATGGTATCGCCAGGCACGCGTAGCCAGACCAACATATGGATTATCGGTTGCCCCATGAACTCGGCCGAGCGGGCATACCAGTATCCGTTTTCCAGCGCGGCATTGAGTTGCAGCAAGCCTATCGGCAGCAGCGTCAATAGTGCCATCAGCGATAGGCCGATATTGAATGCCCAGAAACTACCTTTGAGCAGG
>JANMNT010000102.1:0-5199 GCA_031368465.1 Burkholderiales bacterium
CCCGGCCCCGTCGAAAACACCAATACCCCGGATTGCCATTTCACTTTCCTTACACTATAGTAAGGAATTGCAATTATTGAGGCAAACATCATGGCAACCGCAACTGTCACCAGCAAAGGCCAGATCACCATTCCGGCAGCCGTGCGGGAAGGGTTGAATATCGGCACCGGCGACCGGGTCGAATTTGTCGAAATCGAATCCGGTCGATACGAAGTCATCGCCGCCACGCAGCCGGTCAAGGCGCTAAAGGGGATGTTTGGCAAATCAAACAAGGTGGTCTCAATTGACCAAATGAACGCCGTCATCGCGGCGCGGGGCGCAAAGGCGGCGAAATGATCGGGCTCGACACCAACGTGCTGGTGCGGTACATCATGCAAGACGATGTGAAGCAGGCGCGGCTCGCCACCAAACAGATCGAATCATTGACGGTTGATGAACCCGGGTTTGTCGGGTTGGTTGCGATGGTTGAATTGGCGTGGGTGTTGTCGTCGGCCTATGAACTTGATCGCAAACAAATCGCCTCCGCCATGGAAATATTGCTCAGGACGGTCGAAATCAAGGTCGAAAACGCGGAAGTTGTTTGGCAGGCCGTGCGCGGTTATCTTGGCAGCAATGCGGATTTTGCAGTTTGCCTGATTGAACGCTCGGCTGCGGCAAAGGGCTGCACGCGCACCGTGACATTCGACCGTGGCGCGGCCAAACACTGCGCGATGACATTGATCGCATAACAATCAATTTAAGTTGGCCAACACGCCAAACAAAAAAGCCGCCGATGGCAACATCGGCGGCTTTTTCTTGTGAAGATTTCTTGCTTACTTTTTGAACAAACCAAACAGTCCGCGCTTTTTGGCTTCTTCGTCGGTCGGCTTCGGCGATGGGTCCACGGCGTATTGCACGCTCTTTGCACTCTGGCGCGGGTATTGACCGGAACCGGTGCCAAATGCGGCACGGCGGTTGTAAATTTCGAAATTTGTTTCAACTTGCCCGATAAACAGTTTGGCCAGATCTTCGAGTGATTTGTCGGTGATGTAGGACGGCTCGACGTTGTACAGGCTCGGGCCGAATTCCTCGACGTTTTTCAACTTGAAGCGAATCACACCCTCGTCGTAGTCACCAACAATATCGGCACCACAAATGACTTCGGCGTTGATGGAAAATGTTTCGTGGGTGACCACGCGACGATCATTACGTGTCACTTCCGAGGTGAAACGCATATTGTTCTGCCACAACAAGTCGCGGAATTTTTCAATTGCCTCGGCTTCGCGTTTGATGACCATCATTTCGGGCTTGGCGCGCCGGAAGGTCACCGTCAACTCTTCGAAGTGTTCGCTGTTGTTGCGCTGCGCGGTGCGGTATTCGATGCGGTAATCGCTTTGCACCAGCCCGTCGAGTTTGCCGACCGTCAACAGATTGTAGCTGCGCGCGCACGGTGGCTTGACCACATTGAGCTGGCGGAATAATTCGTTCAGGTACTTAAAAATCGAGCGCATCGCATGGTCGACCTGCACCGCATTCGCCTTGAGCGATTGTGTGCGTGCGGCTTCCTGATTTTTTACCGACTCGGCTTCTTTTTTCAGATCGTCGAGTAAACCCATATTGCAACCTCTGACTTTTTTGTATTCGATTGTGCGGTGAATGCGGCGAACCATCGGTTTTTGCCGCCGGACGATGTTGACATTTTGCCCCATTGCCGGAGTCTGTCAAATCGCAAGCGGCAAGTATAACCATGCCGGTGATTTCTTATTAACAGTAGTTTATCGTAGTGCGGCGTGACTTTCAGCCCCGCATTTACGGTAAGCCAATATTATTCAAACGATTGATCTTGCGGCTTTTCGGTTAGGGGTTGATTGCGTGGTGCGTAAAAGCGTATTGTTGCCAGTCATTTAGGCGTCAATTGCGGTGTTTTAATACAAACAAAGGTGGTTTTTCGGCGCCTGTGCGCCAGCCCGACGCCGGACCGATTGTAATGTGGCATACCAACGAGGCATACGATGAAGGCTGTATTGGCGCTGGATCAGGGCACAACGAGTTCGCGTGCCATTGTGTTTGACGAACGCGGCGCTGTCATTGCCCGCGCTCAACAAGAATTTGCCCAATTTTTTCCCGAACCGGGCTGGGTCGAGCACGATGCCGAAGAAATCTGGCGCAGCCAGCGCGACGTCGCCGCCGAAGCGATTCGTCTGGCGCAATTGGCGGGTGCCGACATCAAGGCCATCGGCATTACCAATCAACGCGAGACCACGGTACTGTGGAACCGCAAAACCGGCGTGCCGGTCGCCCCGGCGATTGTCTGGCAGGACCGCCGTACGGCCGCCTATTGCGCGGAATTGGTCGCGGCAGGACACGCCGACACCATCCGCCATAAGACCGGTCTGGTCATCGATGCTTATTTTTCGGGGACCAAACTGAAGTGGTTGCTCGATCATGTGCCAATGGCAAGAGAGTGCGCCGAACGCGGTGAACTCGCGTTCGGCACGATTGATAGTTGGCTTATTTATAAACTGACTACAGGCAAAGTCCATGCCACCGATGCCTCCAATGCATCACGTACCCTGCTGTTTGATATCAACACAGGGGACTGGGATGATGCGCTGCTGACGCTGATGGACATTCCACGGAGTGTTTTGCCGAAAATTGTCAGTTCCAGCGGTCTGATCGACAAAATCGACGGGCAAACCAGTTGTGACGGCCTGCCGAAGGGGATGCCGATTGCCGGCATTGCCGGTGATCAACAGGCGGCATTGTTTGGTCAGGGTTGCCATTCACCGGGGTTGGCCAAAAACACCTACGGCACCGGTTGTTTTATGTTGATGAATACCGGCACCACGCCGGTGCCATCCAACCACAAACTGCTGACCACGGTGGCGTGGCGCATCGGCAATGAAACCCACTATGCACTTGAGGGCAGCGTGTTTATTGCCGGCGCGGCGGTGCAATGGCTGCGCGACGGCCTCGGCGTGATCAACAATGCGAGCGAAATGGCGGCGCTGGCCGGCAGTGTTACCGATACCGGTGGTGTGGTTTTTGTACCGGCCTTTGCCGGCCTCGGCACGCCGTATTGGGATGCCTCTGCGCGCGGTGCCATGCTGGGCCTGACGCGCGGCACCACCCGTGCGCACATCGCCCGTGCAACACTTGAGGCGATCGCGTTTCAATCGGCCGATGTGTTTGCTGCGATGCAGGCTGATACCGGCATCGACCTGCTGGAGCTGCGTGTCGACGGCGGCGCCACCGCCAATGAACTGCTCATGCAATTCCAGTCAGATATTCTGGGTATTCCGGTGGTGTGCCCGGCGGTGAGTGAAACCACCGCGCTTGGTGCGGCCTATCTGGCGGGCCTCGCGGTTGGTGTTTGGCAGAGTCAAGCCGAAATCGCCGCCACCTGGCAGGTGGCGCGTCGTTGGGAGCCAACCATGTCACGCGACGAAGCGGCGACCCGTTTGGCGCGCTGGAAAATGGCCGTCGATCGCGCCAAGGGCTGGGTGTAATAAGGGTAAAGGCGCAGGGTGCTGGCGCCGGGCAGTGCCGCTTGCACCCCGCGTTGCCGCGTGACTACCGTTTCAACGAGCCGAATACCCGCCGCAACAGGTCGCTGCCGGTGCCGACCGGGTCTTGCCGGATCTTTTTTTCTTCTTCGCCGATCATGTAGTAGAGGCCATCAAGCGCCTTGCTGGTGACGTGGGTTTCGACCTTGCGTTGTTCGGGCTTGAGCCTGACCAGGCCGGTCTGCTCGACCTGCGAGGCAACGTCGTTATATTGTTTGGCCAGACCGATCTTGTTGGTCACGCCGGCCACAATCGGCAGAAATTTTGCATTCAACGCGGTCTGTGTTTTGTCCTTAAAAAACAGCGTGACCGAGTTGTCCCCGCCGGTCAAGATCGCCTTGGCATCCTGCAGGGTCATCGACTTGACCGCATCTGACAACAACTTTTTTGCCTGCGGTACCGCTTGTTCGGCGGCACGGTTGATGCCGAGCTTTAAATCATCGATATCGCGTCCGCGGCCGATCATCTTCAAGGCGCGTTCAGCTTTACCAATCCATTCAGGCAGCGCAATACGCACCTTGTCGTTACCCCAAAAGCCGTCTTGGCGGCCCAACAGTTGCACGGCGATGTCGGCACCTTTTTCGAGCGCCGACCTGACCCCCGCACCGGCGTCTTTTTGCGATAAATCCGCCAGGCTGGACACCGATATCGCCCAACCCGGTTTCGCGGCGCCGGCGGTCAAGGCCAATGCCGCCAAGATGGCCAGGCTGACCAGATTTTCGCGGCGCGCCAAATCAATCGACTGGCCGGGTGTCAGATCGCCGGCCAGCGCTATCTTGTTGTTTATATGACGTTTTGCTGGTTTCATGGTGAGTCCCTGGCGGCGTTAGCGTGGGTTGTTGGTGCCGGCATCCGATGCCGGCAAGCGACGCCAATTGGTTGCCCGGACGACTGGCCGGCTGCCTAAAATATTGGCGGAAAAGTGGTTGACAGCCATCCCAAACCACGGTAACTTACCAACCAGTCAGTTAATAACGGCAGTCATCCTACTGCTTAAATTGCCCAACACGAGCACTCAAGTATGCCATCGCCCGCCACGCACAACCGTGCCACAAAAACTTTTTCAACGCCCACGCGAATAAATCTTGCCGCCGGCCTCACGACCGGCCTGATCGGCATTTTGTTGTTATTGGCCGGTTGCGGCAAAAGCGAACCCGTTGCCGAAACGGTTCGCCCCGCCCTCGCCTACAAGATTCCGCCAAGCGGCGGTGCCGACCTCGACATCTACTCGGGTGAAATTCGTGCACGTCTCGAAGCCGATCACGCCTTCCGCGTCGGCGGCAAAATTGCCAAGCGACTGGTCGATTCCGGTGCCATCGTCAAGCGCGGCCAGCCGCTCGGGCAACTCGATCCGCAGGACGTCAAACTCGCCGCCGACGCGGCACGTGCACAGGTCAATGCGCAACAGACCGAAGCCGACTTTGCCGATGCCGAGCTGAAACGTTTTCGTGATTTATTTGCGAAGGGTTTTGTCAGCCAATCCGCGCTCGATCAAAAGATAAATGTCGCCAGCGCCGCCGCCGCGCGTCTGGCGGCGCAGCAGGCAACCGCCAATGTCTCGCTCAATCAGTCCGGTTACGCAACGTTGTTTGCTGAAATGGATGGCGTCGTCACACAAGTGATGGCGGAAGCGGGCCAGGTGGTTGCTGCGGGC
>JANMNT010000116.1:0-6346 GCA_031368465.1 Burkholderiales bacterium
GAAAAAAGCATTGTAGGCTGGGCCTTTATATCCCTTTGAATAGGTCGCGTAGACGCTGACTTCTTTGGAAAGATCCCATTGCGGGCCGATCCGGCCAGATGTCCCGGATTGTTTGGTTGACGCTGCCGCAGGCAGTCGAGGCGGTTGAATACCGATGTTGGTAGTCGTTGTTGATACGCGGCCATGATAATAGGACAGATCGTCTGTGGTATGACGTAGACCCAAAATACCGCGGAAGTCTTTGGCGAAATTCCACGTGCTTTCACCAAAAAACGACGTGCTTTTTAAATCGGTACCGTAGGTGGCAACGCCATTGTCGTTAAGAAATGTCGCGCACGGGAAGAGGCCGTTGGCCAAGGCGGGGCCAAGGGTCGCACAGCGGACGATGTCGCGTCGATAGACTTCATCAGTTTTGTTGTTGAAGTAGAAAAACCCGGCCACGTAGTCAATAAAGCCGCCCTTGTTCGATGCCCAACGAAGCTCCTGTGAACTCTGTTTGGAATCCAGATCGCCTCGATCGTGCGACTGATTCACTCCGGAATAGACGGTATTTAAGCTGTCGCCATCTTGGAACTGGGTATTTTTCCATTTTCGAAATGCGGTGATTGACGTCAATGTTCCGCTAGCGAAATTCACGTCGATCTGGCCCGAAACACCGCTATTCGTATCGTTGGCACCTTCGGCCAGGTTGGTCACAATGTTGCGATTTTCGGGACCTGCGACTGCCGGCAACGCAGCCGTCGTCAATGCTACAGTACTGGTACGGACAAACGGTCCTCGCGTACCGGTATCCTCCGCTTTGGCGTAGTCCGCAATCAGATTAATCTTCACGTCGCGGCTTGGTGTGAACTCGAGTTTTCCGCGTACACCGGTGCGGTCATAGCCATTCACGGTTTCATTGCGAATAAGATTCTTGACGTTGCCGTCGTATTTGCCGGTAAACACCGCAATGGAGCCGCCGGAGGTGGCGCTCAACGGTCCAGCCACGCCAACGCGCAGCCGGGTTTCCTTTTTGTCGTAATAGCCAAAATCGACGTAGCCTTCGGTCGCCTTGGGAATCGCCTTGGAAACGATGTTGATCACGCCAGCGGATGCATTTTTACCGAACAGCGTTCCCTGCGGGCCCCGCAACACTTCTAGCCGTTCTACCTCCATCAAGTCAAGCGTTGCCATACCGGGACGCGCCATCACCACACCATCGACCACCATGGAAACCGTCGGCTCCAAACCTGGCGACGTGCCGACTGTTCCGACGCCACGAATAAATAGGGCAGCATCCTTGTTGGACGCATTGGCGCGGAAGTTCACTGTCGGTAACTGTTGAACGATGCTGGATACGTTGTTGAGATTCGCCTTTTCGAGGTCATCACCACTAACAACCGAGATGGCAACCGGGACCGACTGCAATGACTCAGAACGCTTAGTTGCCGTCACCACGATCGTTTCAAGTTTGTCGTCGTCCTTTTTTGAGTCCGGCTTGGCCGCTTGTTGCGCCGTCGCCTGACCGGATACCAAGGCACCGGCGACCAACAACGACAACAATTTCGGGCTCGTGTAGAGCTGGGACGCGCGCTTACTCACTTTATGATTCGATTTCATCGATTTCTCCTCGCGGTGCTGCGTTATGGATATGTTGAAACAAACGGTTTCTTTTTTTAGACCATGCTGGATGCTAGTAACTCGCCACCCTAAAGTCAAGCAGGTCATCTAAATGAGTTGTATGGGTGCCGAATTTGCGGCAGTGCGCAAAAAACAAAAACCCGCCATTCTGGGCGGGTTTTCAGGCACTACTGGTTGGAAAGCGCCGTGGATAGGCGATATTGGTATTAGAAGTAATGCTCTTCCATCGCCAATACGCTCGATGAACCATTGATCACCGCTTCGGCGTAACCGTCGGCAAATGGCAGGATATGGTCGGCAAAAAAGCGTGCGGTGATGATTTTTGCCGTCAGGAAGTCAACGTCGCCGGTGCCTGTGGTGGCGTGGGCGGCGAGTTGCTCCGCCGCCGCAATCGCCGAGCGCGCCATGATCCATCCCCCGCAAACCGACCCGGCGAGCATCAGATACTGCACCGCGCCGGCATTTACCGCGCCCTGATTTTCTTTGAAAGTGAGCGCAATCCACTCAGTGGCACGTTTGAAATCATCGATACCGCGTGCCAAATGGCGGCCGATTGCCTTAAGGTTGACGTCCGTGGCGGCGTTTAATGTGACCACCGTCTTTTGCATTTCGCCGATCAGCGCCAACGCTGTTTGACCGCCTTCACGCCCAACCTTACGGCCCACCAGGTCGTTGGCCTGAATGCCGGTGGTGCCCTCGTAAATGGTCGAAATACGTGAATCACGGTAATACTGCGCCGCGCCGGTTTCTTCGATAAAGCCCATGCCGCCGTGCACCTGCACACCGAGCGAAGTCGCTTGTATCCCGACCTCGGTCGACCAGCCTTTGACAATTGGAATCATCAAATCGACCAGCGCTTGATTCATCCGCTTGGTGGTCTCATCGGTTGAATGCTCGGCGATATCAAGGCACTTGGCCGTCCAATAACTCAGCGCACGCGCCGCTTCGGTGTAGGCGCGCATGGTCAACAGCATGCGTTTGATATCCGGGTGGTAAATGATCGGCACCGATTTTGGTTTGTCGCCCAATGAAGCCGGCACTGCGGTTGTCGGCCTGCCCTGTACCCGGTCACGCGCCCACACCAACGCATGCTGGTAGGCGCGTTCAGAAATCGAAATACCTTCGAGCGCGACACCCAGCCGCGCCGCGTTCATCATCACAAACATGTATTCGAGGCCGCGGTTGATTTCGCCAATCGGGTAACCGATTGCACCGCCCTGGTCTTCACCGAACAACATCACACATGTGGGGCTGGCGTGGATGCCGAGTTTGTGTTCAATCGAGGCGCACTTGACGTCGTTGCGTTTGCCAATGCCGCCGTCGGCGTTGACCATGAACTTCGGCACCAGAAACAGCGAAATACCTTTGACGCCCTCCGGCGCACCATCCACCCGCGCCAGCACCAAATGAATGATGTTGTCGGTGTAATCGTGTTCGCCGTAGGTGATAAAAATTTTCTGGCCGGAAATTTTGTAGGAGCCATCACCAACCGGCACCGCCTTGGTCCGCACCAGCGCAAGATCGGAGCCGGCCTGTGGCTCGGTCAGATTCATGGTGCCGGTCCATTTGCCCAGCGCCATATTCGGCAAAAATTTGTCCTTTAATTCCTTTGAGGCGTGCTGATCAAGCGCCTCAACCGCGGCAAGTGTCAGGAACGGGCATAACTTGAATGCCATGTTGGCACTGCCCAACATTTCGGCCACCGGAGTGGCGACCACATGCGGCAAGCCCTGCCCGCCAAATTCCACCGGCGCTTCGAGACCACTCCAGCCGCCGTCAACATATTTCCAATAGGCGTCCTTGAATCCGGCTGGTGTCGTCACGATACCATTGGCGATCTTTGCACCTTCAACGTCACCGGAACGATTCAACGGCGCCAGCACCTCGGCGGAAAATTTCCCCGCCTCTTCAAAGATTGCGTCGACCAAATCCTCGGTCACCTCTTCGCAACCCGGCAGCCGGGCAACCTCGTCGAGCCCGACAACATGCTTCAATACAAACGAAATATCCTTGAGCGGAGCGGTGTAGTGCGACATGACGATAATCCGGTTGAGTTAGGCAGGGAGAATGCAGGTTGGCGAGGTTAGAGTGCGGCAGTCAGCTCGGGCACCAGCGTAAACAAATCACCGACCAAGCCGTAGTCGGCAAACTGGAAGATTGGCGCTTCGGCGTCTTTATTGATCGCCACAATCACCTTGCTGTCCTTCATGCCGGCCATATGCTGGATCGCACCTGAGATGCCGATCGCGATATAAAGTTCGGGCGCAACAATCTTGCCGGTCTGCCCGACCTGGTAATCGTTGGGGACAAAGCCGGCATCGACCGCGGCACGGGATGCACCAAGGGCCGCGCCGAGTTTGTCGGCGAGTGGCTCCAAAATCTGCCGATATTTGTCGCCATCACCAAGCCCGCGTCCACCGGAGACAATCCGTTTGGCGTCTGCCAATTCCGGCCGGTCTGATTTCGATAATTCCTGGCCGGTAACTTTTGTCAGGCCGGTATCGGCACCGGCGGCAATGTTTTCAATCACCCCCGCACCACCGGTTGATGCGACCGCGTCAAAACCGGTGGCGCGCACCGTCATGACTTTGATCGCGTCAGTCGACTGCACCGTGGCAAACGCACTCCCGGCATAGATCGGTCGCACAAAGGTATCGACTGATTCAACCGCGATCACGTCCGACAATTGCGCCACATCGAGCATCGCCGCCACACGTGGCGCGGTGTTTCGTCCGGAAGCGGATGCCGGAAACAAAACGTGTGAATAATCTTTTGCCAGCGCAACCACCAATGGCGCGATATTTTCGGCAACCGGATGCGCGTACAGCGTGGCATCGGCAACCAACACTTTGCCGACACCGGCAATGGCGGCGGCGGCCGTTGCCGCACCAGCACAAGCACTACCGGCAATCAGCACATGAATGTCACCACCAATTTTGGTGGCGCAGGCAACCGCATTGGTCACACCCGACTTGATTTGATTATTATCGTGGTCGGCAATAATAAGATTGGCCATGCTAATCCTTGAAGATTGGATCCCCGACTACAAGGGGATGATTTTATTTCGCATAAAAAACATTGAACTTCAAAACTGATTTAATTTCCCCGCTGAATTAAGAATTTGGATCCCCGCCTTCGCGGGGATGAATTAATTTCCCTCCGGGAAATTAAATCACCTTTGCTTCGTTTTTGAGTTTGTCGACCAGCGCCGCAATATCGGCAACCATGACGCCGCCTTTGCGTTTGGGCGGCTCGACCACTTTCAGCGTCTTCAAGCGCGGCGCGACATCGGCACCAAGTGATTCCGGGGTGACGATATCGAGCGGCTTTTTCTTCGCCTTCATGATGTTCGGCAGCGTCGCATAACGCGGCGTGTTCAAACGCAAGTCGGCCGTGATAATGGCCGGCATCTTCAGCTGCACGGTTTCCGAGCCGCCGTCGATTTCACGCGTCACAGTCGCTTCGGCACCGTTCACCATAACCTTCGACGCAAACGCCGCCTGCGACCAGCCCAGCAACGCCGCCAACATTTGGCCGGTTTGGCTCGAATCATCATCAATGGCTTGTTTACCGAGTATCACCAACTGTGGTGCCTCTTTGTCCACCAACGCCTTTAACACCTTGGCCACACCCAGCGGCTGTACTTCGACATTGGTTTCAACCAGAATCGCCCGGTCCGCCCCCATGGCAAGTGCGGTACGCAGGGTTTCCTGGCACTGGGTCACCCCTATGGAAACCGCAATGATTTCCGTTGCGACACCGGCTTCACGCAGCTTGAGCGCCTCTTCAATGGCGATTTCATCAAACGGGTTCATCGACATCTTGACGTTGGCAAGCTCGATGCCGGTTTGGTCGGCTTTGACACGCACCTTGACGTTGTAATCAACCACGCGCTTTACGGGGACAAGAATTTTCATCGGGCAGGATTTCTACGGGGATTAACGGTAACGCTGGGCAGGGAGTGCCAGCAGATTCAAACGACTGTTTGAATTATAGATGAGCGCAACCCATTTCAACTTGACTCGGAAGACATTCAATACAAACGGCCCGGGAATCCGGGCCGTTTGTATTCGACAGCGATGGCTTTAGTTGCGAACGCGTGCGGCCCGGAGTCGCGTGACGCCCGGTTAATTCCCGCAAGGCGACAGAATAAACCGCCCCGCCCCAGGCGGTAAAAACACGCACCCGGTGCCCGTGAGCGGCACCGCGTTGGTACCCGGGGTGGCATTGCTGGTGATGGTCAACGTGCCCGGCCGGCTACCGATCCGCTGCGGACTGAAGGTCAGATTGATTGCGCAACTTTGCGTCGGATCCAATGAGACCGGACAGTCGTTGGTCTGCGCATAGTCTTCCCCCGTCAGGCTGATACGCGTCACATTCAGCGGCAATTGGCCAATGTTCATCAACGTCAATCGCCGGGTTGCGGGCGCACCCAGCAGACCCGTACCAAACCCGATGGTGGTCGGGTCTATTTTGACAATCGGCACCGGCACTGGGTTGGCTTGGCCACGCAAACCAAGATTAGTCGTACCGGCGGTGGCGTTGCTGGCATTGCTGGTGATGACAAGGTTCGCCGCCTTGCCACCAATCGGTGCCGACGGCGTGAAGCTGATGGTCAGCCCGCAACTGGCGTTGGGAACAATGGTGGTGGCGCAGTTGCCGCCAAGCGTGAAATCAGCAAGGTTGGTGGTGCCGTTGGTCGGCATGACGACCACACTACTGATGC
>JANMNT010000157.1:0-3958 GCA_031368465.1 Burkholderiales bacterium
CCAGTGGGGCATCATCCAGAATGGCATGTGAGCAGACCGAGACGTCGCGGGGTGATTCGGTGAGGGACCCCATGCCCCGCGCAGCCAAAAACCAGGCGCGCGATTCGTCGGCCACCGTGATTGTTGACATCGGCGCTTGGCAGATTTCAGTTGCCATCACGGTGATGGATTCAAACACGTCGTCGTGCAGCTTCTCTAACACTCGAAATCGCTGGACAGCGGCGAGGCGTGCTTGTTCTTCCGGTGGGACGCGGGCGGGACGCATTTACGTTCTCGGTGTGAGGCCAAGGAAAACCATGATACCGACTAAGCGGAGACAGAGACTCGTTTAATCGCGTACTTTCCGCTATTACTTTTTTTAGGGGAAATGATGGGAACACGAAACCCTAATAGTGGCGGGTGTTTTCGCAGCATTGTGGCGGAAAACGCCCGCTGGTAGGGGAGGTCTAACAAGTGGGGGACCTCGTGTTGCTTAACGTCTGAAACGAGAAGAGGCACCAATCGCAGATGCCCCTCGGCTTGACGTTTGCGGCAAGCACGGTATTGACCTGCAAGACGATGCGCTCGCGGGTGGTCTCGATTACCACACCATCGGCGGCAAATTGCGTGGCACGTTTGTCGCGCACGAGGAAAGTCACATCCGCGCCCGATTGCGCAAGCCGCCCGCCGAAATAGCCGCCGGTACCGCCGGCGCCGAGAACAAGTATTTTCATACTGCCATTGTGCGTTGAAAGTGCTTGAACGAGTCAGGGCACATATGCGTTGAATTGACCCGCCTTCCTGCTGAAAATGACGATGGCTGTTATACTTTCCGCATGGATAAAACGGTCACAAAAACAACATTAAACGCACGTTCCGTTGACCTTGTTTTCTGGCGCGCAAAAACAGTTGCTGAACGCATCGCGGCGGTTGAAACACTTCGACTGCAATTTCATGCCGGACAATCTGATGCTTCACCAAGACTTCAGAGAATTTTTAACCTTACTCAACTCAAACGGGGTTGAGTATCTCGTTGTCGGCGGCTACGCGCTGGCGGCGCATGGACATCCGCGATATACCGGTGATATTGATATCTGGCTAAGCCCGTCCGCAGCAAATATCGCCCGGCTGGTCGCGGTTCTTGAGCAGTTCGGATTTTCCGGCCTCGGTATTGCGGCAGACGATATTGCCAAACCCGGTTCGGTCGTGCAACTTGGCGTCGCGCCGGTCAGGATCGATCTGCTTTCGTCGATTGACGGTGTGATGTTTGACGAATGTTATCCACGGCGCGTGATGCTTGAGTTTGGTGGCGTCAATGTTGCCGTCATCGGTATTACGGATTTTCGCCGCAATAAACTGGCGACCGGTCGCCTCAAGGACCTCGCAGACATTGAGGCGCTGGACCACAAGCATTAAATTTCAACATTGCCCATAGACCACTGCCGAGAAATTAATCATGAAATATTTGCACACCATGGTGCGCGTCACCGACCTCGACGCATCGCTTGATTTCTACTGCAACAAACTCGGACTGGTGTTGACCCGCCGCAATGAGTATCCGAACGGGCGGTTTACGCTTGCGTTTATCAGCGCCCCGGGTGATGAAGCCGCCGCGATTGAGCTCACCTACAACTGGCCCGAGGACGGTAAGCCGGCTGAACAGTTGGGCGGCGCGCGCAACTTTGGCCATGTGGCCTATGCGGTGGATGACATCTATGCGACCTGCCAACGGTTGATGGACAAGGGCGTGTTAATCAACCGGCCGCCGCGCGACGGTCGTATGGCATTTGTGCGGTCACCGGACAATATTTCCATCGAACTACTGCAAGCCGGTACGGCACTACCGCCGGCCGAGCCATGGGTATCAATGCCTAATACCGGCGTTTGGTAAAACTGCTGTTGTTTGGCGTTTGAATGGCTCATCTACGGGCTACCTTGGTCGGGTTGCATCCGTCCGCCCCGGGTGCTCGTATAGGGATAATTGGCGCGAATGGTTGTCGGTAGACCCCGACGTCATGTGTGTGATCCGTGTCACAAACAGGCGGCGCAAAAGCCGGGAGAATTTTACAAATGGGCACAACTTCGGGTTGGGGCTTGGTAGACTGAACCGCATAATCAGGCATTAGTGGGATGGTGACTAAAAGACGTCGCAGCACCCGCCGTTTTGGCAAATGAATTCGAGGCACAGCGAATGTTGAACAGACTAATTGTTATGCTGCGTTACAGGGCTTTGTTGGCCGTCGCGGTTGCCGTGATGTCACTGTTCGCCGGCGCTGTCCATGCGCAGACGGGGAATGTTGCGTCCGGCCAGACGTTATATGACAACAACTGTTTCATTTGTCACGGCTCGCCACGCTTTAGCAGTGCTGGCAGCGCGACCACGGTGACGGCGCTGAACAATGCGTTTAACAGCATCAACCAGATGCAGTTCATGCGTAATTCGTTTTTCTCGAATCAAGAGAAGGCGGATATCGTCGCCTACATCGTCAGCCAGGTCAGTGGGCCGACGCAACAAAGCCAGACTATCACGTTTGCCGCAATTAGTGCCTTTGTGTGGAACAGCAGCAACGGCGTCAATTTATCAGCAAGTGCCACGTCAGGCCTGTCGGTCACATTCAGCGTGTTGTCCGGCCCCTGCACCGTGGCCGCCAACAAATTGACGGCGAGCGCGGTCGGTACCTGCAACGTTGCCGCCAATCAGGCCGGCAACACAAGCTTTAGTGCGGCGCCACAGGTCACTCGGACTGTGACGACCACCATCGCCTCACAGGTCATCACCTTCCCGACAATCAATGGGTTTAGTGCCAACGGTGCCGGTATCGCATTGACAGCGACCGCGTCATCGGGCTTGGCGGTGACCTATGCCGTCCTGAGCGGGCCATGCGTATTGGCGGGTAGTCAATTGACGTCGCCCACAGCGGGCGCATGTACGGTTCGTGCCAGCCAGACCGGCAATGCCAATTTCAGCGCCGCCGCGCAGGTGTCAAACAATTTGACCGTGTTGCCACCAATACCGCTGTCAAAACGTGGTGGTGTGGATATTGACGGCGACGGTCGTGGTGAAATTTTTGTGCGAAACGCCGCAGGTCTGGCGCAAATCGGTCGGTTGAATACCACCACCGGCCAGTTCGTCTTTACGCCGGCAAGTGATCCGGGAACCAATTTCCGCTATGTCGGACTGTTTGATTTTGCCGGTGATGGCCGTTCTGATCTGGCGTTCCAGGATTTGACCCAGGGTGATTTTGGCGAGGTATTTGTTCTTAATGAATTTGTACCCGGTGCACCGTTATTGTTGCGCACCGTCAAACGTGTTTGGGACGTGCAAGCTGTTGGCGATCTTGACGGTGATGGCTTTGGCGATCTGGTCTGGCGTTATCTGGGCTTTACGCCAGAACGGCCTGGCGACACCGGTGTGTCGTATATCTGGTTCACCAATGGGGTTGGTGGCGCACCGGTGGTCAGAAAACGCGGTGGTGCGCCGCTCAATTGGCAGTTGCTCGGTGCGGCCGACATCAATGGCGATGGTGCCGCCGATATGGTCTACGTCAGTCCGGACAATCAGGTGCGGGTGTTGATGGCAACAGCGCAACGCACCTGTGCCAACTTTACGGCGGGCACCATACCGGCTGGATTTACCGCGATCAAGCTGGCGGATTTTAACGGTAACGGCCGCGCCCAGATCCTGATCCGCAATGCAACAACAGGAGCGGTGCAACTGCATTCGCTCGATGCCACCGGTATTGTGTTGCCGCCATTTACAGCCGATCCGGACGATCCCAACGCATCTTGTACGGCAACCACGGTACCGATTGGTAATTCACTGACCAACCTGCCGGCGACCGATCCGACCATTACTTTTTATGCCGCGGATGATTTTGACGGTGACGGTAGGTTTGACATCGTCTGGCGGACGTCAACCGGCACATTGGTGATGTGGAAAATGACCGGTACGGCGGCACCGATCGTTAACAACAATGCC
>JANMNT010000172.1:0-17317 GCA_031368465.1 Burkholderiales bacterium
CAAACTTGTCGGCCCACAGGCCGGCAATCATGCCAAGTGCGCCCAGCATCGCGCTGCCCAGCATGGCAAACACCACAATCCACAGCAGGTTATGGATCGGGATATGCGCCATTAAAATACCGACCACAAAAACACCAAGACCGACCACCAACGCACGCACCATTGCCGCAAGCACATAGGCGCCAAAAAAATCCCAATGCGTCAGCGGCGGCAGCAGGATAAACAGGATGTTGCCGGTAATCTTTGACTGGATGATGGATGACGACGTGTTTGCAAACGCGTTTTGCAACATCGACATCATCGCCAGACCCGGAATCAAAAATTGTTCGTAGCTGACGCCCGGAAAGGCCGCACTGCTGGCGGACATCACATGCGCAAAAATCAGCAAATAAAGAATCGCCGTGAGTACAGGCGCGGCGACGGTTTGAAAGCCGACCTTGTAGAAACGCAGGACCTCTTTGTATAGCAATGTGCGAAAGCCGATCATTTGTTCATCACCTTCAGAAAGACTTCTTCGAGATCGGGCTCGGTCACTTCCATTTTGACGATGACTGCGCCCGCCTGTCGAAGCGCGGCGAGATAACGTTCAACGTCGGCATATTCGTGGATCGCAAACTGGTGCCAGACATTTTCTTGTTCAATTGTTGATGCATCCGCACCGCGTTGAATGAGTCGCTGTGACACCAATGCGTCCGGCAGGCGATTGGCCAGCTTCACCTTCAATACGCGTTCGGAGAACGCATTGAGTAAATTGTCGGTGCGATCAAGCGCGACAATTTTTCCCGCCTTCATCATCGCGATACGGGTGCAGAGTTGCTGCGCCTCTTCGAGATAATGTGTGGTCAGCAAGACCGTATGCCCCTGCTTGTTGAGCGTGCGGATAAATGCCCAAAGCGTTTGCCGCAACTCCACATCAACCCCGGCGGTCGGCTCATCGAGCACGATGACCGGCGGGCGGTGCACCAACGCCTGCGCAACCAGCACACGCCGTTTCATGCCGCCCGATAGCTGGCGCATATTCTTGTCGGCCTTGTCGGTCAGCGCCAGACTCACGAGCAACTCGTCAATCCAGGTGTCGAGTTCACGCCCGCGTTTGATGCCAAAGTAGCCGGCCTGAAAACGCAGCGTTTCACGCACCGAAAAAAACGGATCAAACACGATCTCCTGCGGCACAATGCCCAGCGCACGGCGTGCCGCGCGGTAATCGGTCACCACGTCGTGCCCCATGACACCGAGCGTCCCTGCGTCGGCGCGGGTCAGCCCCGCCAACGCCGAGATCAGCGTGGTTTTTCCGGCGCCATTCGGGCCGAGCAACGCAAAAAATTCACCCTCGTCGACGGTCAATGAGACGCCACCAAGCGCACGCAGCGATTCATAACGCTTTTCAACACCGACAATTTCAATCGCATGCATGATCAACTTCCGAAAAAAACGAAAACGCCCTCACGTGAGGGCGCCGACTGCACCAGCCACAACAGGTGTGGCTACGGGCAGATTTGCGACGGGCAATGAATCAGATCATCAACGCCATACAGCTGCGCGAGCGCCGACAAATTTGGCGGGAGATGAATATAGCGAAGCGATTTGCCCATCGCCGTCGCCTCGCGTCGCCAATGCAACAACAGGGCAACGCCTGACGAGTCAATTTCATGAACATTCTTGAAATCGATAGTCAGGCAGTCCGGCAGCGAATCCTGTGACGCATACGCCGCAGATTCCGCCAGTCGCAACGGCATTGCATTCAAATTCATCGCGCCGTCCAGCACCATGACTTCACCCTTGACGGTAGAGGAGAAAGACGGCAGGGGCGTTGATGCCGGTTGGGCGGACATGACTATTTCTTTGCCGCATTTTTTGTATTGCGGTCGGCAAGCGATTTGATCAATCCATCAATACCGGTATTCTTGATTTCAGTGGCAAAAGACGAACGGTAATTGGTGACCAGTGATACGCCGTCGATCAACACATCAAATACTTTCCATTCGCTTTTTGCGTCGCTCGATTTTTCCATTGAATAATCAATCGGGACACCCTGCGCACCGGGCTGAAGAATCACGGTTTTGACGACGACCTCGGTGTCGGCTGCCGCCAATTTCAACGGCCGCACCTCGATGACCTGATTGCGAAACTGCGAAAGCGAAGACGAATAGGTTCGCACCAACAAGCGACGGAACTCGTTGATCAACGCCGTTTTCTGCGCCTCTGTTGCCTCGCGCCAAGAGCGCCCTACCGCGAGTTGCGTCATGCGTTGAAAATTAAAATACGGCAGGATTTTTTCGTTGGCGAGCTTTTCAACCTTGACCGGGTCACCGGCCGCGAGGTCCTTGTCGGCCTTCAGCATCGCCAGCACCTCGGACGTGTTCTTCCTGACCAACTCGTCCGGGGCCTCGGCGTGGGCGCCGAGGGCAAATGTGGCAAACAGCGTGGCGGCGGCGATCGACAGAGCTTTTAACATATCTATTCCAAGTTAATTCGTGAAAGGTGATTAACGCAATAGTGGCGACAAAGTTTACGCCGGCAGGTTGATGCGGCCAAAAGACTTGCTTGGACAAACAATACCATCGACGACATCACCCTATTTTTTCTCAGCTGCCTTGTCAGGACCGTCGGCGGCTTTGCTGAACAACAACTGGCCGATCAGGCGCTCGAGCACAACGGCGGATTGCGTGAGGGAAATTTTGTCACCTTGCGTCAGATTTTTTTCGTCGCCACCGGCTTCAAGGCCGATGTAGACCTCGCCCAAAAGTCCTGATGTGAGAATGGACGCACTGGTATCCTTTGGAAACTCAAATCGCTTGTCCAGCGACAGGGTGGCAACGGCTTGAAATTTTTTGCCGTCGAGCCTGATGTCAGTCACACGACCGACCAGCACGCCCGCACTTTTCACCGGCGCCTTCAGTTTCAGGCCGCCGATATTCTCAAAGCGTGCTTCGACCGTGTAGGTGGCGCTGTTGCGTTCGCTGCCCAGGTTTCCGACTTTGAATGCCAGAAACAACAGCGCGACAAAGCCCATCAGCATAAAAATTCCTACCCACAAATCAATTGTTTTTCGATCCATATTATTCCCTGCTCCTTACGTGCTTAATCTACAAACCGCGCAACATAAACGCGGTCAATACGAGGTCGATTGCCAGAATCGTTAACGCGGAGGTGACAACAGTACGGGTGGTCGCACGCGACACCCCTTCGGCTGTTGGTACTGCGTCAAAGCCTTCAAAGGTGGCAATGACGGACACCGCGAAGCCAAATGCAATCGACTTAACGATACCATTCCAGATGTCGTATCGAAAATCAACCGCCGCCTGCATGTTCGACCAGAAAACACCGGGATCGGTGCCGACATAAGCGACTGCGACAATATAGCCACCAAAAATTCCCATTGCCGAAAACATCGCCGCCAGCAGCGGCAACGAAACTACACCCGCCCAAAACCGCGGCGCCACCACGCGTGCAACCGGGTCAACCGCCATCATGTCCATTGCCTTGAGCTGCTCGGTGGCCTTCATCAAGCCAATTTCGGCGGTAATCGCCGAACCGGCGCGGCTGGCAAACAGCAAGCCGGCAACAACCGGGCCAAGTTCACGCACCAGCGACAATGCAACCAGCACGCCCATGGTTTCTTCTGCGCCGTATTTTTGCAGGGTTTCGTATCCCTGCAACCCCAACACCATGCCGACGAACAAGCCCGACACCATGATGATGACCAACGACATGACGCCGGAAAAATAAATTTCGCGAATCGTCAGCCCGATCCGGCGAAAACTCATTCCCGAATGCGCCAACACCAGCAGAAAAAAACGCCCCATTGCGCCAACGCGCCACACTGTCTCGATACCGCGTGCGCCGATATTTTGGATGCCGCGAATCATGGCGACACCCTTGGCTGTGCCGGACTTTTTAATGTGCGCAATATGCCGAGATCATCCGCATAGTTGCCCGCCGGATAATGAAATGGCACGGGACCATCCAGCTCGGCGTGCACAAACTGTTTGATGAACGGTTCGGTCGAGGCGCGGATTTCATCCGGCGTGCCGTGGCCGATTATTTGTCCATCAGAAACAAAATAGAGGTAGTCAACGATTTGCAATGACTCAACGATGTCGTGGGTGACGACAATGGAGGTTGCGCCAAGGGCGTCGTTCAGCCGCCGGATGGTTTTGCCAACCACCGCCAGCGAAATCGGGTCCAGACCGGCAAACGGCTCGTCGTACATGATAAGCGCCGGGTCGAGCGCGACTGCGCGCGCCAGCGCCACCCGGCGCGCCATGCCGCCGGAAAGCTCCGATGGCAACAAATTGGCCGTGCCACGCAGGCCGACCGCGTTTAATTTCATCAACACAAGATCGCGGATCATGTCTTCGGGCAAATCAGCATGTTCTCGCAGCTGAAACGCAATATTGTCGAACACCGTCATATCGGTAAACAATGCACCAAACTGAAACAGCATCCCCATTTTGCGGCGCATCGCATACAGGGCATTGCGATCGAGCTTGCCAACATCCTGGCCGTCAATCATCACGCGACCCGAGCCGGCCTTGAGTTGCCCGCCGATCAACTGCAACAGCGTCGTTTTTCCGCAACCCGACCCACCCATGATGGCCACCACCTTGCCTTTGGGCACCTTGAGCGAGATGCCTTTGAGGATCGGCCGCTTGCCATAGGAAAAATTGACATTCTCGATGTCAACAAAATTTGAAACATCCGCCGCGGGTGTCGGGTCTATTGGATTCACAGGAGTTTTTTTGGGCGCAAGGCCAAGCTTGCCATTTTGCCAAACAGCAGCATTGTTTCCAGCTAACAAGCGACACTGGCCATACCGCCGGGCCGTGTCGGCAATCGTCACACATACCAGCCAAACAAATTTCAAGACCCCGATTTTACACTGGTCCAACCACTTTTCCGGAAAAAAGGGGGGCGCGCAATGCGACCGCGAACCGGTCGATGAGTTCATTGGACCGCCACCAAAAAACGGCGGAAAACGCAGGAATCTTGCGCGCACCTATAATCAGATCTTATGTCAGACGCCCTCCCGATCAACGCACCTGCCGAACCAACGACGCGTGCCCGGCCAAAAACGGACCGGCTCTCAACGAAGCCGTCGCTTCTCATCGTTGATGACGATCCACTCATCTGCGACACGCTCTCGTACGTATTGCATGACACATTTGACATTCAAACCTGCGAATCACGCGCGCAGGCCATGGCGCTGCTCCGTAGCGGTGGGTTTAAACCCGCAGCGGCATTGATTGACTTGGGACTGCCACCGCTGCCGGATCAACCGACGGAGGGATTCAAACTGGTCGGCGATTTGCTGGCGTGGTCATCGGCGATTCGTATTTTGGTGTTGTCAGGGCAAAATGAGGAGTCGAATGCCCGCCGCGCGCGCGCGCTGGGCGCGGCAGAATTGGTGCCAAAGCCGTGTGCGCCAGAGCGACTGCGGACGCTTTTGTTGGCGCAGTTGTCAGTCACCGCCGACCACGCCGATGACGGACCGGATTCGGTGACGGCGCTGATTGGTGAGAGCCCGCCGATGCGTAAACTCAAGAGCCAAATTGACCTTTACGCGTCATCGGCTTTTCCGGCGCTGATAGAGGGCCAATCCGGCAGCGGCAAAGAACGCGTGGCCGCCGCACTACACCAACTTAGCCCGCGCGCAAAACTGCCGTTTTTAGCCCTTAACTGCGCCGCCATCTCCGCCAATCTGGTCGAGGCGACATTGTTCGGCCATGCCAAGGGCGCATTCACCGGCGCTACCGGTGCCAAGGCTGGCTACTTTGAGGATGCCGGCGAGGGAACGCTTTTTCTCGATGAAATCGGTGAGCTATCGCTCGAATTACAGCCCAAGTTGCTGCGCGTGCTTGAGAACGGCGAATTTCAGCGGGTCGGCGAAACGACTGCGCGGCTATCGAAAGCGCGGATTGTTGCGGCGACAAACCGCGATTTGCGCGCCGAGGTCAAGGCGGGGCGTTTTCGCGCCGACCTGTATCACCGGTTGTCGGTTTTTTCCATCGTCGTGCCACCGCTAAGGGAATTGGGCGACGACAAAATGCGCCTGATCTCGCACTTTTCCAGGCAATATGCAAAGCACCATGCCACCGAGGCTTTTGTATTGGATGAAAGTGCGCGTGCCGCGGTGCTTGCGTACCCGTTCCCGGGCAACGTGCGCGAACTCAAGAATATCGTTATCCGGTTGACCGCCAAACACGCCGGCTATACCGTCTCCGCCGCACAACTTGCAGAAGAGTTCGAGCTTCCCGGTTCGGAGGGTGACGGCAACATTGGCACAACGCTGAATGCACGCGCGGAAATCACGGCGAGTGCGTTGTTCAGGCTCGACTCGAAATTGGCGGATGTCGAGCTTCAGTATATTGACGCCGCAATTGATATTGCCAACGGCAACATGTCGCAGGCTGCGCGGATTTTGGGAATTTCGCGCTCGACACTTTACAGCCGGCTTGAAGTATTGCGCCCCAGCAGTCTGAAGGGCGCTCCAAGGGATGAGCCTGACGGCGGTTGACAGCGGTTCTCGGCGTTGAGGTGCCGCCCCTTGCACGTTTGCCAGACGGCTGGATGTCGATCGATACAATGCGCCCGGTGAAAAATCAGGTGATAAACTTGAGCTGAAGCTGTATCGACACCATCGCACCCGGAATTTGCAGCGAGAAGCGCCTTATCCAATAACCGACCGCGAACCCAGCCCCTTATGACGATGTATCTCGAACACTTCGGCCTCACTGAGGCTCCGTTCAAAATCACACCGCATACCGAGTTTTTCTTTTCCGGTGCAAACCGTGGCGAAACACTGGAAGCGCTGCTCTATTCGATTACCAGCGGCGAGGGCATTGTCAAAGTCACCGGCGAGGTCGGTTCCGGCAAGACAATGTTGTGCCGGGTGTTGATGGAGAGGCTGCCGGAGACCGTTGAGACAATTTATCTGGCGGTACCATCTCTTTCGCGCGATGAAATGCTGGCAACCATCGCCGGTGATCTTCATCTTGAAACCCAGGGGATGTCGACCACCAAACTGATCCGCGCGCTGCAGGAAAAACTGATCGAGATTCATGCAGAGGGACGCCAGGTCGTGGCATTGATCGATGAAGCGCACGCGATGCCGCTGGAAACGCTTGAAGAGATCCGCCTGCTCTCCAATCTGGAAACCAGCCATTTCAAGTTGATGCAGATTGTGCTGTTTGGGCAGCCCGAGCTTGACGAGCACCTTTCATTGCAAAACATGCGCCAGCTGCGTGAACGTATCACGCATAGTTTCAGCCTCAAACCGTTGCCGCCACGCGACATCAAAGACTATGTTGATTTTCGTCTGCGAGCCGCCGGTTACAAAGGCCCCGATCTGTTTACCGCCGAGTCACTCAAATTGATTGCGGAAGCGTCCGAGGGTCTGACGCGACGCATTAACATCTACTGCGACAAGACGCTGCTTGCCGCGTTTGCTGTCGGCACCCATACCGTCACGCCCGATCTGGTTCGTGCGGCGATCACCGACACGCAGATTGTGGTCCCTGATCACAAGAAATTGCGCGGTTCGTTCTGGCTTGCCATTGCCGCGTCGTTGCTGGCAGGTGTGATGATCGGCTTTCTTGCCGGTCGGGCTACCATGCCGATAGCTTTACAGACCACTGTGACTGAGCCTGTGGCGCCCCTTCAGGCTGAAAAGATATCGCCGACGGTTGAACAATCGCCGGTGGCCACGGCAACAACGACGGGTGCGATCACACCACAGATTGCGGATGCCGCCATCAAACCAGTCACACCAACGAGCCCGTCAGTGTCGCAGGCAAAAACGACGGAAGCCGGGCGGGAGTCGGGCGCCGGGCCGTCCGCATCAAAACAGGCCGATGTGGTACCTACAAAATCCGAGTCAAATACCGACTGGCTGGGTAAACGCGTTGCGGCTGACATGGCGCGGCTTGCAAAATTGCCAAATAACCGCTTTTCGATTCAATTGATGACCGCGAATGAACGCGAGCGCGGCGCCATTGAGAATTATCTGCGCGCCGCCAGTCGTGAGTTGAATCCCGACCGCATTATGTTGTTTTTGTCGGGTACGACAGAGAACCCGCGCGTGAGCGTGCTTTATGGCAATTACGCAGAGCGCAACGAAGCGTCCGCCGAATTAACCGGGCTGCCCGCAAAGGTGACGCAATTTAGACCCTACGTGCGATCTTTTCAGGCGGTCCGGGACGACATGCGTGCATTGCCTTGATCGTCAGGCGAAAATCCTCAGGCTTTTTTTTCGATTCGACCCCAACCCATTGCTTTTATTGGCTAATCCGCTTATAAAGTGATGGGTAAGGTACACAAAAACAACATTTCGCAGAATTGACAACACGGCGCACTTCCAAAGGCTGTAAGCTCTGGTCATCTGGAGTACGAAATATTCTGCGCGGTTCATAGCGAGTTCACTTTTGCGCCTATTGCCATTTCCATCATCATTCTGGTTTCTCGCCTGTGCCGCCTTGGTTCTTGCAGGCTGCGGTACGGTGCCGGTTGCCCGTGTTGACAATCATGCCCGCAATACAGCGGACGCTGCCAAGGCCACCCAGACAGTAGCCGCGCCGCCAACCGTGCGTCAGGTGCCGATCCCGCCCCCGCCGAAGCCGGTGATCGAGGAGAAGCGTTATTCGGTGACTGTCATTGACGTCCCTGCCCGCGATATTTTGTTGGCGATGGGCCGCGACACCGGCACAAATATTGATATTCACCCCGGCATTGAAGGTCGCGTGACCTTGAATGCGATTGATCAATCAATCCGGCAAATCCTGACGCGGATGTCCAAACAGATCGACATGCGCTGGGAAGCCGATGGCCCGAACATTTCGGTCATGACCGATTCGCCGTATCTGAAGCTGTACCGGGTCGACTACGTCAACGTCAATCGCGACATGTCCGGTACATTCGGTGTGCAGACCCAGGTGGTCGGGCCGAGCGGCGTCAGCGCGTCGGGTGCCAGCGGAGGGGGCGGCGGTGCCGGGCAAAACACCTCTACGCTGAAGATAGAAAATTCGTCCAAGAATCGTTTTTGGGAAAGCCTTGAGAAAAACATCAAGGACATCCTGCGCGAAACCGACAAACAATTGCCGGAGGGCAGTTCGGAAACGGTAGTGCGCGCACAAACGCAGGGCGCGACAACCGGCACGGTCCGCGCGCAAACGGGAACCTCAGCCAGAACCAGCGGCAGATCCACCACCACCGGCCCGGGTGAAGTTCAAGGCCAAAACGAACAGATTTCCCAAGTTCTGACATTCCGCGAAGCGGCTTCAGTGATTATGAACGCCGAGACTGGCACGATCTCCGTTCGCGCGACCTCAAGACAACATGAAAAGGTCGGTCAGTTTATTGACTTGGTGGCCGGTGCGGCCAAACGGCAGGTGCTGATCGAGGCAACTATTGTCGAGGTGGAATTGGCGGACGGCTATCAGTCCGGTGTGGATTGGTCGGCGGTCGGATTGGAAGGACTCGGCTACACCTTCCGCCAGGCATTCACGCAGTCGAATGCAACAGCGACTGGCAGTACGAATTTGACCAACAATTTTTTCTCGGTTGGGTACTCCAATCCAAATGCGGCATCCGGCGGCAGCATCAAGAGTGCATTGACGCTGTTAAGCTCCTTCGGTACGACCAAAGTACTTTCGAGTCCACGGACGACAACGTTGAACAACCAAACCGCGGTAATGAAGGTGGTTGAGAATTCTGTTTATTTCACCATTACCTCCACACCCGGCACAACCAACAACGGCGTGACCACCCAGCCTACCTATTCGTCAACGCCCAATGTTGTCCCGGAAGGATTTGTCATCAGTGTCACGCCACAAATCGGTGAGAACGACATTGTCACATTGAACATCCGTCCGAGCATTACAAAAATCGTCAACCGGATTCAGGACCCCAATCCCGGCTTGATCATCACGACAACAAATGCGGTTGGTCTGGGTAGCACCGCGACGCAGATCGACAGCAAGATTCCGGTAATCCAAACACGCGAGTTCGAAACCGTGCTCAGGGTTGCATCCGGGCAGACGACGGTGCTCGGCGGATTGATGCAGGACAGTTTCAAAACGACCCGCGATGGCCTCCCGGTTTTGTCGCGCATTCCAATCTTTGGCGACGCAGTCAGCTATCGCAACGACGTTGGCAAAAAATCCGAGTTGGTCGTTTTTATCCGCCCAATTGTCATCAAGGATGCAAGTGTTGATACGGATTTGGGCGAATACCGAAAATTCCTGCCGGATGGCCGCTTTTTTAAAGAAGCCGAGCCGACCTATCCGAAATTCAACCCGGCGATACCTGATCCGGTGCAGTCGAAGTAGTCGGGGACGACCATGAGTCTGCTCCTCGATGCGCTGAAACGAGCGGAAGATGCCAAACGTGCCAAGGCCGAGGCGGCCTCCGGTGCGCCTGCATCTGCATCGGTCCAGGATATTGCGGCCATCAGCCCCGTTCAATTGGCGGAGGGGCTGCCAGCGACGCGTGCGCTTCCCGACACCACGGACTCGGGAAGCGGGTCATTGGCACCACAATCGGACACACCCGATGCTGACGATATCGCGCCGGACGATAAAAAAAATGTCGGCAACCCGTTGCCGGATTTCCCGATGCTTACGCTTGAGCAAATTGATACACGACCGCCGGATGCCGTCACACAATCAAATTTAAACCCGGCGGCCGCGTCCTCCGCCCGCACCGCCATTGATCGCCCGGCAGCGCCGGTCAAGCCTACGTCCGACGCTGATGCATCCCAAAGCAGTCGCCACCTGGATTCATCCGCACCAAAATCCGGCGGGTCGATCGGCCTTTCAACCAACGAGTTTGTTTTAGCCGAATTATTGAAGTCGAATTTGTCGCCAGATGCGACCGCACCAAACGTTGGCGCGCTCACACCCCCAGCCGCACCGGCGGCTTTCCGCGCCGCGCGCAGCGCGGCGACCCAGCCCGCGGCGGCTGTCCAGACAAAGTCGGCTGCAGCCTCAATGTCACTCGAGGATGACGAACACTTTGCGGAGGCGACGACCGTTGCCACACAAACGGCACAACGCGAAGCCGTAAAAAACGTGTTTGCCGTCAAGCAGGCCGGTCCTAAGGGCAGCAAAGCCAAATGGGCGATCCCTGTCATCGCCATATCAGTCGCCGGCGTCGGCGCAGGTGGATGGTACGTTTGGAACGAAATCAACAAATTTTCCCGGCCGACAATTGCCAAGGCGCCTGTTGGTGCGGTGCCATTGAAGCCGGCGGCGGCTATCCCGCCGCCAGTCGTCGCTGCCGGCCAGCCGCTGCCGGCCAACAGTGTCCAAACCGCTGACCCGACAAAAGTGGCGTCGACGCCCATTGACACAACAAAAATCGAGATCCCACCGGCCTTGCCACCGTTGTTACCACCGCCGGCGGCAGCTTTGCCAGTGCCAAAATCACCCGGCAAAACCGGCTCGAGCGGCGCAACTGCAGCGTTTACGCTACGCGAAACGCTTGCGCGAAAAATTGAAGCATTGCCGGTCCCCGAAGACAGGGCATCGAACGCGGTGATGTTGCGGCCGGCAACAAAAGCGGCACAACTCACAATCAGCCCGGCGCTTGCCGCCGGTTATGCGGCGCTTAGCAACGGCGATTTTTCGATGGCGAAGCAATATTACGCCGAAGCCATAGCAGCCGACACAAACAATATCGACGCCAATCTCGGCTTCGCCACGGCCGCCGCGCGCACCGGTGAAGTCGCGATGGCCGAGCGTTATTACCGGCGCGTGCTGGAGATCGATCCGCGCAATGTAACTGCGGCAACGTCGTTGCTGACGCTTGCCATTAACAGTGATGCGCTCCCCGCCACAATAAATCTTGAAGGCGAGTTGCGACGGTTGATTGCGCTTGACCCAAGCGTGGCAGCCAGCCATTTTGCGCTTGGTAATTATTATGCCGCCCAGCGCCGATGGAGCGAGGCGCAGCCATTATTTTTTGAAGCCGCCCGATTGGCCCCCCAAAACCCCGACTATGCCTATAACCTGGCGGTCAGCCTGGATCAGCTTGGTCAGGCCAAAACGGCGGCTGATTTTTACCGCCGTGCTCTCGGCGCCAAGGGACAATCCCAGTTTGATCGTGCTGCGGTTGAACGCCGCCTGCAAATGCTTGTGCCCACACGCGCCAACCAATAGGAATCTGAAGCCGTTTCGCAAAACCAATTCTTGATTGCCCTGTCGTCACACAAGCTGCGCCGCGGATCGCAGGAAACCTCGCTGTCATCGTCGTTTCGCACGATCCGTTTGTAATATGAGTCGCTGTATTTTCACCCTTCACCAGCCGGATATTTGTCAATGAATCAATCGTCCTCACCACAATCACAACTTCCGCTCGGGCAAACGCTGCTCGCACGCGGCGTGATTTCACAGGACCAGCTGAACATCGCGTTGACCGAACAACGCAAGTCGAAGAGCCCGCTCGGCAAGACCCTGGTCACGCTTGGGTTTGTGACGGAAGCGACCATTCGCGACACATTGTCGGAAAGCCTTGGGCAGGTTGCAGTTGATTTGTCGAATACCGTCATTGACAGCACCGCGCTGGCAATGGTGCCAAAAGACATGGCCAAACGTTTTCAGGTGCTGCCGGTCGATTACGACAAAAACACCCGTAAGCTGTTGTTGGCCGTCGCCGACCCGACCAACGTGGTGGCGCTGGACCAAATCCGGGTTTTGATCCGGGACGACATTCGTATCGAACAGGTGCTGGCGCGCGAATCTGATATCGCGATTGCAATCGAGCAGCATTACGGCTTTGAATTATCGATCGACGGTATTTTGAATGAAATTGAAACAGGCGAAATCGACTACCATAGCCTGGCGACGAACTTTGACGAATACAGCCAGCCGGTGGTCCGACTGGTTGATGCTCTGTTGGCAGATGCCGTCAAGCGCAACGCCTCCGATATCCACTTCGAACCCGAGCAGGGGTTCTTGCGCATACGCTACCGCATCGACGGCGTGTTGCGGCAGATTCGCTCGTTGCACAAGAACTACTGGAGCGCAATGGTGGTCCGGCTGAAGGTGATTTCCGGTATGAATATTGCCGAAACCCGCGCGCCGCAGGACGGCCGAATCTCACTTTCGTTGTCAGGCCGACAGGTCGATTTTCGTGTCGCGGCACAACCGACCACACACGGCGAAAATCTGGTTCTGCGTATTCTCGACCGGCAAAAAGGTATCGTGCCGCTCGAGGATTTGAATCTGCAAGAAAACGAACTGAAGATGCTGCGGCTGATGATGGCGCGCCCCGAAGGCATTATCCTGGTGACCGGCCCGACCGGTTCGGGAAAAACGACAACACTTTATTCAATCCTGAATCACGTCAACACCGAGGGTGTCAACATCATGACCCTTGAGGACCCGGTTGAGTACCCGATGGCGATGATCCGCCAGACGTCCGTCAACGAAGTCGCCAAACTGGATTTTGCCAGCGGAATTCGATCCATGATGCGGCAGGATCCGGACGTCATTCTGGTCGGTGAGATTCGTGATCAGGATACCGCTGAAATGGCGTTTCGAGCGGCGATGACAGGCCACCAGGTGTATTCAACCCTCCACACCAACTCGGCCATCGGCGCCATTCCACGGCTACAGGATTTGGGCGTACTGCCTGACATCATGTCGGGCAACATTATCGGCATTGTTGCCCAGCGACTGGTGCGCAGATTGTGCGGCCAGTGCAAGGAAGCATTCCGGCCGGAAGACGACGGCATCCGTCGCGTACTTGGTGTCGATGCTGATTGGAACGGCGAGATCTACCGCCATGTTGGCTGCGAGGTCTGCGACAACACCGGTTACAAGGGGCGCCTTGCAATCATGGAGCTTTTCAAAATGGATACCGACATTGATGAGCTGATTGCCAGACGCGCAACCGGCCGCGAAATCAAGGAGGCCGCACGCCGCAGGGGGTTTCGCTCGCTGGCTGAAGATGCCATCGCGCGGGTGCTGGCAGGCGACACCGACATTGATGAAATTTCACGTATCGTCGATTTGACCGATCGCATCGAATAAAGAGCACCAACAATGGCCTCATACAGCTATCGCGCAATTGACGGGGACGGGGAGGTTCAAAGCGGAAACATCGACGCCGCGAACACGATCGATCTCGAGTTGCGTTTGAAGCGGATGGGCATGGACTTGATCCGATTCGAGGCCATCACCAAATCGGCATTTTCCAGCGTCCGCCGCATCACACGCAAGGAGTTGATCACATTTTGTTTTCACATGGATCAATTGCTGCGGGCGGGCGTACCAATAATCGACTCGCTCACTGACTTGCGTGATACCGTCGAAAATCAGGCGTTTCGTCAGGTTGTCGGCAGCCTGCTGGAAGATATTGAGGGCGGCCTGACGTTGTCCGAAGCCATGGCAAATCACCCGCACGCGTTTGACACGGTGTTTATCGCGCTGATCAAGACCGGTGAAAAAACCGGCCAATTGCCGGAGGTTCTTACCCAACTCACGGAAAACCTGAAGTGGCAGGACGAGCTTGCCTCGCAGGTCAAAAAAGCCATGATGTATCCGGTTTTCGCCGGTACGGTGATTGTTGGTGTGGTGTTTGCGTTGATGATTTTTCTGGTCCCGCAACTTGCAATCACCATGAAAGCGCTGACGCCCAACCCGCCCCAGGCAACCCTTGCGCTGATTGCCATCTCCGCATTCATGAAGAAATTTTGGTACCTTTGTCTCGGCATCCCGGCGGCGTCCATCGCGGTCACGTTTGTGCTTGCCAAGACCAATGAGGACTTCCGCTACAAAATCGACGCCCTCAGTCTGAAAGTACCGGTCATGGGGCAGCTCATTGAAAAGATAATTTTGGCGCGATTTTCAACGTACTTTGCCCTGATGTATAAATCCGGCCTTGGCGTTTTGGATTGCATTCAAATTTCCGAAAAAATCGTCGGCAATCGTGTGCTTGAGCAGGGCCTGCAACGCGTCGGTCGTGACATTAACGACGGCACGGCGATCACGGCGGCGTTTCAGAATGCGCGCATGTTCCCGCCGTTGGTATTGCGCATGCTGAAAGTTGGCGAATCAACCGGCGGCCTCGATACCGCATTATTGAACGTGAGTTATTTCTTTAATCGTGAAGTAAAAGAAACGATGTCCAAGCTGCAGGAGTTGATCCAACCGTTTTTGACGGTTGTCCTCGGCGGAATTTTGATCGGCATTCTGGTGACAATTTTCCTGCCGATGTACGACGTCATTTCAAAAACTGCCATCCGATGAGGATATGAAATTGTCTGCCTCGTTAATTTAGCCCGCGCCCGTGACCAAACATTTCCTCTACCTGACAAACGACAAACTGATTGCATTGCTGATCAAAGGCAACGCGTTGATTGGTCGCGAGAATTTTGCACTTGGTGATCTGGCGACAGCGGAATTCGATACATATCTTGAATCGCACAAGGGTATCCCGGCATTTCTTGTCACTGATTTGATTGAAGAAGACTTTCGACTCGATACCATTCCGCATTTGAGCGGCCGCGATCAGGAGGCGATTGTCGACCGAAAGCTCGGTCAGTTATACCGCGCATCACCCTTCCGCCATGCAATTATTCAGGGCCGCGAAGAAGAAGGACGGCGTGATGACCGCGTTTTTCTGCACGCCGTCACCAATCCCGATATTATCAAACCGGTTCTGACAGCGGTTGAAAAACATGCCATTCCGCTTGAAGGGATCTATTCCTCGGCCGTTTTGTCAGCGCGCTTGCTCAAAGAGCTGGATGTGTTTTCGGCGCATACCATGCTCGTGACCATTGTTCCGGATTTTGGCCTGCGGCAGACCTATTTCAAGGACAAGCAGGTGAAGTTCAGCCGACTGACGCCGATCATTTATGACGAGTCACGCTCGGTCGGCCAGCTGATTGCTGCCGAAACCAGCCGCACCTGGCAGTACCTTGACAGCCTGCGTTTTTTTGCACAAGACGATTCACTCGAGGTATGCATGCTGGTGCATGAGCGTGAACGCGCCATGATGCAAGAGGCGATCCGCTCGTTTCCGATGTTGCGTTACCGCTTCCTGGATATCACCGAGGTCGCAACCAAGCTAAAGATCACGCCGGCGCCAACCTCTTCGCACGCTGAAGAAATCCTTTGTCACCTCTATTCACGCGGTCGGCTCGAAAACCATTTTGCCGCGCAAACCGACTCGCGCTATGCAACCTTCCGCCGCGCACGCATCGGTCTGTTCGCCGCCACCGCCGTTATTTTGGCTGCGGGGGCAACGGGGGGTGCGTTCAACCTTTATCAGGCAAACCAGGTTGGCGCTGAAATCAGCAGCCGCTTTATTCAGGAACGCGGGTTGCAAGCTGAGTATCAAAGTGTTCTGGCGTCGATGAGCGCGCAAAAAATGGCGACTGATACCGTGCGCGATACCAGCACCTTCTTTAATTCGCAGGTCCGTCCGCTGCCGGCCACGCCGGGCGTCATGCTCAAGGAAATTGCCGGCGTGATTGGTGACTTTCCACTTGTGACGTTGAATCAAATTACCTGGGGAACCAGTAACGACAACAATACCGTGTTGGCACTGCCTCCCAAAACCGGCACACAAAATCTGGCATTGCCAGCCACATCTGAAACCAGGACTGGTTCAGCCACTGCAGGCCCCGCGCCAACTACGGCGGCCACCGAGGCCGACCCACCGTTGGCAGGAAACAAATTCCAGATTGCCGTCGTGGATATGGCAATCCAGCCTTTCGACGGCGATACGCGTAAAGCGCTGACAGAAATTGAACGGCTGGTGGCACAACTCGGCAAAATACCCTTCTACCAAGTCAGCGTCACCGCTTATCCCGTGGATACCGGCCCGCAGGCGAGCCTCAAGGTGATCGATCGCAAAAACGTGAACGCCGCGGCGGCCGCCTTTTCAATCAAGCTGGTCAAACAGGTGCCTGGCACATGAGCATCCTGACCAAAGAAGGGTTTGGCGCACTTCGATTTGCCTCATTGGTGTTGGTAGTGGGTATCGGTGTGGCGGTGTTTCTAGTCGGCGGTAGTTATGTCTATTGGCAATCCGAAAAGACCAATAATATTCAGTCCAAACGCACCCTTAACGATATGCAGTCCCGACTCGCCAATGCCAAGCGCGAGCGCGATGACTTGCGCAATTCCGAGGATACCTACAAGGCATTGACCGCGCGCGGCGTTTTCATCACCGAAAGGCGGCTTGATTTGCTCGATGCCATGGATTTTGTTTTGCGGTTTGTGCGCAGAAGGATGAATGAACCCTTTGGTGGCGTGCAACTGTTGTTCATAGGTGATATGTTGCAACTGCCGCCCGTGGTCAAAGAAGACGA
>JANMNT010000217.1:0-2037 GCA_031368465.1 Burkholderiales bacterium
GATGCTGCTACCTTGTACGGTGATTCCCGGCAGACGCTTCAACACATCGGCGAGTTGTGTATCGCCAAATTTCATGATCTCAGCGGAATTGACAACCAGCTTGGTCGCGGTATCGTCTTTGCGCTCGTCGTAAACCTGCGCGCTTTTGACTTCGATCGACTCGGTTTTTGGTGCCGGTTTGGCAGCCGGTTTTGGCGTATTCGGCGACGGGGTATCTTGGGCAGATTTTTCCGCCTTGGACGGTTCGGCGCCGGGCTGCGGGGTGGTTGTTTGCGCGGTGCTTTGATTGCAATACAACGTGATGGCGACAAAGAGGAGGCGAATTTTTGGTGAAGTCACGGGGATACCGGTAGTTGGGGGAGGATGCGCTTTTGGCGACAGTGCGCATACTACCGGCACACGCCGTGACAGCGGAAGGAAAATGTGACGAACGACCGGTAGGGCGCGTGAAATGCCGCAATGGTGTCGTGGATCTGGCGTCGCGACGGATTCAGTTGGCATATTTGCCGATAGACCGGAAAAAGTTCCCATTGCCAATGGGCTGTTTGCGTCAGAACTGGCGAACAGCATGATCGATCACCACAACATGCCGACTGACCTTTAGCTGTCATCATGCGCATTTAGAGTCTGTGATTGGTTGTGCTGATGTTTGCGCGTCCGGTGGCCAATTTCGGAACTTACGCGTCATATTTCCAGCTTTGTGTGAGAATTGCTTGGCAAGGTATTGATTTCGTGTTAAAAAACCAATCCCGCGCAAGATTTTGAAGGCCTGCAGATGGCTCGAATCACGGTTTTTAACCAAAAGGGTGGTGTCGGCAAAACCACCACGGCGTTGAATCTCGCCGCCGCACTCGCGCGCGCCGGGCAACACCCGCTTGCCATCGATTTGGATCCGCAAGCGCATCTGACCGCGCTGTCCGGTGTGACCATCAACGGTTCAGAGCAAAGTCTCTATGCCCACTACCGCGATAACAAGCCGCTTGCCGACATCATCCAAGACACTGGTCGTGGTTGGCATTTATTGCCCGCGCATCTCGAGCTGGCAAAGATCGATACACAGTTTGGCAAGGGCCCGAATATTCTGAATAAGCTCAAGTTCGCCTTGATTCGTGAACAGTTGAACGGTGTGCGGCCGGTGATTATTGATTGTTGCCCGCTGCTCGGCGTGTTGTCGTTGTCGGCAATTTTTGCCGCGGACAAGGTGTTGGTGCCGGTGTCGGCGGACTACCTCGCGGTCAAGGGGGCGATGCAGGTCGAGAAGACGTTGAACGCGCTCGGGCCGGTGCTCAAAAAACGTATCGCACGTTGTTATGTGATTACCCGGTTTGATGCACGCCGCAAAATGTCGTGGGAAATCGATCGCGATTTTCGTGCAAAATTTGGCGCCGAGGTGTGTGAAACCCGCATTGCAGAAAGTGTTTCGATTGCCGAGAGTCCATTTGCCGAAAAGGACGTTTTTGATCATGCGCCAAGCAGTCGCGGCGCAAAGGACTATCAGGCGCTCTACGACGAATTGTCGTCAAGCGCGTTCATGCGGCAGGATGCTGAAAACGAAAAGTCCAATACCGGCGTGCCGTTCCCGGTATTTATGCCTGAAATGCCCCGCCCCGCCTCGATTTTCAGCTAGAGGCTTTGACCGGGCCAACAAAACTATGGTTTTGTATCCTGCCCGACAATCAATGAAATAGCCCCCTCAAGATCAGTGCCTTCGCCGCGCGGCAAATCGTCGATAACACGTACCTCGACAATCTTGCACTGGTGGTACATCTTGCGCAGCTTTTCCTCGGCCGCGGGCTGATCCACCGCGTGCACCACCAGGTGGTCGACGATGGTGCCGCTCTTGGTCTGAATTTTGAAGCCGAATTTTTGCATGGCACGACTATACATGGTGCGCAAAATTCAGGGATTTGATTGTCCAGTCAAATCGCGCCGCAGCGGCAGGTTAAGGTGGCGCAGGATTTTGTGTATCGCTCGGCTGCGCAATGGCCGCAACTTGGGCCCCGGCCTGAATGGCCGATGAACGGGCCACGCTGGCCG
>JANMNT010000270.1:0-6925 GCA_031368465.1 Burkholderiales bacterium
GTCCCGTTCGGCGTATACCGTAGCTCGGGATTCCGCGTGAGCTTGCACCCGCAGCTTGATGCGGCCATCCTGTGGCAGGCGCCGTTCGGCGATGTCAAGGTTTGCCATGATCTTTACGCGTGAAATCACCGCCGCCGACAAACGCCGCGGCGGAGATTCGGTTTCGTGCAGCACGCCATCAATCCGGTAACGCACAATCAGGCGGTTTTCAAACGGCTCAATATGAATGTCCGATGCGCGCCGCTCGAGCGCGTGGTTGATCACCAGATTGACCAGCCGGATCACCGGCGCTTCTGAGGCGAGATCTTTCAGATGCTCAATGTCGCCGAATTCCTGCTCTTCGTCGCGCGTTGAAATGTTATCGACAATCTGGCCCATTGATGATTTGCCGGCGCCGTAAAGCCGCTCAAAGACGGCATCAAAATCATTGGCGGCCATCAGTTTGGTCTGTACCTGTTTGCCGGTGGCGGCGGCAAACGCCTGTACGGTAAATGTGTCTTGCGGGTCGACCATGCCGAGCACCACTTCACCGTCGGATTCCGACACCGGAATGGCGCGCGCCTCCTGAATAAAGCGCGGCGAAACGGATTCCTCCATCAAAGGCAGTTCGGGAAATTCGCTTGCATCAACAATGACCCAGCCACGCTGCTCGGCCAATACCGCCGCCAAATGCCGGTGTGACAACATGCCCATGCGCGTCAGGATCGCGCCAAGCTTCTCGCGACTGCCGGATAATCGCGCCGTCTCCTGCACCTTCAGCGCGCGATCTAGATTGGCGGCTTCGAGTTTGCCGCGCGCGCACAACATCTCGCCGAGGCGGGTACGAGCGACCGGGTTCGACGGCGCTGGTTGGCTGAGCTCGGATTGGCTGATGCTGTCTGTCATGTCATGTGGCGTGTTGAGGCGGGAATACCCATTAAATTAGTATAGCAGCGGGGTGATTTCAGTCGATGGTAATGCTGTCGCCCGGCGGCGACTTCAGGTCGGTTTTCCGTAACCGGATGTGTCCGTTCGCCGCTATAGGCGGGACTATTCGCCGGTTGACAGCGCAGTGAGCAACATTTCGACAAATTGCGACAGCACCGCCGGGGTGGCGTAATGTGCCGTCACATGCGCGCGCGCCTGGCGGGCAATTCGCTGTCGGGTCTCGGGTGCGTCGATCAATTTTTCGATGGCGGTGGTCCATGCGGCAACGTTGTCGTCGGCAAACACGCCGGTTTGGTGTTCGACCACGTGCGACAAATAGGGTTCGGTGCGCGAATAAACACCAACCGCACCGCAGGCGGTTATTTCAAGGAACTTGTTGGGGCATTTGGACGCTTCAAATCGGGTGTGACCGACGGGTGCAACCAGAATGTCGGGGCGGGCACGGGTCACCCTGGCCGCATAGGCCTCGTAATTGAACTGGTATGGCGCGAATTTGACGCGGCCGACCGGCAGTGTGGAGAATTCCGCCGGCAACGCATTTGACATGACAAAAACCGTCACGTCAGCACGTCGCGTCGCCAGCCCAACCAACGCGTCAAAGGCGATCATGTTTTTCCGTAGACTGCCCACATAGCCGATCACGGTCTTGTCGGTAGCAGTTGGTGCGGCGCGTTGCGGGAACATGTCAAGATCAACATTGGTCGGCAATGTCACCAACCGTCTGGCAAACGGCCTAAGGTCCTCTGCCAACGGCGCGCTGTAGGTCAACGTCATGTCGGCGCACTTCACACACCGCATGAAATTTTCGTACGGCGGTTTGCCTGGCGCAAAAATGTCGGCGTAATCGTCCCATTCTCGGCCAAGCCAAAACCAGTTGTCGTCGAGCATGTAAAGCGTGCGGATTTGCCGCGCCGCGCACGCCTCGATCAGCGCCACGCCGTTGTCCGACCGCACCCGGCTGAAGATCACCAGATCACAACCGGCAATGTCGTCAAAGGTGGCGCGTTCGTCGAGCACGCTGCGCCAGGTCAGGACATTCCAGTCACGCATTAACGCAAAATAATTAAAAAAACACAGTTGGTTGTGCGCCGGTTCGTTTACGCCGCCAAGCACCACAATGTTGAGCGGACGTTTTTTTTGCCAAACCAATTTCAACAACCGTGCGCGTAATGCATCCGGTAATAGCCGCCAGGCGGCGCTTTGGATCTGGTTGACAGTGTCATCAGCAGGTACGGTCTTTTGTTGTTCATCCTGCCGAAGCGGTAAGCAGCGGCCGCGTTCACCACCGAGTCTCATCATCGTTCGCAAGTTTGTATCGACCGGTTCGCCCAGCGTTCTGGTGAATACAAAATGGTGCCATGACGTGGCGGTTACCGGTTGCAATGGCAGCGATAGGATCTCGTGTTGTCGTGCTGCACGCAGGGTAAATTCCCACCACCACATGCGCTGCAGGGCCGGCGCTTCGCTGAATCCGCCGAGCATGCGGCTGAGGGCAAGCGAAATCACGCAATTACTCATCGGCACCAAGTCGAGCATTTGCAGCCACGCGTGGGGATAGGCACTCGAAAACGGATCGTCCTGATGCACCAGAAATGATTCGTTCAATATTGAGCGCGTTTCGCCCGCGCCACGATAACCGGCGGCAATCAGCGTGCGGTTTGTCCGCAAGCCGTCAACCAGGCCTTGCCGATTGGCAAACCAGGTGCTGACTTCACAACCGATGGTGACAATGCCAAAACTTTCGGTTGCAACCAGATCAAGCGCGCGGTTTACCATCACGCCTGGAAGGTGGGTGGCGGCGGGCAGGTGTAAAAATGTCGCGCGCGCGATGGTTGTCGCCAGATCACCCTGCTTATCGAGCCAGACCCGCCATTCGGGGCCATCGACCACCACAATGATTGGTCCGGCGCCGCATTCGGTCGCAAAATCGCGCGCGGAAAAATAACGCAGACCGATCAGCAATTGTGTGGCGGACGCGGCAAGTGCGGCGACGTCGCCTACCAGCAATGCGATGGTGGTGAGCGTCGGCTGCGGAGGCGTCATGTTGTCAACCCGCCGCGGGCATCACCGAGCGGCCCAAGGCGTGGTTCTTGTAACTGTTGACAACGGCGGCGGTCGGACCATCTTCCATCACGCGGCCATGATCCATCCAAATCGTACGGTTGCAGTATTCACCGAGCAAATCCAGGCTGTGTGAGGAGAACACAAGAATTTTTCCCTGATCCATAAATTCGCGCATGCGCACATTGGCCTTCTCAGTGAATGCAAGATCACCGGCACCCATCACCTCGTCGAGCAGCAAGATTTCCGGGTTCACCGATGTCGACACGGCAAACGCAAGCCTGACAAACATGCCAGATGAATAGGTGCGCACCGGGTAGTCGAGAAACTTGCCGAGTTCGGAAAATTCGGCGATCTCGGGCAATCTTTCCTCGATTTCGGCCGGGGACATACCGAGCAGCATGCCGCGAATACGGATATTTTCCCAGCCCGAACGGTTGTATTCGAAGCCGGTGGCAAATTCGAACAACGGGCATACGTGGCCGACCGTTTTTGCATTACCCGAGGTCGGTGGGTAAATACCCGCCATCACCTTCAGGAGGGTGGATTTCCCGGCACCATTGTGGCCGATCAAACCGACCCGCTCGCCCGCACGCACTTCGAGCGTGACGTCTTTCACCGCCTCGATGATGTTGCTTTTCCGTGTGGCGCGATGTCGCAGCCCGGCCAGAAAACCCTTGAGCGTGTGGCCGTCGGCGGCGGTGCTGACGTCAAAACGCACGCCCACGTTGGTAAGCGAAATGCGCGTCTTGTTCATAGGATGTAGACGATCCGTTTGTCCAGCCGGCCGGCGACAAGCAGTGCGATCAACAGCAGCAGAAACAAATAAATGCCTGAAGCGTAATAGACCTCTGGCGGCGCAGCCTCGAGCATGGTCAGCGGATGGCGTACCACCTCGATCAAATAATAAAGCGGGTTAAATTTGTAGACAAAATCCAGGCCGCGTTCCTTGAGGGTGCCGATGGTAAAAAACACCGGCGTGACAAAAAACAAAACCTGCAGCAAGGCGGTCATGCCATGCGGTAGATCCCGAAAACGTGCCGACGCATACGCCATGATGGTCGCGTGCAAATAGGTTGCGAGCAACAGGATCAACAGGCCGGGAAACACCCATAACATGCCGGCACCGAACGGACGGTTAAGGAACAACATTACCAGGAAAAAGATGCCGACACCGATCACAAACGGCACACTCGCATTGACAATCACGCGCAGCACATAAATTTGTTTCGGGTAGGTAAATTGTTTGATGTAGCCCTCGGCAAACACAAAGGCGTTGCCGCCGTCGGTGATGGTTTGGGCAAGGTATGTCCAGACTACAAATCCAATCGCCAGAAACGGCAGGTATGTGTCGAGTTTCTGGTTAAACAGGGCGCCGTAAATCAAGCCGATGCCGCCCACCCACAGCGCCAGATTCAGCAGTATCCAGGTCGGACCAACCACCGATTTGGCAAATTTGTTGCGCACGTCGGCCATGCCCAGGTGCCACCAAACACGCCAGTTGCGCAGGGCGGTGAGATTGTCCCTGCCGAGTTTGACAAAAGTGGTCATGACGGTTTTTTCATTTCCATCATGACCATACCGGATGCAGGGTCCGTGGCCGGCGCGGCAAACACGGCAAAACCAACCGACGCATACAAGCGAATTGCCCGCGCATTGTCGGCAAACACCTCGAGATAGAGGCGTGAGAGCGACAGCTCGTAAAAGGCGAAATTGGTCAATGCAATGATGGCGGCGCGGATAAAACCCTTGCCGGATGCATTTGGCGCGGCGATAAAGCGGCCGACTTCCGCCTCGCCAATTTCACGATCAATGTGATAAATCGACACCTGCCCGACCGGTTGGCCGGTTTGTTGGTCTTCAACCACAAACACCAACACATCATCGACCAGTTGTTGTTCTTCAAACCATGCAACGTGGGTTGCCATGTCGATTTCTGTTGACTGCCTGAACCAGCGGCGCACGTCCTCACGATTGCGCCAGGCCAGCGTCATGGGCAGATCATCGGCCGTCAGCATGCGCAAACGAACCGGTCCGCCCGCAATAGTGGTCTCTGTCGGCTTCATCGTTGTGCGTGTTCAATCACGGCCTGAACTACCCGGTCAACGTCGGCGTCGGTCATGCGCAAATGTAACGGTAGGGAAATGATCTCGTCTGACGCCAGCCGCGCCGCCGGGCAGGTGCCGTCGGCATAAGCAAACATGCGATACAAGGTGTTGTCACGATAATGCACACCCGGAAAGATGCCGTCATCATTCAACCGCGTCATGAGATCGTCGCGGTTGTTGACACGTATCTGGAACAAATGGGTGGCTGATTGGCATTCGGCGGCCACCGGAATGGTGCGGATATGGGCATGCGCGGCAAATCCGTTACGGTATTGTTGCGCAATCGCGCGCCGGCGGTTGTTATCCTCATCAAGGTACTTCAGCTGCACCAGTGCAATCGCCGCCATGATCGAGTTGCCGTGGTATTTGTAGCCAACAAATTCAACGTCGTATTTCCACTTGTAGTTACCCTGTGCCGCGGTACGCGCGTAGGTGTCCTTGTTGATGCCAAGCCAGGTCAGTTTGCGCGCCAATTCGTCGTCGGCGGCGTCGTGAAAACAAATCATGCCGGCATCGGCAGTGGGCAGGTTCTTGACCGCCTGATAACTGAACACGGTGGCGTCGGCGTCAAAGCCGACGTGGCGCCGTTCGGTGCCCAGTTTGGTGCCTGCCATGTGTGCCGCGTCGAGAATCATCGCTAGTCCGCGCTCACGACACAATTTCAACACCGCGTCGTATTGACCCGGGTTGCCGCCCATACCGACAAACATGACCGCGCGCGTTTTGGCCGTGATCTTTTTTTCAACATCGGTGGGATCCAAGCACAACGAGGCGTCAACATCAGCAAACACGGGCTTCATGTTGGCGTACAAAATGGTGTGGCTGTCGGACACAAAGGTCAGCGGTGTGGTGATGATTTCGTCACCGTCCGCCCAGCCGTTTTTGCGTTTCAGCACCTCCACCGCCAGATGCAGGCCGACCGTCGCCGAATTCAGAAAATGCGCGTGTGGCAGCCCGGTATATTTTTTCCACGCCGCTTCAAACGCCACTGTTTTATAGCCGAGGCCGGTCCAGCCTTTTTCAAGACATTCGCGAATTTCGGCAAGACACTCGTCGACATGAAACGTCGGCACAAACAACTGGACCGGTGCTGCCGCGGCCACCGTTGCGGGTGCCTCAATCAAACTGTTGCGCTCGTCAAGGCAGTCGCGCAACTGTGACTGCCAGTCACGCATCTGAATTCCGGCTGAAGTGAGTTTGTCGTGCGCCAGAACCGAAAAGGCGGGGCGTTTGGCCGGCGCGTTGTATTGTGCCGAGGTGATCGCCTCAACCTGTTTGACGCGCCGCAGGGGATCGTTGGTTTGCTTGATGATGGCGTCGGCAAAGCCGTACCATGATGTCACGCCGGTGGCGGTGACGTGATAAATGCCGCTGTTAACCGCGAGCTCGGCATTGCCGTTCCTGAAGGTGACCATCTGTTGTGTGGCGTGCGCCACATCGCGCACCCAGGTGGGGGAACCGAGCTGGTCGTCGACAACCTTGAGTTGGTCTCGCTCGCGTGCCAGCCGTAACATCGTCAACAAAAAATTGTGCCGGCGGTTCGAATAGAGCCACGCCGCCCGCAAAATCAAATGACGTTTTGCAACGGCCGAAACCGCCAGCTCACCCGCCAATTTGGTTTTGCCATAAACACTTTGCGGGGCAACCCCGTCGGTTTCGCAATACGGCTTGCCGCCATCACCGGCAAATACATAGTCGGTTGAATAATGAATCATGAGTGCGTCGCAGCGGTTGGCTTCCTCGGCCAGAATGCCGGGCGCAACCGCATTGACCTGCATCGCCAGCGCCGCCTCGGTTTCGGCCTGATCAACCGCCGTATACGCCGCGGC
>JANMNT010000277.1:0-4670 GCA_031368465.1 Burkholderiales bacterium
CGAGTTGACCACCCGTCCGGCGGCAAAAATTGCGTTGGTGTTTGGCAATGAAGCGATGTGTTTATCCAATGACGACGTCGACCGCTGCCAGCTATTAGCGTCGGTACCGGCGAATCCAGTCTATTCGTCGCTCAATCTTGCCCAGACCGTTCAAGTCGCAGTCTATGAAATGATGATGGCAGCGAACGGTTTCACGGTAACCCCGGATGCCGTGCGACCGGCGGCGACGGCGGGTGAGGTCGACGCCCTGATGCAGCATTTGGAAGCGGCGGCAATTGAATCAGGCTTTCTTGACCCAATCTCTCCCAAACGATTCATGACACGACTGCGCCGGCTTTTTACCCGCGCGCGGCTGGAGCCGGAAGAGGTGGCAATTCTGCGCGGCTTACTGGCGTCATTTCAGAAATCCAAATCGTCCAAATAGCGACCATTCGACCTTATAGTGCAACCATGTTGACCAGATTCAGAGAAGATATTGCCTCGATTTATGCCCGTGACCCGGCCGCCCGCAACTGGTGGGAGGTGGTGACGTGTTATCCCGGCATGCATGCGATTTGGCTGCACCGGTGGTGTTCGGGGCCGCTTTGGCGCGTCGGCCTGAAGTGGCTGGGCCGGCTGGCATCGAACGCGGTCAGATTGTTGACTGGCGTTGAAATTCACCCGGGCGCGACCATCGGCCGGCGTGTATTTATTGACCATGGCATGGGCATTGTCATCGGTGAGACCGCCGAAATTGGTGACGACTGCACGTTGTACCACGGTGTCACACTCGGCGGCGTGGCGTGGAACAAAGGCAAACGACATCCGACGCTGGCGCGCGGCGTGACGGTCGGTGCCGGCGCAAAAATTTTGGGCCCCTTTACGGTAGGTGAAGGCGCGCGAATTGGCTCGAATTCGGTGGTGGTGAAAGAAGTCCCGCCGGGTGCCACCGTGGTCGGCATTCCGGCGCGCATTGTTGAAGGCCTCAGCGGTGAAGCCGGTCAGGCGTTTTCGGCCTATGCGATCACCACCAATGAGAATGACCCGCTAAATGCGATCTTAAAAACGCTCGCCGGTCGATCCGACCAATCCGACGCCGCATTGGCGTCGTTAATGGCGCGAATCACCGCGCTGGAATACGATAAAGATCATAAAGTCGAATAACGGCGGGTATTTCCAAGCATTTATGCTTGGAATGTGCCGACAATAAACGACTTCTGTTTTTCATTCGCCGATGTCTTATGGCTGGAATGCAAATCCTTTATACCGGCAATGGTTGAATAAAACACTCAGGTTATCTATACTTGAGTGAATTAGTTGGTTATTACGCTGTCCATGACTTGTGGATGGTTGTTTTGTACCCGGCTAATTGCCATCCTCCGACGACAACCCCGGGTAAACAGGTGAACTATGCGACTAACCACTAAAGGCCGTTTTGCCGTGACCGCAATGCTGGATCTGGCGCTCCATGCCGGCGAAGGCCCGGTGACGCTTTCCAATATCGCCGAACGTCAAAAAATCTCGCTTTCCTATCTTGAGCAACTTTTTGCAAAATTACGCCGTGGTGCGCTGGTTGAATCGGTGCGCGGCCCGGGTGGCGGCTACAATCTCGCCCGTCCGGTCGATCAATTGTCGGTCGCCGACATTATTATTGCCGTCGAAGAGCCGATTGACTCACGCCAGTGTGAAGGCAAGGAAAATTGTCTTGGCGACGGTGGTGAACACCGGCGCTGCATGACCCACGATCTTTGGGAAAGTCTCAACGATAACGTCATTCAGTTTTTGTCCGGCGTAAAGTTGTCCGAGTTGGTGCAAAAGCAACGCACCCAGCCGGTATTCGGTCCCGCCAGTTTGATGAAAATCCGTCCCGGCAACACCACCAAACGCCGGCCCGCCGGCGACATTGTTGTTGCGTAGCGAGATGCCAGCCACCACGATGCCAATACCATCGTCGCGTTCATAGATTCCAAAGATATTTCCGGAAAGACTGCAAATGAAACAACCCATCTACCTCGATTACTCCGCCACCACGCCGGTTGACCCGCGCGTCGCGGCAAAAATGATCCCGTTCCTGACCGAGTCATTCGGCAACCCCGCATCGCGCAGCCACAGCTATGGCTGGACCGCGGAAGAAGCGGTCGATCAGGCGCGTATTGAAGTGGCGAAACTGGTCAATTGTGACGACAAGGAAATTGTCTGGACCTCCGGTGCGACCGAATCGATCAATCTGGCCGTCAAGGGCGCCGCGCAGTTTTACAAGACCAAGGGCAAACACATCATCACGCTCAAGACCGAGCACAAGGCGACTCTAGACACCTTCCGCGAACTGGAACGGCAGGGGTTTGAGGCGACCTATCTCGACGTCAAGGAAAACGGTCTGGTCGATATGGATGTATTCAAGGCCGCGTTGCGTCCGGATACCATTCTGGTCTCGATCCTGTTTGTGAATAACGAGATTGGTGTGATCCAGCCGATCGCCGAAATTGGTGAAATCTGTCGTGCAGGCGTCGGCAACGGCGCAATCATTTTTCATGTCGACGCCGCCCAGGCGACCGGCAAGGTGCCGATTGACCTGCAAGCGCTGAAAGTCGACCTGATGAGTTTTTGTGCACATAAAACCTATGGCCCGAAAGGCATCGGCGCATTGTTTGTGCGGCGCAAGCCGCGTGTGCGTCTGGAAGCACAAATGCACGGCGGCGGGCACGAGCGCGGCTTTCGCTCGGGCACGCTGGCCACCCATCAAATTGTCGGTATGGGCGAGGCGTTTCGTCTGGCCCGGCTCGAAATGGCCGCCGAGGGCGAGCGTATCCGCATGTTGCGCGACCGGTTGCTCGACGGCTTCAAGGGTATGGAAGAGGTTTATGTCAACGGTGATCTTGAGCAGCGGGTCCCGCATAATCTGAATGTGAGTTTTAATTTTGTCGAGGGCGAATCCCTCATCATGGGCATCAAGGAACTGGCGGTATCGTCCGGTTCCGCGTGCACCTCGGCGTCACTCGAGCCGTCGTATGTGCTGCGGGCATTGGGGCGCAATGATGAGATGGCGCATTCGTCGATTCGTTTTTCAATCGGGCGTTATACGACCGAAGCCGATATCGACTTTGCGATCAACCTGATGAAAGAACGCATCGGCAAGCTGCGCGATATGTCGCCGCTGTGGGAAATGTACAAAGAAGGTATTGACGTAAGCAAAGTGCAGTGGGCGGCGCACTAATTTCGGCCGTATCAACACTACTTAGTCCTGCACTCATTTAGGAGAAGCAACATGGCATACAGTACAAAAGTTATTGATCATTACGAAAACCCACGCAACGTCGGCTCGTTCGGCAAGGACGAAGACGGTGTGGCAACCGGCATGGTTGGCGCCCCCGCTTGCGGCGATGTGATGAAATTGCAAATCAAGGTTGGTCCGGATGGCATCATTCAGGACGCAAAATTCAAGACCTACGGCTGTGGTTCGGCGATTGCATCGAGTTCACTAGTGACCGAATGGGTCAAAGGCAAAACCATCGACCAGGCGGCCGAAATCAAGAACACCCAAATTGCCGAGGAACTGGCATTGCCACCGGTTAAAATTCACTGCTCAATTTTGGCGGAAGACGCCATCAAGGCGGCGATTGCCGATTACCGTTCCAAGCATGTTGAATCGCTGCAAGACGCGGCCGAATAATTATCGAGGACTGACGATGTCGATCACACTGACAGAACGTGCCGCACAGCACGTGCAAAATTATCTTGCCAAGCGCGGCAAGGGAATCGGTTTGCGCTTTGGCGTCCGTACCACCGGCTGTTCGGGTATGGCGTACAAGCTCGAGTTTGTTGATGCGGCCAACGAGGAAGACCAGACCTTTGAATCCAACGGTGTGAAAGTTTTTGTTGATCCCAAAAGCCTGGTTTATATCGATGGTACCGAACTCGATTTTGGTCGCGAGGGATTGAACGAGGGATTCAAGTTCAACAACCCAAAGGAGAAGGATCAGTGCGGGTGTGGTGAATCGTTCAACGTCTAAATAACGTCCGCACACTATTGCGGCCGACTCAAGAAGGGTGCGTTGTCCGGCACCTTTTTTCATGCAATGAATCCCGACTTCACCAAAACCCACTTTGCACTGTTTGGTCTCGCACCATCTTTCGCCATTGACGCGGACGATCTTGACCGTGCCTATCGTGATGTCCAACGCGAGGTGCATCCTGATCGTTTCGCCAATGCACCGGATGTTGAAAAGCGGCTGGCCGCGCAATGGGCGACACAAGCCAACGAAGCATATCGCACGCTGAAGTCACCGCTTGGCCGCGGTCGCTATCTGCTGAAAATCAACGGCATCGACACCGAGGAAGAGCGCAACACCGCCATGCCGCTGGCATTTCTCACGCAGCAAATGGAATGGCGTGAGGCGGTCGTCGAGGCGAGGGCGGCGCACGATGAGCAAGCGCTCGTTGGGTTGGCGAAACAAAAACATGCCGATGAAAAGGCGCTTTTTGCACTGCTGTCAACACAGCTCGCCACCGCCGCGACGATGATTGATGCACGTGAGACTGTACGTAAATTGCGATTTCTAGAAAAACTCGGCGAGGAAATTGATCTTGCCAGTGAAGCACTAGAACAATAAGAAAGTCATTCCGCCAAATGGCATTACTGCAAATTTCCGAACCCGGTGAATCGACCGCCCCGCACCAGCACCGGCTGGCCG
>JANMNT010000330.1:0-2372 GCA_031368465.1 Burkholderiales bacterium
GTAAATGAAAACACCGATGGCTAGCGGCAAGCCGATAACGGTCACCGCATATGAAAGCATTTCCCAGGTTTGCAGGTCCATTACATCAACCCTGTTTGAAATCGCGCAGGGCGACATCGAGTGCATCGACGATGGCCGCCCAATCAGCATCATTTTGCACCGCCTCATAAAGGAAACCCGATTGAGAGTGGGTCCAGAATCTTGCCTCGGTCAATCGAATATCTGAGGCCAACGGTGAGTTTCGGGCGATGAAACGGGAAATGCCAACCGGGTCACTAGGCAAACCCAGTTGCTTAAAAAGCTTGGAGAATTGTTTGTCAAAAGTTTCCATGCGGTACTCCGAGTTAATTCAACGCCTGAATGAATCGCACTTTGCCAATTCTGCTCTCGCTCGGGTCGGAAATTGGCCGACCAATCTGCTACCGACACAATGATGCGCCATTGTTACCGCGCGCTTGGTGCGCCAAGCAACACAATGAGCGCACCGGCGCCACCGTCTGCGGCTCTGGCTTGACAAAACGCCAGCACATCGCGGTTTTGCGACAGCCATCCCGGAACAAAAGCCTTGAGCACTGGCTCTCGCCCCGGTGAGCTTAGTCCTTTGCCATGCACAATGCGCACGCAGCGCACACCTTTGCGCAGGCACAACGCTAGAAATTCACGAACCGCTTGCCGCGCTTCCGTGCGACTCAAGCCGTGCAGGTCAAGCTTTTCTTCGACGACCCAGCGACCACGCCGTAAATCGCGCAACACCGAGCGCTGCACGCCGGTTCGCGACCATGCCGCTTGATCGCCACCCTCGAGTTGCATGTCGACCAAATCGCCACCATGCAGGGCATCGTCTAGCACTGCGGCTTTTTCCAACTGCGTTTGGCGTGGCCACGCCGGAGCAGGTTCCAACTCGTGGTGAACACGATCAGTGGTGATCGGAACGGCGTCGGCGACTTCCGCACGGAACTCTGGGCTCGGCGGGGCGGCAATGCGTTGACTAAGCTTGCGTTGCGGACGCATAACGGCGTGTCACCGTCCGCTACGGCGAGGAGCGCGTCTTTTGCGCGACCGCCTTGTAGCGCAGTGGAGTTGTTTCATCAGCACCAACTGACGGGTTTTATATCGGCGCCGTGGAGCTTGGCCGAACCCTAACCAGCCAAGCCCAAGCTATCGAGGTAGCGTTCGGCATCCAAGGCGGCCATGCAGCCAGTGCCGGCGCTGGTAACGGCTTGTCGGTAAATGTGATCTTGCACGTCACCAGCGGCAAATACGCCGGGGATTGACGTGGCGGTGGCGTCACCTTTGTTGCCGCATTTGGTGATGATATAGCCGCCTTCCATGGTCAATTGGCCGGCGAAGATATCGGTGTTTGGTTTGTGCCCGATGGCGATGAAAACGCCGCGCAAAGTGATGTCTTCAGTCGCGCCGGTTTGTGCGTGTTTGACCCGCATACCGGTGACGCCGGTCTTGTCGCCCAGCACTTCGTCGAGCGTGGTGTTCCACTTGATCTCGACCTTTCCTGCTTTTTGCCGCTCGAACAGTTTGTCTTGCAGAATTTTCTCGCCACGAAACTTGTCGCGCCGATGCACCACGGTGACTTTGCTGGCGATGTTGGATAAGTACAGCGCTTCTTCAACCGCCGTATTGCCGCCGCCGATCACCGCCACTTCCTGATTTTTGTAGAAGAAACCATCGCAAGTTGCACAGGCTGACACGCCCTTGCCGGCGAAAGCTTCTTCCGAGGGAATGCCGAGGTATTGTGCTGATGCGCCGGTGGCGATAATCAACGCATCGCAGGTGTATTCGCCGTTATCGCCAACCAGGCGAATGGGTTTTTCAGTCAAGGCGGCGGTATGAATATGATCAAAAATCATTTCCGTCTCAAAACGCGCGGCGTGCTTTTCAAAACGCGCCATCAAATCCGGCCCTTGCACGCCATCGGCATCCGCCGGCCAGTTGTCCACGTCGGTGGTGGTCATCAATTGACCGCCTTGGGCGATGCCGGTAATCAATACCGGTTTGAGATTGGCCCGCGCTGCATAAACGGCAGCGCTGTATCCGGCGGGGCCGGAACCGAGAATCAGCAGACGAATATGGCGCGTTGAGACGGTTGCATTGGCAGACATGACGATCATCCAAAAGTGGGGTGGGTTAGCTCGAAATTATACGGTGGGGGCGATTTAGGCGAAAAAAAGCCCGATAAAGCGCATGAAGCCAAGGTTGTTCGAACCCAACTCTGACAGGGGAAGCAGGATAATTAAGCAACACCCGTATCCTGACGGATGATTGAGCCGGAACAAACGACATGAATGCCACTGTTTTTACCCGGATGCCTGCGCCACCGACGAAAGCACTGCCGGAGAAAATTGCCTTGTTGATGC
>JANMNT010000333.1:0-6976 GCA_031368465.1 Burkholderiales bacterium
ATCCCAGAACACAACGACGGCACACAGACCGACAAACAACAGCCCCAGCACCAGAAACACAGCCGCTGCGAACGCCAGGATTAACAGGCGCTTTGTGTGTTCGACTTCGTCTGCGAACTCGACCGCAAACAGCGCCGCACGCAGTTGTGCAAGCGACAAAAGATTGCGTCCCAGCTGTAGAAACACGGATGACTTTTTTGGTGGTGGAGGCTGTTGCGGCATTTTGATCCAGCCTCCCTGATTGACTATCGACGATTCAGCGACAGCCCGACCAGCGCGCCGATGGCGACGGATAACCCGGCCACAATGCCAATCGCCTGCCAGGGGTTTTCGTGTACGTAGCTGTCAGTCGCATGTGCGGCGGAAAGTGTTGTTTCCTTCGCCGCCTTCTGGATGCAGCGGAGCTCTTCGCGCGCCGCCGCAATGCTGTGCTCAAGGCTTTCCCGCAGCGCAGCCGCTTTTTCGCTGCTGATACTGGCCGCGCTCTGCATGAGATGTTCGGCTTCGACGACGACAGATTTAAATTCTTCTGCGAGACGGTCTTTGGTGTTGGTTTCTGCTGATGACATGATTTTCTCTTTTCAGTGTTGATGGAACGGGGGCAATTCGATAAATTGCATTGGGTGAGAGCGGTGATTGAATGGTTAAAGCCGGGTTGTCATGAGCGTGGTTAGAGCGGCATTTGGCGGTGCGTACGGTATAGCGCTTTGTCGGTGGTGACCAAATTTCTCGGTGCTTGATGCCGGGGTTGCGGATCGTCGTCCGCCGCAGACAGAATTTGCGGGGCGGCTTCATTTGTGACGCGAAACCGCTCCGCGCTGACTCTTGAAAAACACCGGCCCCGGTCGAATTCAGGACCCATACGACATTGTGTGCGCGCTGTCTCATAGGCGTCAGTGGTGCGCTTTAATGCAACACCAAGTTTGTCAAGCCGAATCTGCGTTAATTCCGCATTGGTACCGCGACCGGACGTGACTGCAGACGTGACTGAAATGGCGATTGTTTCTGCGACCGCATACACACCAACCAGTGCGCCGGCTGCGATGATCAGCGCGACGGCGGCAACGAGAATGATTTTGAACGTATTCATACCGGTAGTCCGTTTGGGGATTGAATATCTGCCCTGAAGCTGGCTTTTGGATGGGGTCGCATTCGCCGTTACGCTTGGCTTGATGGGATGCTGAACCTGATTCTGTTAATCGTCCGTGCGCTGACAGACACAGTGACTTCGGTTCTTTGCATCAACCACTCGGCAGAACGCGCCCGACAACACGACCCCGGCGACGTCTTGCGTGGTCAATTACGCGGTCAATCCACGCCGGCATAAATAGTCGCGACCGTTTTTTTATATGCTGGTGCGGCTGATCGGCAGGACGACAAACTTGGGGTGCATGGGGTGCATGGGGTGCAAAACGCGCGCGAGCGGCGTGATGTCGGCGGATACTGTATTGGCGCGGGCTGGGTGAAGGTGCCCGCCGGCAGGGCGGTCGACCACAAAGGTAACCGGCTGTTGATCAAGCTGGCCGGCACGGTCGAAGCGTTTTATCACCAATAGTTGGCGCGGTACCGGCTCCGCACAATCGGTGTCGTACCTGCCAGCGTGGTGATCCAGTCGCACGCCGACGTCCTTACACGTCCGGCTATTTCGATTTGACCCACGCCTTTGTGTCTTTGTTGTAGCTGAGGATTGCCGATTGCGCGCCGGTGCCGCCAAATTGCGGGCAACGAATCGTCAATACGTTATCGCCAGTCATGTATTCTGACGCGTCAAATTGCAAGCGCTTTAAATCGGTGTTCATGCGTTTGGATTGGCCATTAACCAACAGCGTGTAGTTGATATCTTTTGCCATGTGCCACCCCTTGGTTGTGTCGTGCAGCGTTGCCGGCGTTCCGAGCATATCTTGACAGGTAACGTGGCGACGCATTTTTAATAATGAAACCCGACTATCTGCGCGTGATTTCGGCCATTATTGCTTGAAGATGCCTGCCAGATAAGCAGTTTGCCGTTCCATTAAATGCCTGCACTGCGTCGAAAATCGCGGTCTATTCAATCGTGGCATGATGCACCAACATTAAAAGTCTGCCTCGATTAGGTGCAGACTGTCGTTTGGCGTCCCCAGACAAACCGCTGTTGACCGGCCGGGAGTGTTATGAATGATCGCATTCGCAGCTTGCTGAATCAGATGAACGCCCTTGAGGACGAAATGCGCACCGCCCTGCAGGCGCAGGAAAACAAGATGTTTTTTGAGATCAAGGGCCGGCGCATTGAATTCGAGGCGGCCGTCAGGCAGGCGCACCGAAAGCTCAAAAAGAATTTCTTTCGCTGGCTGACGACCAATCGTCCGCAAAATCTCATCACCGGACCGATCATCTACGGCATGATTGTCCCGCTGATCATGCTTGATTTGTGTGTCAGCCTTTATCAGGCGACCTGTTTTCCGATCTATGGCGTGGTCAAGGTGCGGCGTCGTGATTACATCGTGCTCGATCGCCAGCACCTGGACTATCTCAACTTCATCGAGAAATTCCATTGCACCTACTGCGCCTACGGTGCCGGCCTGACGGCATATATTGCCGAGATTGTTTCGCGTACAGAACAGTATTTTTGTCCGATCAAACACGCCCATAAAATATACGGCACCCACAAGCGTTATCTCGCGTTTCTCGACTACGGTGACGCAGATGACTATGAAAAAAAGCTCGAGGCTTTCCGGGTGGCGCTCGGCAGGACGGGTTGAACGGATAAATCAATGCGTATACATGACACAAACTGGATGATGATCGAAGAATATCTGACGCGCGACGACCGCGCGGTGGTGCCGATTGGTTGTACCGAGCAACACGCTTATCTCAGCCTTGCCGTTGATGCGATCCTCGCTGAAAACGTCGCGGTTGACGCGGCTGCACCGCTCGGCGTGCCGGTGTTTCCGGTGCTGCCGTTCGGCCATACGCCAACCTTCATGGCGTATCCCGGCACCATCTCGTTACGTCTGGAGACCTTGATCGCCGTGATGCGTGACGTTCTCGACAGCCTCGCCACACACGGCTTCAAACGCATCGTGATTGTCAACGGTCACGGTGGTAATGCGCCGATTTCGCACTTCCTTGGCGAGTGGATAGCGGATAACCCAACGGTAAAAGTGAAGTTCCACAATTGGTGGAACGCGCCGCGCACATGGGCAAAAGTCAACGAGATTGACCCGGTTGCGTCGCATGCATCGTGGATGGAAAATTTCCGCAGCACCCGGCTCGGCGGCGTGGTGCAACCGACAACCCTGCCGGCACCGATTGACCATGCGAGGTTAAAACTGATGAATCCGCAGCAAACCCGCGCCTATTTGGGTGATGGCAATTTCGCCGGTGTGTATGAAAAACCCGACGAGGTCATGGACGCGCTGTGGCAGGTTGCCGTGGAGGAAACACGCGCATTGATTGAGCGCGGCTGGACATGATGCCAACACTTCCAACGCTGTTTATTTCGCACGGCTCACCGATGCATGCAATCAATGCCGGGGCGGCGGGGGAGGTGTGGGCGCAATCGGTTTCGCGCCCGCCCAAGCCAAACGCAATTCTGATGGTGACGGCGCACTGGGAAAGTCGTCAGCCGATGTTATCGGGTAATCCGATGCCGCCGATGATTTATGACTTTGGTGGCTTTCCCGACGCGCTGTACCAGATCAACTATCCCGCCGCCGGCTCACCGCAACTGGCCCGGCGCGCCGCGGCCTTGCTTCAGGCCGCTGGTTTACCGGCCGCGATTGATGTCGAGCGCGGTCTGGATCACGGTAGCTGGGTGCCGTTGCTAAAAATGTTTCCCGCAGCCGATGTGCCGGTGGTGCAATTGTCGGTTCAGCCGTTGATGACGCCACGGCATCATTACGACGTCGGGCGGGCATTGGCGCCATTGACCGCCGAGGGCGTGCTGATTGTCGGCTCCGGCCATCTCACCCACAATTTGCGTGATTGGATGGATTCGCGCGGGCAGACCCGGCACATGGCCTATGCGGTGCAATTTCAGCGCTGGGTAAACGAGCGCCTGCTTGCGGACGATGTTGATGGACTCATCGCATACCGTGAAGGTGCAGTCGATGCGGTTCGCGCGCACCCGACGGAGGAACACTTTCTGCCGCTGTTTGTCGCCCTGGGTGCGGCCGGCGCTTCACCCCGTCTTGAACGCTTGTATGACGGCTTCGAAGGCCACGCGCTGGCGATGGATATGTACCGCTTCGGTTGATCGGCGACGGTATTGCGGTCAGGCTTTCGCGGTGCGATAAACGTCAAGTTCAAGATGGCAGGGTGCCAGCAACAAATGGGTCAGTGCCTCGGCATCATCGGTGTGCATATGCGCGGCAAAGTCGGCCAGTCGCGGGTCGTTGCCCGCCTTTAATGATGTGATCAAGCCGCGCGCCATTTCCTTTGCAGTGGGGCTGCCGGCAACATGGCCGGGCCAGTCCTTGTAACACGACAATAATTGTGTGCGGTGATCCAGGTAGAGCGCGCAGCCTTTTGTGAAATCCAACTCGGCTTTTTTTGCCGCGATTTCGGCGTCAATTTCGGCGTCGGTTTGCTGGTAACGGGCTTTTTCCGCCGCCGTCCAATGCGGCTTTTCATGGGCGTCACCCGGCTTTTCGCGCAGCGTCGCCATGGTCATCTTCAGCGCAATTTGTGAATGTGTGTGGCTGTCGCGGAATATATGCACCATGTCGTTGCCATGGCCTTCGCTCGACATATAGCGCATGCCCGCGGCAACACGCCGCGGGTTGAAGCGAAACTGGCGGCTGCACGCCGCCTTGAGTATTTCCAACAATGCGTCAATTTTGGCGGGGTTCATCAAGCATCCTTTTGGTTTGTTGCCGGGCGCAGCGTGCCTGAGAGTATGCCCGCTTCGCCGGAATCATGTAACGGCTTGGCCGGCAACAACATCGACGCGTGTATGTCCGATAGAATCCGGCTAACGCAATGGCGACAAGCCAACCGGAAGGGGACCGATGCTGCGACCAATCCTGATTTTTTTTGCGGCAATGCTGCCACCGGCTGTGCTGGCGCAGGATATTGAACGCACGCCGCGGATCGAGACTTATAAGCGCACGGCGACAATGCCGCTCACGGCGCATGTGTTTGCGCCGCCCGGCACCGCCAATTCGCCACGCGCGGCGATTCTGTTGTTCCACGGCGGTGGCTGGAATACCGGCAGTCCGGAATCGGTCTATGCATCAGCCCGACGATTTGCCGGCCTTGGCATGGTCGCGATCGCGATTCAGTACCGGCTGAGCGACGGGAAAAGTATCACACCGTTGGATGCAATCGACGATGCGCGTGATGCGTTTCGCTGGGTGAGGAATGTAGCAATGAATCTAAATGTTGACCCCAACCGTGTTGCGGCATACGGGGTGTCAACGGGCGGCCAGCTGGCCGTCGCCGCGGCACTGGTTCTGCCAAAGGTGCCGGTCGTCGGTGCGGTGCGGGGCGGGCCTGATGCGATTGTGCTGTATTCGCCGGCACTCGCCGTGACCGACGACGGCCGGTTCAACAAGCTGCTCCTGAAACGGGCAAAAACAAAGGATATCTCGCCAGACCAATTGGTGCGGCCGGGCGCACCGCCGACATTCATCTCGCACGGTGACGAAGACAGTCTCATCCCGTATGGCGGTTCGCGCAATTTCTGCCGCAAGATGAAGGAGGCGGGCAATGATTGCGAATTGCGAACCTATACCGGACTTGGGCATCTGCTCACACGCAAACTTGATGAGCAGGAGACGCTGTTTGACGCCGACCCCGTTGCCCGCGCCGATGCGTGGCACGCGGAGCAAAAATTCCTGTCGGACCGGGGATTCACGGAAATCAAGGTGGCGGCAGCGCCGGATCGGCCTGAAATGGTGGTGCGCGCACTGCTAGCCGCGTTTAATGCACACGATGTTGATGCAATGGCAAAACGCGTTGCCGACGACTTCGTCTGGTTTGATGTCACTGGCGACAAGCTAAATGTCGAGACCAGGGGCCGCGACGCGTTGCGCAAAGGCATGGAGGGTTACTTCAAAAAGAATCCGACGGCAACGAGTGGTGTACATATGTTGTCCACCAACGACAATTTTGTGTCGGTGCGCGAACGTGCGGCGTGGAAAACAAAAAATGGTGAAAGCCGCGCACAAACGGCCATCGCCGTATATGAAGTTGTCGATGGTTTGATCAAGCGGGTATGGTATTTTCCGACACAACAATAATGACCGTCACGGGAAAAGTTTGAATGGCGCAACCAAACAGGCGGGTCGCTAATTTGGCTCAAAGGGCATTACATCAGGATTTTTCCATCAGGGGGTTGCATCATGTTTGAGCGATTTTCACGCAGTTGGCAATTGGTCAAGGCGAGTGGTTCGGTGCTGATGCAGGATCAGAAGCTGCTTGTGTTCCCGCTGATCTCGGCGGTCTCCGCCATATTGGTGCTTGCGTGTTTTGCGCTGCCACTGTTTGGTCTGGCGGCCATGGACGGCCTTTCGCGCGGCAATGGTGTTTGGGGAATAGGCAGCTATGTTCTTGGTTTTTTGTTTTACCTCAGCCAATATTTTGTGGTGTTCTTTTTTAATGCCGCACTGGTTGGGGCGGCGATGATCCGTCTTGATGGCGGCACCCCCACGGTTCGTGACGGCCTCAAAATCGCGATGTCGAAATGGCAGAGTATTTTGGGTTACGCGGCAATTGCCGCGACCGTGGGCATTCTGCTCAGAGCGCTGCAGGAGCGTGTCGGTTTCCTCGGCAAGATTGTTGTTGGCATGCTTGGTGCGGGCTGGACGGTTGCCACTTATTTGGTGGTTCCTGTGCTGGTCGCAGATGATGTCGGCCCGGTGCAGGCTGTCAAACAAAGCGTGACACTACTAAAAAAGACCTGGGGCGAAAATGTCATCGGTCAGGTGGGGATCAGTTCCGCATTTGCACTGATTCAATTGGCGGTGGTTATTTTTGGTGTGCTGCTGGTGATTGC
>JANMNT010000336.1:0-3854 GCA_031368465.1 Burkholderiales bacterium
GGGTATCGGCAAGCGTCAGGAGATTCGTCGGTTTGTCGAAAACGCGCCAGAAGACGACGATGCCGATGCAGCGTTTGACGACGACACGGATGACGAGACGGACGACGCAACACCAGATTCACCCGAGCCGGCTGATCCAGAAACCCGCCGCGCCGATGTATTGCTGATCGATCACGAGGTATCACCATCGCAGGCGCGCAATCTCGAAATCGCGGTCGGCTGCGAGGTGATGGACCGCACCATGGTGATTCTTGAAATTTTCCACCGCCACGCCAGCTCTCGAGCGGCTCGGGCACAAGTTGAGATCGCGCGCCTCGGTTATATGTCACCACGGTTGCGTGAGGCCGCCAAACTCGCCGGCCCGAAAGGCCGTCAACGCAGCGGCACCGGTGGCCGTGGCGCGGGTGAAACCCACGCCGCACTCGACCGCCAAAAAATCCGCAACCGCATCGCCGAGCTGCAACTCGAAATCACCGCGATGGACGCCGAACGCCAGACGCAACGCGCAAGACGGCAGGCCAACCAGGCCGGCAGCGCGGCCGGCGGCAGCGGTATTGCGCGCGTCGCATTGGTCGGCTACACCAATGCCGGCAAATCCACGTTGATGCGCGCCCTCACCGGCAGCGAAGTATTGGTTGCCAATAAACTATTCGCCACGCTCGACACGACGGTGCGCGCGCTCCATCCCGAAACGGTGCCGCGTGTGCTGGTCAGTGACACCGTTGGTTTCATCAAAAACCTGCCACACGATCTGGTGGCCTCATTCAAATCAACGCTGGAAGAAGCGGCTGAATCGTCGCTGCTGCTGCACGTAATCGACGCGAGCGACCCCGGCTTTGAACGCCAGCTGGAGGTGACCGACAAAGTGCTCGCGGAAATCGGTGCCGACGTCGTGCCGCGGATTCGCGTCTTTAACAAGATCGACATGGTGGGCGACGCTGCCACACAAGCAGCAACTGAAGCGGCGCTGCGCAAAAAATATCCGGATTGTATTGTCATAAGTGCACGCCGCCCGGCCGATGTGGCAACGATGCATAGCGCCATCCGCGCATTTTTTCAGAAAGACCTGATCGAGTCGGAGTTATTCCTGCCGTGGTCGGCACAACAGCTGCGCGGCAAGATCTTTGCCAGCTGTGAAGTGCTGGATGAACGCGCCGACAACGACGGTGCGTTTTTGCGGGTACGCGGTGAAAGCGCGACGATCAAAAGTTTGCACGAGCAGCTCGCTGCAAAGTAGTTTTCGCGTGATCACGTCGAAGCTTGCAAAAACGCTAGGAAATCCGGACAGAGCGGACTGGTCGGTTGTGACCCAAAGCGGACATCGCGACTGCCCGAAAGCCGACATTCGTTTGGCCGCGTAAATGTCTTGGTGGACTCAGCTCAAATAGCTATCGACAAAAACAATTTGACGCTGACCCTTGGTGTTTTGCGATGGTGCCAACGAGCTAAAGATGATGGAGGTCGAAGGGAGATCAGTGGCGTACTACGCCAAACCAATCGTCCAGGCGCAAGCGGCTATGGCAATCAATTCTGGCGGTCTCGACAACGTGCTGCGCCACTACCCGGTTGCGCAGCCAATAGGTTGCGCCGATCCCGTTGCGTGGGCAAACCAGCGCGTGCCCACAAAAAACCGATAACGTGGACAGATGAACCCCGTCCACCCTAACCTTGCCAGCCAAGCCCCCGCACCAAGGCGGCCCAGCGTGGGCCACGGTACAGACGGCGGATTTTCGGGTTAATATCGTGCTCGGTTTTGCTGTTTGCCCAATAAACCTCTAGAGAGTCGAGATGAATTCACCAATCGCGCAAAACAACGCTGACACCGCCGCGGCCAACGCGCTTCCGAACCCGCTCGATAACCGCATTCTTGCATCACTCCCCAAAGCCGATTTCGAGTCGCTGTTGCCCGATCTGGAGTACGTCCCGCTCCCGCTGGGGTGGGTGATGTCGGAGTCAGGGGACCACGTCAATTTTTTGCACTTTCCGACATCCGGCATTGTGTCGCTGATATATGAACTTGAGAATGGCGCATCAAGTGAAATCGCGCTCGTCGGCAACGAAGGAATGGTTGGGGTTTCAATATTCATGGGCGGCGAGAGTATGCCCAGCAGCACAAAAGTGCAAAGTGAGGGCGGTGCCTATCGACTCACGCGAAAGGCGATGAAACATGAATTCGCGCTCGGTGGTCGGCTTCAGCATGTTGCACTGCTCTATACTCAGGCGCTTATCGCCCAAACATCCCAGACCGCCGTTTGTAATCAGCATCACTCGCTTGACCAGCAACTATGCCGGTGGATCTTGATGAGTGCCGATCGGCTTCATTCTGACGATATCGTCATCACGCAAGAACTCCTCGCAACTTTGCTTGGCGTTCGGCGCGAGAGCGTGACCACTGCCGCGGGCAAGTTGCAAAAGGACGGACTTGTGGCGTTGTCGCGCGGCCACATCAAGGTTGCGGACCGTCATATGCTCCAAGAGCGAGTATGTGAGTGCTACAGCACCCTCTGCGATGAATACAAACGTCTTCTGCCAGGTGCTAGCCGCTCATAGGGACGCGGCGGCAGCTTCTGAGTGGCTTGGGAAACCGAGGGGTCTGGGTCAAATTATTTTTCATTTGATTCACTCGATCAAACTATGATGTCAGCACGCAAGCGCGTACCGCAGCTATTGGCCGGTTTCATCGATTCTACAACGAGGACGCATCGACCCAAAGCAGGTATCACGGCACCAACAACCCGCCGTCAATCGGCAGCGTGTGCCCGGTGGTAAACGACGCGCCTTGTGAACACAACCAGATGACAGCGTTGGCGACTTCTTCCGGTTGACCGATGCGGCCCATTGGATGGCGCGCCAAAATCTGCGGCATTAGCGCCTCGTTTTTCAAAAAGCCGCGCTCGGCCATCGGCGTCTCAATGACCGCCGGTGCGACCGCGTTGATGCGCACCCCTTTATCGGCGTATTCCATCGCCGCCGCCTTGGTCAGCCCGATCACACCGTGTTTGCTGGCGTAATACGCCGCACCGACACGGCCACCGACCAGGCCGGCAACCGACGACATATTCACAATCGCCCCCTTCGACGCCAGGATATGCGGCAGCTGATACTTCATGCAAAGGAACACGCCTTTGAGATTGATGTCGATCACATCGTCCCACGTCGCCTCGCTGTATTCCGCCAACGGCACCATCATCGTGCCTTCGATGCCCGCGTTGTTAAACGCGTAATCAAGCCGACCGTATTTCGCGATGGTCGCGGCAACCAGCGCTTCGACCTGTGCGGCGTGCCGGACGTCGGTCTGTACAAACATGGCCGCACCGCCGGCGGCTTCAATCAACCGAACCGTCTCGGCGGAATCTGCCTCACGTCGACTGGCAACCACCACACTTGCCCCGCGCGCCGCAAATGCCAGCGCGGTTGCACGACCAATACCGGAGCTGCCACCGGTGACGAGTGCGACTTGATCTTTGAACCACTGTTCCATTTTTTTCACTCCAAGTGTTGTTGTTGCGACCAATTACACCAGTTTGACACGACTGGATGTCAAGGAAATCAGCCCGCTTGGGATTACGTTCCCCAACTATTTGGAATCATCAAGGGCGGACCGGCTTGTTTGATACCGGCCTGGAAAACATCCGCAGTCATGACGGTGAAATATTTGCTTGCCAAACTGAAAGATAAACCAAATTTTCCGGATCATTCGAAATGAAAAGCATTAAAGCTGTATTAACAATTTCTCCCGCACTTTTAAACGTCAGATCTGTTTTTGCCGTAAAAAGAAAAATAACAACAGCATTGGTTTCGGGCCTTCTTGCCCTATGCGCCCACGTCACGACAGCCGCGGAAATCAACGTCGG
>JANMNT010000032.1:0-12164 GCA_031368465.1 Burkholderiales bacterium
GGAGTGATTTTGGCTTGGCTCGCGGCAGATGACGCTGCACGGAATGTCGAAAGGTCCAATCGATGACGAACTCACTTCGCCCACTTTATTTCGCAAGAGCGCCAGCGACCCTACTAGCAATTGTCCTTTGGACCATTGTGCTGTTCAAAGTCCCGGCGATGGCCGAAGTTTGGATAGCAGACGAAAAGTCACTCTACAAAATTGATCTCGTTTCCAACCGCGTGGCATTTACAGTCTCCGCTTCTAAGGTGAAGCAGATTGTCATCGATCCAGTTGACGCTAGCGTCTGGACTTTGAATGACAAAACACTTACCAAGCGGGCCTCAACCGGGGCTGTCCTGATAGAGAAGAGTCTAGACGCGTTGGGTCTTGCCGGGGCCGATTTCTTGGTGATGGATGCTAGGGACAGCTCGGTATGGGCGGGACCAGGCAAGGGCGCACAAAGCGCTGAGGTGCTAAAAAGAATTGATAGTGCCGGACAAGCTGTAGGTTCGATTACTGCCCCTAAGAAGATTGACGGACTGCTTGTCGGACTTGACCGAAGTGTATGGGTACTAAGCGATAAACGACTGCTTCGTTATTCCGCTCCGGGGGTTCAGCTGTCCAGTATTGACCTCAAGTCTCGAATGGAGGGTGAGCCAAAACTATTTGCCGTTGATTCCCTAGGTGCGTGGCTGTGGGTTTCAGCCGAAAAACGAATCGTTAGAGTGGACCTATCGAGCACTTCTGCGCCGCAATCTATGTGGTCATCGCCGGACAATGCGCGTGATATTTTGCTGGATGACACCCTCGGTCACCTCTGGATACTGGGGGAAAAGCAGCTGTTTGGTTACGACCATTCAGGCGCAAGACTCTCCACGGTCGATCTAAAGGCGGCTGGGATCAAAGACCCAATCGTCGGCACGTTCGATGCCTATACGCGCAGCATATTCATCGGCTACCAAGACGGCCTCGCGCGGTTTACTGACATGGGTGCGCAGCCGAAGCTAATCATCACACCTAGAGCCGTAAATGCCATAGGTGTTAGGCCGTTTATCTTGCGCTCAACACTCTCGATTGACTCGCCCAGCGCCGACGCGCTTGTGAACACAGTGACGCCAAAAATCATCTTCCGAATTGTTCCCCAGTGTGCAGGTAACCCATGCGGGTTTCTGCCATCTTTCTTGAATGGCTACCGGATTTCGGCGCTCCTGAATGGACAGGCGATTGGGTCGACATATACATTTGACCCAGTCGCAGGGGTGACGAGTTACCTACCTACCGTACCACTTCTGCAGGGTCGCCACAGTATCAAGGCTACCGCCACTGACGCCTTTGGCCGTGACTCCAACGAGGCAACCCTGACATTTTCCGTCGACACGGTACCGCCGGTGTTCCTAGCGCTCGATCCGAGCCTGGCTGTATCAACCAACCAAGCTTCGAGGCGTATTTCCGGCAGGCTCAACGAGCCGGGTACGCTGAAAATTGGCGCTACTAATGTCCCAGTCACAAATGACGGCGTATTCGGTTTCGAGCAGCCGCTACTGAACGGTGTTAATAGCATCGCTCTGACTGCGAAAGATTTGGCTGGTAATCAAACGAGTACGATTGTACAAATCACTCTAGACAATATTCCACCGAAAATTAGCGGGATCGCTCCTCAGGATGGCAGTATCGCTGGAACTGCATCAATAATTGTCACCGGTACGGTAGACAAGTTGGCAACGGTAACCTTGACGCACAATGGCGTTTCCCAGATGTCTACGAATCTAAATTTCAGCTTCCCAATCAATCTATTGCCCGGTCTCAACGCCGTAGAATTGAGGGCGACCGATCACGCAGGAAACACTGTGAAAACGTCGATAAATGTGACGTTGGCAACAGTGACATTGAGTACAAACAGTATTGCAAATCCGTTACCTTCCGGTACGACTGCCGTTCCGATTTCTGGCAATGTACAGGGTCCACCAAACACGCGCGTCATCGTGAATGCAACCAATGCACCGTTGGTCGGCAATGGTTTCTCTGCCAACGTTCCAGTTCGCCCGGGTGCCAATCTCATTACCATTACCGCAACGCCTCCAGAGGGCACGCCGGTCACCAGAACTATTACCGTGAACGTCGCGGTTGATCCGGTGGACGCCCCCTATGTCGAAATCTGGGCAGGACTTCAAAGCGCATTGCTCGCCGGAAACAAGGCTGCTGCGCTAGCGCTTATTGCGGCAGACTCTCGTGATCGATATGATCGCGTATTCAGTGAACTCTCGACCCATGAGATTACAGAAGTATTTGTATCGCTGTTTCGGCTGAGGCGAATTGAAGTCGATGACAATGTTGCCGAGTACTTTGCGAATAGAACGGAAGCAGGCACCGGTCGCGAGCTGGGGTTTTTTATCTACTTTGTGAAAGACGGAGACGGCATATGGCGCATTTCAACGATGTGAATCCCGTATCCCTGTTGTTTCGTGCATTGATTGCAATGACCGCGTTCGTCACGCTATCGTCATGCGCAGTCACCTATCAATTCGACCCGATTGAAGCATGGGTGGTGGATGCAGAAACCGGCAAACCGATCGAAGGAGCGGTAGTCACGGCGAATTGGGAGTTGGTGAAAGGTAGCCTCGATGGGCCGCGCTATTTTGGGCAGCTTGAGGTGAAGGAAACCGTGACCGACAAGAGCGGGCGTTTCTTCTTTGGCGGCTTTAGTAAAGAAGATAAATCTGGCGCGGAGCTGCGTGATAGTGATCCGCAGATTATCGTCTTCAAGGCGGGTTACGAGTTTCAGCGATTCGTGAACACGTATCGAGATGGTGGGGCGGGGCTCAAAAGGACGCAGCGGACTGCGGAGGTGAATGGAAAACGGGTTCAGCTCCGGCCCATGCAAACTGATGGGCGGAGTTTGGATAGGAGTCACTCGGATCTTATTGGTCGCCTTGGATTCGTGACACAAGTGATGCCAGGATTGCGAGAGACTGAGAGGTGTTACTGGCAACAAATTCCCCAGATGATTTTGGAGACAAATAGGCAAGAGCAGTTGATGAGAAAGATGGGAATCAAGAATATTTCATCGCTATTTGATGATTTGGTGTACAACAGCGACAGGCTCACGGCTGATGCAAAGATCGAGTGCGTCGCACCAAGAAAATTATTCTTGAAGTGAGCCAATCATGAGGACTATCTCTGTCCGTTCTCTTGCGTTAACGTTTTGTGGGCTGCTTGCGTTTGGTGCGGTAGCGTACGAACCCATTACTCATAGCATCTTGTCTGAGACCGCTCTAAAGAGGTCAGTGCTACTCACAGATGCAGCGAAACTTAATGGCATGGGGTTGAAATCCGCAGTAGATAGTAATGGCAACCGATTTGCGAATAGTAACGGCGATGCTGAGCAGACCATCATTGCCCTTATCCGCTTCGGTGCCGCATGGGAAGACAACCGTGGCTTTATGCAAGCCACTCGCCACTTCTACAACCCGGTAGACGGAAGCAAGCTGCTGCCACTCGTTGGCGCGGCTTCCCCTGATTGGGCGCTCGAAGACAACGGCCTGAAGGATGGCCAAGCCTACTCATATCGGCTGATGCGTCGTAATTTCCTCAAAGCACTGACAGACCCAACAAAGTCTGATCGCGATATTGCGTGGGGTCTGACCTTTCAGACTCTGGGGCACGTAATGCACCATTTGCAAGACATGGCGCAGCCGCAGCACGTTCGCGGGGACAGGCACTGCGATAATGCCTTTTGCAAAGCACTGTCCGTTTTTGGGGCCTTTAGCCCCAGCGTGTTTGAAAAGCGAATCGAAACTAATTTGCCAGATTATGGCGACTACCCGGCCGTCTATTCCGAAGCCGATTCAGCGACCTTCAATTCGCCACGCAAGTTCTGGCACACGAACCCGCCTGGTGGGCAGGCAACAGGCAAAGGTATCGCCGAATTTACCAACCATAACTTCATATCGGCGGGGACAAATTTTGACAAGCCCAATCTGTTTCCCGCGCCCAAATTGCTCGGGCTCTACCGAGAAGAGAAAACGATTGCAGAACTTTGTGCAGAACCGGGCGCGCGTTGCACTGTCCCCGGTCTTTCCGGCTTAGTCACCTTCTGGGGAAACCGTGTAAGGGATGCATACACAGGAGAGTTATTTCTGAACTCGCGAATGACAACCCTTTCCGTTTTTGATGCCGCGCTCGAGAAGGCTGGCAAAGCGCAACTCTTTTCCTACAATAGGTTCAACGCCGATGCGGCCGCCCGGATTCTCGTGCCCCGCGCGGTGGGTTATTCAGCCGGCATGATCAACTATTTTTTTCGAGGAGAACTTGGACTGGTTGAGGATTCCACGAGACCGGGGTTCTATTCGATTGTCAATAACGGTCCCGAACGCATGGTGGGAAGATTCGGTCTTTACTACGACGATGTCAACGATGTTCGACGGATGCATCGCTATTGGGATTTGGACATCGCTGATGGCACCAGCGTACCAGTCGGCAGGATTGATGAAGCGTTTAGTCCTGCGCCGAAAACGAGTGGACAATATATGTTGGTCTTTAATGGAGACATGGGAGAGGAAACGCGTGCCGCGAATGGCGTTGGTGCGGTCGCCGGTGCTGTTGTGAAATTGCCACCTTCAACAGTCGAATATTTTTATTCAGCAAACATTCCGCCCATCGGTCAGTGCAGACAATTGAGCATCGTCAGGATTAACCCGCCGCAGCCAGTTAGGCAACTGGCCCCGACTTTGCCGCCGCTCTCTGATTATTACCCGCAAGTGAAGCAAAATTATCCAACCTCGACGACCATTTCCTCCTATGTGGACCGCCCTGAGCAGCGGTATCACTCGCCTGTGGTTGACAGAAATACAGGCGGTTTGGGTTACCTCTACAACCTACATACAGTCATTAATGGTACTTCGCTTTACACTGCGCCGCCACCCGATGGTACAGGTCCGCCTCCGTCACCCTATGCATTATGGTCGGGTAACTTCAAGGTGATTTTCACGGTACCCGGAACCGGCTTGGTTGATATCGTTGGCGGCTTCGTCGATCTTCTGCCCGAAATGAATGCCCGACGTGAAGCGCAGCGAAGTGAATACGATGGATTGCAGGCAGCGTATGATGCGGAGCATGCGGCAAAGTTGGCAAGTGCGCGGTACCAAAGGCGGACCCAAGTCATGCTGAGCGACGGCGCTGTGCTTGCATCAGCACCCTATTCGATTGAACAGAATGGCGATTTAAGAGATTTTCCGGAGGTTGTACAGTGGAGCGGCGCGGGCTGGTTACAGTTATTCGATAGGAAATCTGGCGTGTACTCAACCGGTAAGCGGCCTTCCTTTAGCGTGCCACCCGATGTGTGTCCACCAACCGCCTTCGATACAGCGCCCTCCCCCCCAGTCGGGAGTAGCTCGCAATGGGTAGCCGATTGGGCTAACGCTCGTCAAGTGGCCGACGCACGGGAAAGGGTCAGGCTAAAGTTGCAATTCCAACAAATGATCGATGATTTGAATAACGGCAACGTGGCAAATGAGATCCTAAAATCTTTGCGGCAACACCCGCTCTCTGCAAACACATTCGTCAAACCAAGAATGGAAGTTAACGTGCAATCAAGCACTGTCGGATCGGGCGACTCCGTACTTGAAACCAAAGTTGTAACCCTGTCGTATCGGGTACAGGACAGCGCAGGTCTTTGGGCTACCAAATCCGAAATAATCACCGGCACCAAGAACACGGCGATCACCCGCATGCTGGTTGACTCTGAGGGAGTAGCCGATGCGAATAAACAGTTTACGACGGTGACTTATACCAATTGGTTACCGATCAATCCGACGGGCGCATCGGAATTGGGTGACTGGACCTATGTGAGAGACGATGGCGCCGGTATTGCCCAAATTCAAAATGGACGGGTCGTGTATGGGGCGACAACAATAAATGAAACACTAGACGCCTACGGAAGCCAGTATTCGCCTAAATTCCCGTATTCCTCAGATTCGCGGGTCTATTCCTATCCGCAAATCTACTACCAGTACCGTGCAGAGGTTGCCCGCCAGTTTGACAGTACATGGTGGGCTTGGAAGGTGACGGCAGAAAGCTCGGATGACCCGGTGATCCAGCAGGAGCCACCGCGGCAAGCCAATGTTGCATGGCTAGATTCGACTTTCGCCGACGGCGAAGAAGTCGAACTTTTTCCTTTGTCGACAGTGCACCAAACGTTGGGAGATCTCGGTGGTTTTCCGCAGGAAGCGGATGTCGACGATTCGTCCAAGATTCAACTGAAGTCGACCGGCAGCATGACAATCCGCTACGACTACCTGAGCGGGAAGTGGTCTTTAGTCGGTGTAAGAAATTTGGCTGTGCCGACATACGCAAAGGCTTCCGGCGTCAACTTTGTTTTCCGCGCTAAAGCTGATCGGGTAAGCATGTGGCCAGACGTCGCAGATGTGTTCTTGAATCAGCAAACGGAAATACAGGACACGCCCGATCAATACCCATTCTTTGCCACCTTGCGGCAACGGTAGGTTGAGCGGTTCGGGCGATACGGACAGCACCAGGCTCTCGATTGTCGCGAACGTCGTAGTTTGAGCGCCCGGACCATGCCAATCAGCGGTTTGGACTGGCTAACCGACTTTTCACAACGGTGTGATGGGAGGTTCGATCGGTCTGAACTCACCTACTGATAGCGCATTTAAGTCGGCGTTGGCGCGTCAAACTCAGTCTATAGTCAAAAGGACTTTTTTCAGAACAGTATCGCCATTGCCTACGACGTCGATGGCACCTTCCGGCCCAAGCCGACGCTGGAATACGCCGTGATGCCCCAGATTGGTGTCGAGCCCAACGAGTTCAGGGCGCAGCTGCACAAAGAGGCACGAAAAATGGGTGCGGCCCCGATGCTGACAGACACAAAGCTGCTGATGGACACATAACGTCAAACATGCCTATTGACGGACGTTTTCAGGCTTTTATGCTTGATAAAGTCCGTCTTTGCTAGGGTTTCATATTTGACCGTATCGCCTGCCGAGACTATTGCGATTTGTCACACCGATGCGTTACAGGCGAAAATAGGGCCTTAACCTTCAAGTGTCCCGACCCGCAAACGAATGTCCAACGAATCCAGCAACATGTCACACGCCACCAATTTCATCCGCAATATAATCGACGCCGACCTGGCGGCGAATGCTTACGCGGAACGCAAATGGTGCGGCAAACCCGGTACCGCCGCCGAGCAGCAGAATGCGCCGGCCGACACGGCAAAAATTCGTACGCGCTTCCCGCCGGAACCGAACGGCTATTTACACTTCGGCCATGCCAAATCGATTCTGTTGAATTTTGGCCTGGCAAAAGACTACGGCGGCGTATGTCATTTGCGCTTTGACGATACCAATCCGGAAAAGGAAGAGCAGGAATATGTCGACGGCATTGTCGAGGCGGTGCGCTGGTTGGGCGGCGATGTGGGTTACGACAAACCCGCCGCACCGATCTTTTTTGCCAGTGACTACTTTGACTGGATGTATCGGTTTGCCACCCACCTGATCGAACACGGTGATGCCTATGTCGATTCGCAGTCTGCTGAAGACATGCGGCTGACGCGCGGCACATTGACCGAAGCCGGTCGCGATTCACCCTTTAGAAATCGCAATGTCGCCGAAAATCTCAAATTGTTTACCGAAATGCGCGACGGCTTGCACGCCGAGGGCTCACATGTGTTGCGCGCCAAGATTGACATGGCGTCACCCAACATCAATTTACGCGACCCTGCGATCTATCGCATCAAACACGCCCACCACCACCGGCATGGCGATAAATGGCACATCTACCCGATGTATGCCTACGCCCACCCGATCGAAGACGCGCTGGAAAACATCACCCACTCGATTTGCACGCTCGAATTTGAAGACCAGCGGCCGTGGTACGACTGGCTGCTGGCCAAACTCGCAGAAGTCGGCGAATTACTGCGTCCGTTGCCCAAACAAATTGAGTTCTCGCGCCTCAACCTCACCTACATCATCACCAGCAAACGGTATTTGAAGCAGTTGGTCGATCAACAACACGTCGACGGTTGGGATGACCCGCGTATGCCGACCATCGTTGGCGCGCGTCGGCGCGGTTTTGCGCCGGAGGGATTCCAGTTATTTGCCGAACGCATCGGTGTTTCAAAATCAGACTCGTGGATCGACATGAGTGTGTTTGAGGATTGCCAGCGTGAGGTGATGAATGAGTCGGCGCTACGTCGTGTCGCGGTACTCAATCCGTTAAAACTCACCATCACCAATTACAACGCCGACCAAACAGAAACCTGCCTCGCGCCAAATCACCCGCAACAGCCCGATCTCGGTAAACGCGAAATGCCATTCTCACGCGAGCTTTGGATCGAGCGTGAAGATTTTGAAGAGACACCGCCCAAAGGCTTCTTCCGCCTTTTCCCCGGCAACATGGTGCGATTGCGGTATGGATTTGTCATCAAATGCACTGGTTGTGAAAAAGACGCGGCAGGCAATGTGGTCAAGGTGCTCGCCGAATATTTGCCGGAAACAAAATCGGGCTCCGCGGGCGCCGACAGTGTCAAGGTCAAGGGCAATATCCACTGGCTGTCAGCGGCACACGCCCACGCGGCCGAAGTGCGTTTGTTTGATCGACTGTTCAAGGCGCCCCACCCCGGCCGCAATAGCGAAAACTTCCTCGACGACCTCAACCCTGGATCAAAAACCACGATCACCGCGTATTTGGAACCGTCTCTCAAACATGCCAAGGCCGACGATCGTTTTCAATTTGAGCGTCACGGCTATTTTGTCGCCGACCGCGTTGACTCAACACCGTCAACGCCCGTTTGGAATCGTGCAGTGACACTCAAAGATTCCTGGGCCGCCCAGAAATAGCAAAATTATTCATTTGCCAACGAGAAAAACATGATGACCAACCACCGCCAGACACGCCATTTCACCGCCGCCGCTGTTGCAACACTTGCCAAATTTGCCGTCGTCGCCGCCGTGGCAGGGTTCAGCGCCAGCGTGGTTGCACAGCCCGCCACGAATGCAACCGCTGCCGGCGCCTACCCGAACAAACCGATCAAGATCATTGTCGGCTTTCCACCCGGTGGCCCGCTTGATACCCACGCCCGGGTGTTGATCGATCAATTGCAAAAGCATTTGGGCCAGCCGGTGATTGTGGATTACAAACCCGGCGCGGGCGGCACCATCGGCGCAAATGAAGTGATCAAGTCGCCTGCCGACGGATACACCCTGTTGATGGCCAACACCGGCACCATGGTCATCAACCCGTTTGTGTACACCAAGAATATCTACGACACGTTGCGCGACTTCACGCCGATCGCCCGTACCGCGCAGCAGCCGTTGGCGCTCATCGTCAATAGCGCATTCCCGGCCAAGACCTTTGCCGAATTCATCAGCTACGCGAAGGCGAATCCAGGCAAGATCAACTATGGTTCGGCCGGCAACGGCGGTATTTCACACCTTGTACCGGAAATGCTCGAAGACGCCGCCGGCATCTCGATGGTGCATGTCCCTTACAAAGGCACAGCCCCCGCGTTCACCGATTTGCTCGGCGGGCAGGTGCAATTCATGGCGGAATCGATTCCGCAGGCAACGCAGTATGTGAAGGCAGGCAAAGTCCGCGCCCTCGCGATGACCGGTGCGACACGTAACGCCGCCATCGCCGATACGCCAACCATGGCGGAAGTCGGGGTGATGAACTTTGAAGTGGTCGGCTTTTACGGCGTATTGGCGCCGGCAAAACTGCCTGCCGATGTACTCGCAAAACTAAATGATGCCTTCAAGAAGACCTTGGCCTCGGATGACGTGCGTACCAAGATGATCTCGCAAGGCGCGGATCCAGCCTACCTTGATTCCACCGCCTTTGCAGCGTATTTGAAAACCGAAGGCATACGCTGGCAAGCTGCGGTGAAAAAAGCCAACGTTAAGCTCGACTAGACAACGTTACGCGCCCAACACACAGCCAAAGGTTGCGATGTATTCTCCTGCGCATTTTGTCGAAGACCGTATCGGTGTCATGCACGACCTGATCACGGCACACCGGCTCGCGACCATTGTTCACAACGGGCCGGACGGGCTGACCGCCAACCATATTCCGTTGTTGATTGATCCAACCCGCGGCGCATCCGGCACGCTGGTCGGCCACATCGCGCGCGCCAATCCGTTGTGGCAGGAGGCCGCCGGGCAATCGATCCTGATCGTTTTTCAGGGGCCGCAGGCGTATGTCTCGCCGTCGTGGTACCCGAGCAAACAAATCCACGGCAAGGTGGTACCGACGTGGAATTACGCGGTGGTGCATGCACAAGGCACGCTGCGTGCCATCGACGATCCAACCTGGCTGTTGGCACACGTTGCGACCATGACAGACGCGAATGAAGCGAATCGCACCAATCCATGGAAGGTCGGCGACGCACCGCACGATTACACCCAAACCCTGGTGAAAGCGATTGTCGGTATCGAAATTGATATTGTCCGTCTGACCGGCAAGTGGAAAGTCAGCCAAAACCGCCCTGCGGATGATCGTGCCGGCGTGGTTGACGGCTTGACGGCCGATGGACAAAACGCGATGGCGGCATTGGTCAAAAACGCCGACCGATAGCGACAATCGGCGCTGATCGGTGTCGAACAGCGCCGGTTTTTCCGTAGCACCAAACCACCATCATCGTCTTGCCATCCCCTGATCACGCGATGGGGTCATCTCTGTTTCAACCGATGTGCGCTGGCGCACGCCGCCAAATCGTCCGATAATAAATCACAAAAAATAATCCAAGCGCAGCCCGTTGACGTCGTTAAACAAGGACAAGGAGTCTCACATGCCCGCCAACCAACCATCACGCCTCAAACCATTATTTATCCAGACACTCGTTGCCTGCGGTGTCATTTCCATCCCATTCGCCGCGGTTGCGCAATCCAAGACGCCGGTGCAGGTGGTCAAGCCGCCGATTGCACTCGCCTACATTGATGTGGCGACCAATGGCAGCGATATGCCGGGCGGCAATATGATGGCCGGTGCGGCACAGGGCGGCCAGTCGGGCGGATTGTTCGGCGCACTCGGCGGGCTGGCGCGCGGCGCGGTCGGCGGCGTCAGTGACCGTGGCAATACCTTTGGCAACACCCGGTCAATGGGCTTCGGCAGCGGCAAATACGTCGATGTCTCGGTCTACACCAACAAGAACCGTTCACTCACCGACGCCACCCAAGCGATCCCGATGGTGATGAATCTCGGCGAGTCGTTAAAGCTTGTTGCACCAGTGCCGGATAAACCGGTGCCAAGCGTGGTTGACGAAAATCCGGTTGAACCAACCTACGAAAAGCCAAAAGGCAAGATTTCGATGTATTGGGGCTGCGGTGAAAACATCCGCCCCGGTCAGCCACGCACGCTGGATGTCGCCAAGGCATCGATTGAGGACTACGGCAAATTTTTTGTCATGCGTGGCAACACCACCAAGGGTGCGCGTTCAGAACCGGGACATCCGGCCTGGCCGAACAAGCAGGATGACCGCAAGGTACCAGACAACGCGTCGCTGGTAGGACAGCACACCTTCACCGGCAACGGCGTTCCAGACACATTCAAGGTCACTCTCGGTGCGCCTCAAGACCTGATGCCGGCAATTGAGCTCAATCAAGTCAAAAAAGACGGCGGCGTGAATCTGGATTGGAAAACCATTCCCCATTCACGCGGTTATTTCATCGCGGTCATGGGTGGCAAATCGGATGGTGGTGACAGCGGCGAAATGATTGTCTGGACATCAAGCGAACTACCGGACATGGGCTTCGGGTTGGTGGATTACCAGTCGAACGCCAACATCGATAAATGGATCAAGGAAAAAGTCATTCTGCCGGCGACCACCACCAGCTGCGCGGTACCCAAGGGTATCTTCGGTGAGCAGGCGGCGGGCATGTTGCGCATGATTGCCTATGGTTCCGAGGCATTTTTTGCATTTCCACCACGCCCCACCGACCCAAAAATTGCGTGGGAACCGGATTGGCAAACCAAGGTACGCGTGAAGTCGACGATGTTCTCGATGTTGGGTGGGTTTGGTGAAGGCGGCCGACGCAGCGACGAGGCCAAAGACCAGCCGAAGGAAGAAAAGAAGATCACGCCGAAGGATTTGCTGAAGGGCTTGTTCGGCAGATAAAAGTGTAATCATGGCGGGGGGGTTTTTGGCTTTTTTTCTGTTAAAACCCCCCCCC
>JANMNT010000045.1:0-3710 GCA_031368465.1 Burkholderiales bacterium
CCAAATGCGGCTGACGGCGCGTATACGATTGAAATTTCCGGCAACGGAAAAGCCGACGCGGCAGAGGCAATCAGCGGCAAACATATCATCATTGCAACCGGTTCGAAAGCGCGTCATTTGCCGGGCATTCCGGTCGACAACGTCAATATTTGTGACAACGAGGGTGCATTGTCCTTCCCGGCGGTGCCCAAACGTCTGGGCGTGATCGGTGCGGGCGTGATCGGGCTCGAACTCGGCAGCGTCTGGCGGCGATTGGGGGCGGAGGTGACCGTGCTCGAGGCATTGCCGGCATTTCTGGCGGTAACCGACGAGGCGATACAAAAAGAAGCGTGGAAGGTATTTACCAAGGAGCAGGGGCTGAATATCAAGCTCGGTGTAAAAATTGAAAAGGTGACCACCAAAAAAACGGCGATATCGATCGACTACACCGACGACAAGGGTCTCGCGCAAAAACTCGAATGCGACAAATTGATTGTGTCAGTTGGCCGTGTGCCAAACACCGACGGTCTGGGTGCGGCCAATGTCGGACTCAAAGTGACCGACCGCGGCATGATCGAGGTTGACGATCACTGTGCCACCAATCTGCCGAATGTTTATGCCATTGGTGACGTTGTGCGCGGACCGATGCTCGCCCACAAGGCCGAGGATGAGGGCGTGGCTGTGGCAGAACGCATCGCCGGGCAACAACCGCATATTGATTTCAACACCATCCCCTGGATTATTTACACCTCGCCGGAGGTGGCCTGGGTCGGCAAGACCGAGCAGCAATTGCGTGCAGAAGGGGTCGAAACAAAATCCGGACAGTTTCCATTTATGGCCAATGGCCGTGCACTCGGTCAGGGCGAAACCGGCGGCTTTGTGAAAATCATCGCTGATGCAAAAACCGACCGTATTCTTGGCGGACACATTATTCACGCGCATGCGTCCGAGCTGATTCAGGAGCTGGTGGTGGCAATGGAATTCAAAGCCGCCAGTGAAGACCTTGCCCGCATTGTCCACGGCCATCCGACCCTGTCCGAAGCGGTTCGCGAGGCCGCGTTGGCAGTGGATAAACGCACGCTGAATATGTGATGCCGATATTCGCCGACAACACAAAAATAGAAAGGCGCGATTTGCAAAAGTCGTTTAATCATAAGCGTTTACGAACAAAATTGCCTGAAAACGCGCGTCAATACCGGCATTTTGTTTTTGACAGTGGTTGTGCTGTTGCGCAATCCGACCCGCGCCAATGAACGCAATCGCCGAATCCCTTTCGGTCGGTGAAGACGAAACCGCAGGCGCCGACAAAATCGAAGCCGGCTCGCCGCTTGAGTGGTATTGGAAGTTTTCACAGAGCAACGATTTTGAGTCGGACCCCGCGCAACTTGCGGTATTGAATCATCTCGAACGTCTGCACGGCGAAATTGAACACTATCGTCAGTATCGTCAGGGCAAAATCAACCGGCTGGTGACAAACTTTGGCGGCGGCAAACGTCCGCCGAAAGGTATCTATATTTGGGGCGGCGTCGGCCGCGGCAAATCGCTGATGATGGATGCGTTTTACAACGTGTCGACGCTCAAGCGCAAACGCCGCGTGCACTTTCACGAATTTATGCGCGAGCTGCACGGCGAAATGCAAAAACACGCTGGCACCGAAGATCCGCTTGAACCGATCTCGAGCAAAATTGCCAAACAACTTCGCCTGTTGTGTTTTGACGAATTTCACGTCTCGGATATTGCCGATGCAATGATTTTGGGACGGTTGCTTGAGTTACTGATCGCCAAGGGTGTGGTGCTGGTGATGACCTCCAACTATGTGCCGGACGATCTATACCCAAACGGCTTGCAGCGCTCGCGTTTTCTGCCCGCCATCGAGCTTCTCAACAACGAGCTTGAGGTGATTGAAATCAGCGGTGCACGCGACCACCGGCGGCGCATTCTGGAATCCATCCCGGTCTATCACACCACCGGCCGGCTGGACGCCGTGGGTGGCCATTCTCATGCCGTGACTGCGGCTGATCAGGCGCTGGCAAGGGCGTTTGTGGCGATGTCAAAGGCGTCGTATGCCGAGGCCACCGAATTGCACGTCACGACCAGCACCATTAACTTTCACCTGTAAAACATCTACCGGAAATTACAAGTCCATTCCAAAACCGAAGCCGTCGCCAAAGCCCTGCGAAATGGACTGATCTAAGCGAATCACAGTAGCGAGCGCCAATTCGTGATGCGCGTGCGACCGGATTTGAGCTACATCAAGCCGAATGCCGGAACACCTCGTGCGGCTACTGTTACCACTGTCGAATTTGAATATGGACGCGAGGAAGAAGTTTGGCGTCTGGTCAAAAGCGAGTGGCTTCCTGCCCACAAAAAGTCGGATCGTTATGGTCAACTCCGAGCGCCCATCGTGCGCGGCGGTGGCAATGGTTATCTCTCCATCGTACCGTTGGAAAGTTTTGCTGATTTGGATAAACCCGATCCCTTGAAACAAGTGTTGGGTGAGGAAGGTTTGCGCAAATCGCTCGCAAAATTTGCGGGGAAAATCAAACTCGGCGAACGCCGCGTGCTGCTCTTCCGCGCTGATCTGAGCATTTTGCCGAAATAAGAAGAATCGAAATTTCACCCAAACAATCAACAGTCCAAACCCATGGAGGAACCATCATGAAAAAGATTTCTTTGCTCGCGTTTTTTCTGTTTGCGTGCACGCTCAGCACGGCAGCACAAACGCAGAGCAATACAACACCCGGCCCGGTGTGGCGGGTGCGTGTCCTGCCCGGCAAGCTGAATGACGTGCTGATGGATATGCGCAAGAATCTGCGCCCGGTCTACGAGGAAGCCAAAAAACAGGGCATCATCGTGGAGTACAAGATTTACACCAACCAAACTCAAGCCAGCCCAGATGATTGGAACCTTGCGCTGGCAGTTGCCTACAAAAACTGGGGAGGGATTGACGACTCTACGGCCAAGTTTAATGCGATCTCGCTGAAGCATTACGGGTCACAAGAAAAGGTGTATGCTGCCGCCGCCAACCGCCGCCAGAATTATCAAGGGGTTGCCATCAAGTTGCTGCGCGAGCAGACGCTGAATCCATTGCCGTAATGTTCTGCCACCAACAACTAACCAACCGGAGGTTACAATATAGCGGTTTTCAGATGGCTCCGACCCGGAAGGGCAGCTTTCACCGCAGAGGCGCTACAGGTCGCGCCGAGATGACGCAGAGCAGAAAAGAGAAAAGAAGAGAGAAAGAAGGCTTTCTTCCGAATTTCTCTGCGTTGACTCGGCGCGGTCTCTGCGCCTCTGCGGTGAGAGAGCGGTTGATGAAGAAATCGGACGCCAAGGAATGAAGTCAAAATAAGCTCACCCATGAGGGCAATGGCATTGACTGATCGCCGTTTGCAAGTCTGCACGGCGTGTCAGTCGCCCGCGCGTCAGCAAGGGCTGCTTCGGCAGTTGGCGGCGCGATGTGGATGAAATTATTTTGACTTCATACCTTACTTTGACTTGGGTCACAATTTTTGATGGTATCCCCCCGCACGGATTATTTACAGCAACTATTTTAGGAACTACGAAGAACAACACGAAGAAGAAAATAGACAGGATTGACAAGATTGACAGGATAAGTCAAAGACCATCTTGTGAATCCTGTCAATCTTGTCAAAAAAAACTCTTCGTGCTTCGTGGTTCAACTCCTACGCGAAAGCTTTTCGCAGCACCGCCAAGCTCTTCGGCACGGC
>JANMNT010000087.1:0-5693 GCA_031368465.1 Burkholderiales bacterium
ACAATAAACCGCCCAAACCAATGCCAAGCCACATCCAGCCGACGTTCAACACAAACGCTTCGGCCGTGATGGCGGGTGTTAACAGGCCGAACATGGAGGGCTGAATGAATAACAATGCCGGTGACAGCGCCCAGATCAACATCAACACCACCTTGCGACGAAGGTTGTAGCCGACCTTGATCTCCTCTTTGTATTCATGGGTGGCCTGATTGACATGATCGTAGGTTTTTGGCTCGAAGAAAAAGTGCCCCGCCTGCCGGCTGGTCATTGAAACCAGCCATGCCAACAATGCCGCAACCGCCGGGTTGATAAACAACAACACATACGCCACCACAAAACTCGATGCACTCAGCAGATGCAACGATTGATTGATACGGCTGTGGTGGTAATAACGGTGGTCATCCATGCGCTGGACGTGTAATTGCTGGTAAATCGAACTGAAGGATGAGGATTGGCTCACGGAGTCTCCTGTCTACATTACAAAAATGGGCATCAAACGTCATACAGACACCATTTATGCACCGCCGATGTCAGTTACGCGACCAAATGGTGACAGTTGACAATGACGAAACTGTTACCGATTGAAGATGTTTTGTTGACAAAAATGAAACATAAAATGTCACCGAATCGTCATTGAACTGTCGCACATGTTTTGCATCATCTCGGCATGACATCAACCCAGCAAGCTGATTTGATCATCGACGAACTCCCCGCCGCAGAGCGTTCGTTACGCATCGCGGTAGTGACCGAAACCTACCCGCCCGAGGTAAATGGCGTCGCGATTACCATCGCACGATTTGTCGAAGGCCTGCGGGCACGCCGGCATGACGTTCAATTGATCCGGCCGCGACAACACAAAACCGATATCGCCGACGCTGCACTTGATTTTCATGAAGTGCTGTTGCGCGGCTTGCCGATTCCGCGTTATCCGCACCTGAAGATGGGTGTGCCGTCAAAAAATGCGCTAGTGAAACTATGGACGCAGCGGCGGCCGGATGTGGTGCATATTGTCACTGAAGGCCCGTTGGGATGGTCGGCATTGCGCGCCGCCCGACAGCTAAAGCTCGCGATCACGTCCGACTTTCGCACCAATTTTCACGCCTACAGCAAACATTACGGCATTGGCTGGCTGCAAAAGCCCATCTTTGCCTATCTGCGCAAGTTTCACAATCGCACCCAGTGCACCATGGTGCCGACAGAGTCGCTTCGCGGTGAACTCGCCGCAATGGGATTTCACCAGCTTAAGGTGGTCGCACGTGGTGTCGATACGGTACGTTTTAGTCCTGCCAAACGCAGCGAAACGTTGCGTGCGGCGTGGGGCGCGGACCACAACACGACCGTTGTGCTCTATGTTGGGCGGCTTGCGTCTGAGAAAAACCTGGGGTTGCTGGTCGATGCCTACAAGGCCATGCGTAACGTCAATCCCCGTGCCAAATTGGTCATGGTGGGAGATGGTCCGGCACGCGGCGAAATCGAGGCGCAATTTCCGGATGCCATATTTGCCGGTCAGCGCACCGGCGATGACCTGGCTGTGCATTACGCCTCCGGCGATCTATTTTTATTCCCCAGCATCACAGAAACCTTTGGCAATGTGACGCCTGAGGCAATGGCCAGCGGGCTGACGGTGCTTGCGTACAACTACGCCGCCGCCGCGCAATTAATCACACACAAAGAAAATGGCCTGCTGGCGCCGTTCAATTCACCCGACGATTTTATTGCCATGGCCCGCGCGATTGCCGCGGAACACGAACCCATCCGTACCATGGGCGCGGCGGCAAGATCGACCGCTGAACAGTTGGACTGGCCCGGCGTCGTCGCCCAACTCGAAACGGTGTTGCTCGATGCCGTCAAAGCGGTGGCGAATACGCAGACGGCGCGCGACATGCGTGCCGACAGGATGGCGGGTTTTACGGGCGCGGCATCCACCCAAATTGGCGGTCGCTAATCCCAAGCTTGGTTTTGGCATACGCCGACTAAGTCCTGCCGCAAGCGTGTAATTGATACGTGAATTGCCGGTATCGGGAGTTGTGCTACATTTCCCGCATTACCCTTGCCAAGTCGGGTCACCCACGACCCGCCCCCGACCATGTCGTTCACGACCCTCGAAACATCCCTGAGTAACCACGTCGCCCACATCAAGCTCAACCGCCCTGACAAGGTGAACGCGATGAATGCGCCGATGTGGAATGAGATTCGTCTGGCGATGAAATGGGCGGACGAAACGCCCGAGGTGCGGGTGGCAATCATTTCCGGCAATGGCGCGAATTTTTGTGCCGGTATTGATCTGGGCATGATGATGGCGCTGGGCAAAAAGATCGAAGACAGCGATGAAGCACGCATGCATGAAAAATTGCGTCACATCATTCTGGATTTGCAGGACACCCTGACCTCGATTGAACGTTGCCGCAAGCCCGTGATCGCCGCCATTCACGGCGCGTGTATTGGTGGCGCGATTGATCTGGTGTCGTGTTGCGATATGCGTTATGCGAGTCCCGACGCGAACTTTTCGATCAAAGAAGTCGATATCGGTATGACGGCCGATGTCGGCACGTTGCAGCGTTTGCCAAAAATCATCAACCCGTCGGTTGTCCGTGAACTGGCGTACACCGGCCGCAGCGTCGGCGCCATGGAGGCGGAAAAACTCGGACTCGTCAACCGGGTTTATGAATCGATGGCAGCGTTGATGGATGGCGTTGGCAACATTGCCGCATCCATCGCCGAAAAGTCGCCGCTTGCCATTCGTGGCATCAAAGAAATGCTCAACTACGCACGCGACCATTCGGTTGCCGACGGCCTCAACTATGTCGCCACCTGGAACGCGGCCATGCTGATGTCGTCCGATTTGCAGGAGGCGATGATGGCGAATATGGAAAAACGCGCGCCGGCGTTTCGGAATTAACCATGCCTGACGCACGGCAGAGACGATCGGCCGTCCGGCGCAGGGGCAACGGACATGGCTGACCCATCACACCAAGCCCTGATTGAGGCCACGCAACAGCGCGCGGCGGCGTTGTTTGGCAATGGCGCGGTCGATCAGGCGACTGAACTCTACCAACAAATTCTGTCGCTCGACCCGGCTCATTTGGAGGCGTTGCGCTTCATCGGCCGCACCAGTCTTCAACAGCACAACTACGCCAAAGCGGCATCACATTTTGAGCTGGCAATAAAACAACAACCGAATCATGACGGCATGTTGTTCAACACCGCCATGGCCTATTACGGTTTAAAAAACCTGCCCGAGGCATTGGTAAAACTGGAGCGGTGTTTGCAATTAAACCCCGGACATCTGCTCGCGTTACTTTACAAAGGCGTTGTACAAGAACAGCTCGCACAAACAACTGCGGCGGTCACCACTTTTTTTCACGCCATCAAACTGGCCGACAGCGTGGCCGATGAAATGCTCATGGCTGAAACACGCAAGTTGTTAACCCATGCCTCCCGCGCGGTACGGCAATCGCTGGATATCGAACTGACCGCCGCCCTGCAACCAATCTGCGACCGTTATGGTGCGGATTCGATTGCGCGCATCCGTATCAGCGCCGATATTTTTGTCGGTAAGGTCGAGGCGGATAATCTGCACCCGCGATGGAACCCGAAGTTGCTCTACATTCCTGGACTCAACCCGATGCCATTTTTTGAGCGCGAAATGTTTCCCTGGTTGGCTCCACTTGAGGCCGCCACATCGATTATTCGTGATGAACTGATGCAGGTGCTGGCCAATCACAGCGGCTTTGCGCCGTATGTCGATCTTGAGCCCGGCACACAGGAAGCCAACGTCTGGCAGGCATTAAATCGCAATGACGCCTGGTCGTCGTTTCATTTTTATCGGCACGGCAGTGAAGTGGAAGACAACTGCCGGCGTTGCCCACAAACGGCGGCCATTCTGCGCAAAATGGATTTGATGCGTATTCCGGGTTATGCCCCCGAGGTGATGTTTTCGGTGCTCAAACCACACACCCGCATTCAGCCGCACTTTGGCAGCGTTAATGGTCGCCTGGTGGTGCATCTGCCATTGATCGTGCCGCCACATTGTGGCGCGCTACGGGTGATGGACGAGGCACGCGGCTGGACCGAGGGGCAATGTCTGATATTTGACGATGCGTTTGAACACGAAGCGTGGAATGAAAGCGACCAAACACGCGTGGTGTTGATCCTTGATATCTGGAATCCACAATTGTCCGGGCCGGAACGCGAGGCGTTTTCAATCCTGCTGCAAGCCGCCCAGCATTTTGAACGCCAGCACGAGGCGGGTGGTTACCAACAATTCCGGGCGGTCTAGCGGACGCTTTGCAGAAATGGCGTTTTGGACGTCATGTTGAACGTTCCGCCACCGCCGCACTCCTACTTGTTTGGCTCTTTTGGATTTCAAATGAAACGTAAATCAACCTTTGCCGTGCTCGCGGCTGCCATTCTCTCCGGTTGCGCGACCGTTGAAGCCTTCATCAACATCGAAGAACCCGCGTTCAAAGTGATCAAACAAGATGGTGACTTTGAAATTCGTGAATACCGGCCGATGATTGTGGCCGAAACAATGGTGACGGGCTCGCTCGACGACGCCAGCAGCGACGGTTTTCGTGCGATTGCCGGTTACATCTTTGGCGCCAACATCACCAAAGGCAAATCAACCAGCGAAAAAATTGCCATGACCACGCCGGTGACGATGGAACGTGAAAGCGAAAAAATCGCCATGACTGCGCCGGTAACGATGACGCCAGGCACTGGCTCAAACCGTTGGCGTATGCACTTTGTAATGCCATCAAAATACACCATGGAGACGTTGCCGACGCCGAAAAACCCGGCCGTCAAGCTGCGTGAAATTGCACCACAACGCGTTGCCGTCAACAAATTTTCCGGCTTCTCCGGTGAAACCAAGGTCGCCGAAAAAATCGCCGCACTCAACGCGTGGGTCGCCAGTAACAAGCTCAAACCCATCGGCATCGCCCAACTTGCGCGCTACAATCCCCCACTCACCCCACCGCCGTTCCGGCGCAATGAGATTTTGCTGACCATCGAATAAGGGTTGTTCAATATGAAACTTCGCTACGCCATCCCGCTTTTGATGTTTGCCGCCGTCGCCACGGCGGCCGAAGGTCCCTACAACGAAGCCGCCGATGCCAAGCTCGACATCCAGCAGGCATTGGTGCAAGCAGCTCAGGCGAAAGTGCCGGTGCTGGTGGTGTTTGGTGCCAACTGGTGCGGCGACTGCAAGGTGCTCGATATCGCCATGAAGACCGGCGCCAGCGCGCCGCTGATCGCCAAGGACTTTCGTGTGGTCAAAGTCGATGTGGGCCGCATGAACAAGAACGTCGACATCGCCGACGGTTATGGCGTCCCGCTCAAAAAAGGCATCCCCGCCATCGCGATTGTCTCATCCAAGAATGAAGTCATGTTTGCCACCCGTGGCGGTGAACTCGCCGATGCCCGGAAAATGGGTGACACCGGCATTCACGACTATTTGAAACTCGCGGCAGCGTCAGCTGTGCCAAAGAAGTAGTGGCGGCTTCCGGCCAGAAGCGGACCCTCCAAGGCCTCGCCTGATTAGGGCCTTGGTTACCACAATCACCGAATTCGCCACTGGATTACCTCGCGTTACGCAAAAAATTATCCGCGGTAGGCGCAGATATCTGTTGCAATCGCTACGGCAATGCCGTAGCATTACTGAATGCGAACTGTTGCCGAAACTGCGATCTTTC
>JANMNT010000213.1:0-21424 GCA_031368465.1 Burkholderiales bacterium
ACAAAATTGTACACCTGTATAATGGTATTGGTGGCTTCTTCATCCGTTAATACCATAGCATCCGCCTTTACTCTTGGTTTGATGGGTATGATAGCAGGGCGAACAGGCCCGCCGGCAGGGTTTGCAAACGAGTTTGGTGAAGAGACAAAAATTGCCGCGATCGCGCTTGCCGAATTGCCGGATTGCATACATGAGTTTGACGCCATCATCACCTCGACTGCATCGAGTTTGCCGATCATCGGCAAGGGGATGATCGAACAGGCATTAAAGCGCCGCCGCCACAAACCGATATTCATGGTCGACCTTGCCGTGCCGCGTGACATCGAATCGGCCGTCGGCGAGTTGGACGACGTTTATCTTTACACGCTCGACTCGCTGGGAAAAATGGTCGAGCAAAATCTGGCCAAACGCGAGGGCGCCGTGATCGCCGCCGAGACCATCATCGACGCCCACACCAATAAATACATGCACTGGTTGTCGGTTCGAAATGCCGTGCCGGTCATTCAGCAGTTGCGTGGCAAGGCCGAGCGATACCGCATGATCGAACTGGAACGCGCGCAAAAAATGCTCGCCAAGGGCGACGATCCGGCACGCGTGATTGAGGCGCTGGCACAAGGTCTGACCAACAAGTTTCTGCACCACCCGATGGCGGCGTTGAAACGCGTTTCACCGGCGGAGCGCGAAACACTGACCGACGCACTCGAACAGCTTTACCCTGAAAGTCCGGAAGACGAATGAAAGCATCAATCGAACAAAAACTGCAGTCTCTGGTTGAACGAATCGCCGATCTCGACCGGCTGCTCGCCTCACCAGACGTGGTCAGTAACATGGATTCGTACCGGAAAATCACCCGCGAGCACGCCGAAATCGCACCGGTGGTCGCGCTTTTTAACGAGTACAAAAAAGCCGAAGCGGATATCAGCGCGGCACAAGAAATGGGTAAAGATCCGGAAATGCGGGAATTTGCCGAAGAGGAAATCCGCGCCAGCAAAACCGCGATCGAAACCATCGAACTGTCGTTGCAAACGGCATTACTGCCGAAAGATCCAAACGACGATAAGAACATCTTTATCGAAATACGCGGCGGAACCGGTGGTGATGAATCGGCACTGTTTGCCGGCGATCTGTTCCGCATGTACTCGCGTTATGCCGAGCGGCAACGCTGGCAGGTCGAGATTATTTCCGAGTCAACCGGTGAGGTAGGTGGCTACAAAGAGGTTATCGCCCGCATCGTCGGTCAAGGCGCTTACTCCCGTCTAAAGTTCGAATCCGGCGGCCATCGGGTCCAGCGTGTGCCCGCAACTGAGACGCAGGGGCGCATCCATACCTCGGCGGCAACGGTTGCCATCATGGCCGAAGCTGACGAAACCACCGACATCATCATCAACCCGGCTGATGTCCGGGTTGACACGTTCCGTGCATCGGGTGCCGGCGGACAACACATCAACAAAACCGATTCGGCGGTGCGGCTCACCCACATGCCGACCGGCATCGTGGTCGAGTGTCAGGATGGACGCTCACAACACAAAAACAAGGATCAAGCCTGGCGGGTGTTGGCCGCACGCATAAAAGACAAACAAACACGTGAGCAACAAGCCAAGGAAGCGGCCGAACGCAAATCGTTGATTGGCTCCGGTGACCGCTCCGAACGAATCCGCACCTACAACTTTCCACAGGGGCGGGTGACCGACCATCGCATCAATCTGACGCTGTATAAAATCGACGCCATCATGGATGGCGACTTGAGCGACCTGACCAACGCGTTGATTTCAGAACATCAGGCCGAGCAGCTCGCCTCCCTCGGTGTCTAGCCAATCGGTTTGTCATGAACGTCGGTGAAGCACTTCGACTTGCAGCCTCCCGCATCGACCGTCTCGATGCGCAATATCTGCTCGCACGTCTGACCGGCGAAACACGTGCATGGCTTATGGCCCATGCTGAACGCGCGCTTACCGAGCAAGACGCGTTGCGATTTGAACAACAGGTTGCGGCCCGCGCAGACGGCGTACCGGTTGCACAGATCATTGGTAGTCGCGAATTTTACGGACGAGAGTTTGCGGTGAATGAACACGTACTGATCCCGCGCCCAGAGACAGAAATTCTGGTGGAACAAGCATTGGCGGCTATTTCGGGCAATAAATGGCTGGAAAGTGTGGTCCATCCACGGGTTTTGGATCTGGGCACAGGCAGCGGCACAATTGCCATCACGCTTGCGCTTGAAATGCCGCGCTTGACCGTGACCGCTGTCGATAGGTCAAATGATGCTTTGGCGGTGGCCCGTCAAAATGCCGTCGCGCTGGGCGCTGAGGTCAGTTTTATCGAAAGTGATTGGTACGCGGCTGTGCAGCGGGAAAAGTTTGATGTGATTGTGGCCAACCCGCCGTACATTGCCAAAAACGACGCGCACCTGCTGGCCGGTGATTTGCGCTTTGAGCCGCAGATGGCATTAACCGATGAAAGCGACGATGGCCTAGCGTCGATCCGCGCCATTATCGGCGGGTCCAGCACGCATTTGAACGATGGCGGCTGGCTATTGATTGAACACGGCCACGATCAAGCGGGACAATGCCGGGCGCTATTGCAACAAAGCCAATTTGCCCACATCAAATCAACGCCAGACCTTGCCGGCATCCCGCGCGTGGCATCCGGGCGCTACCATTCCCCAGCCGCCGTATAATTTCATCAAGTTATTCTTTACCCATATTTTTCAAGGCCATCATGAGCACCCAAGACAAAATTCGCGACACCGTATCAAGCCACCCGGTCGTGTTGTACATGAAGGGCTCCGCCCAGTTTCCGATGTGCGGATTTTCGGCGTCTGCCATACAAATTTTGAAAGCCAACGGCGTCGACAAACCATTTACGGTCGATGTGTTGCAAGACGAGGAAATCCGCCAGGGCATCAAGGAGTACGCCAACTGGCCAACCATCCCGCAGTTGTATGTGAATGGCGAATTTATCGGCGGCGCGGATATCCTGCGTGAAATGCACCAGTCGGGCGAACTGCAGACGCTGCTCGCGCCCGGCAAGTAGTTGTCGCGATGATCGGTGGTCGTCACCAACGATCACCGATTACATCGTCAGCCGGCCACCCTCAAGGTTCAGCCGCACCACACGCGGCAGATCAATGATTTCACGATCGTGACAAGCAACCACGACGGTACGTTGCGCGGCGACCGTCTTTTGCAATAACTCCACAATTTGCAGTCTGGCGTGCCGGTCAAGATTGGCGGTGGGTTCGTCAACCAACAAAACTTTTGGCTCGAGTACTTTCGCGCGGGCCAATGCGACCTTTTGCCGTTCACCGCCGGACAGGCGTTTCGGCGGCACATTGGCCCGCACATCGAGACCGGCCCATTGCATCGCCGCCGCCACCATTGCATGCCGTTCATTGGCCGCCAAGCCGCGCATTTTCAGGCCGTAGGCGATATTGTCGGCAATGCTCGAATGGAACAAATACGGGTGTTGATGAACATGAATGATGTCGCGTCGCCATCTTGCAGGGAATGCACCATTGATAGACTCGCCGTCAAAGGTCAACTGCAAGTCATTGGCTGTTTCGAGTCCGGCCAATATGCGTTGCAGGGTGGTCTTGCCGCTGCCGTTGTCGCCGGTTAACACATATAGCGTACCGGGATTCAGCGCCAGATTCCTGATGTCAAATAACACACGATCACCAAACGCTTTCGACAGACGGGAGATGTTCAGCACCGGTGTGGCGGGTTTGGTCGTCATTTGAGGTCACCCTCGCCCTGCAATAAGTGAAACACGCCGTTGATGATCAGCGCCAGCACGATCAACACGATACCCAGTGCAATACCCTGCGCAAATTCGCCCTTGGCGGTTTCCAATGAAATTGCCGTGGGAATATTGCGGGTGAGGCCGGCAATGTTGCCGCCCACCATCATTGCGCAGCCCACCTCCGAAATGACGCGGCCAAAGCCGTTGAACAATCCCGCCATCACGGCGAAACGCACTTCGAACAAGGTTGTCATCGCCGCACGTGCACGGGTGGCGCCGAGTGATACGGCGGTTTCACGCACAATGCGATCGGCACCCTGCACCGAGGCCAGCGTAAATGCGGCCAAGACCGGGAAGGCGATGATTGCCTGCCCGATGATCATCGCTGTTTGTGTATATAACAAACCCATATCGCCGAACGGTCCCGATCGCGCGAGCAATACATACAAAACCAGCCCGACAACAACGGTAGGAAACGACAAAAAGCTTTGTAGAACCACCACCGCTGCGCGTCTGCCCGGAAATGCGATGCTCGCCAGCGCAAAGCCGGTCGCAACAGCAACCGGCGTCGCAATCAACAATGCAATAAGCGAGACCTTTAGCGAAATCCACACGGTGCCCCAGAGCGTGGCGTCACCGGTGACGAGCAAACGAAGCGCCTCCTGCGTGGCGGCCCACAACTCCATGCGTCAGTCCTTCGGTGCCGCGCCAGGGGTAAACAGCGGGGCACCATCAACCTTGAGCGATCCAATCGCTGCGCGACCCGCGGGCGACACAATCCAGTCAATAAGTTTTAATGCATCGACGTGTCTGGCGTGCGGGTGCTTGGCAGGATTCACATCCATGATGCCATATGGGTTGAACAGACCGGGCACTTCGGTCACGATCACATCCAAACCGACGCGCGCGCGATGCGCCAAAAACGTGCCACGATCCGACAACGTATAGGCGCCGAGATTGCCCGCCATGGTCAGGGTTTCACCCATACCCTGGCCGACTTCGAGGTACCACGCACCCTTCGGCGCGATCGAAACCTCGCGCCACAGCGACAACTCCTTTTTGTGGGTGCCGGAATCATCGCCGCGCGAAACAAATCGCGAACCGGATTTGGCAATTTGTTGCAGCGCTGCAGAGGCGCTTTTTTCGCTGCGCAGCCGGGCCGGGTCGGCCTTGGGACCGACAATAATAAAATCGTTGTACATCACATCGCGCCGGATGGTACCAAATCCGGCAGCCATGTATTTGTCTTCATCCGGTCGCGAGTGGACCAACACCACATCGACGTCACCGCGTTCGGCCAGTTTCAGCGCCTGTCCGGTTCCGACAGAGATAACCTTGACCTTGACGCCGCTGGCCTTTTCAAATTGCGGCAGAATCAACGCCAGCAGGCCGGACGCCTCGGTTGACGTGGTGGTCGCCAACTTGATTTCGGCAGCGGTGCTATTGACTGGCCGCAGTAACAGCAAAATCGACAGCATCACAACAATGGTGCGCATGGTCAGCTCTCGGCAGCGTGGAAAAACGACATTCTAAACGAGCCGCCCATTTCGTCGGCATTGGCAACAATTGTTGCGCTCATTGCATTTGCATCATCCGGCACACACTGGGCCGCAACACTATACTCGTCCACTGACTATTCGCGTCGCCCATCAAATCGATTCAAAACCGCCCGCTGAACCACCCAATGCCCCCATCCCGCATCAACATTTCCGCTGTTTATGTGACCACGATTTTGGTGGCGGTGGCGGTGGTGCTGCTCGCCCTCAGCGTCGGCCGATTTTCGATTTCCGTGAGCGAGATTTTTGCGCTACTTGGCACAAAATTATTTGCTGGCAACGCCATTGCCCCGACAAATGCGGACATTGTCCTGTTTGACATTCGTATCCCGCGTGTCACGGCCGCATTTGTGGTTGGCGGCGCACTTGCCGCCGCAGGTGCCGCCTTTCAAAACCTGTTTCGCAACCCGCTGGTTTCGCCGGACATCTTGGGCGTATCCAGCGGCGCGGCACTCGGTACGGTGTTGGGCATTTTTCTGGGCCTGCCGATCATCGCCATCCAGGGCATAGCGTTTGTCGGCGGGCTCGCCGCCGTTGCCACGATTTATTTGATCGGGGACCGCATCCGCGGTCATGACCCGGTGTTAACGCTGGTGCTCGCGGGTATTGTTGTTGGTTCGTTGTTGGGCTCGGGTATCGCACTGACCAAATACCTGGCGGATCCTTATAACCAATTGCCGGCCATCACCTATTGGCTGCTGGGCAGCTTTGCCAGCATTTCCAAGTCCGATCTGGCGGTGGCGATGCCCATCATGCTGGCATCACTGTTGCCGTTGGTGTTGTTGCGTTGGCGGATCAATCTTCTGGCGCTGCCAGACGACGACGCACGTGCGCTCGGTCTGAATGTCGGGCGATTGCGGCTGGTGGTGATTATCGCGGCGACATTGATGACTGCGGCGGCGGTTTCCATCTGCGGCACCATTGGCTGGGTCGGATTAGTCGTGCCGCACGCGGTGAGATTATTGGTTGGCGCTGAATTTTCGCGTCTGTTGCCGCTGGCGGTTCTTGTTGGAGGCACCTTTATGGTGGCGGTCGACACGGTCGGTCGCAGCGTCGCCCAAATTGAGATCCCGCCGGGCGTACTCACCGCGGCCATCGGTACACCGGTGTTTATTTGGCTGATGGCCGCGACGTTTCGGCGGCAGACATGACCAGCCCATTGACTGCGTTGTCGGCGCAGGCACTTGCCATCGGCTATCCGCGCCGCATTTTGGCAGAGAACATAACATTTGCCATTCAGCACGGTGATGCGCTCGCCGTGCTTGGCCCCAATGGCAGTGGCAAAACGACGTTGTTTCGTACCCTGCTTGGCCTGATCCCCGCCCGCGCGGGAAGTGTTTCGCTGTGTGATCAAACGCTGTCGAACATGCCGTCACCTGACATCGCCCGACAAATCGCCTATGTTCCACAATCAACCGCCGGCTTCTTCAATTTCAGCGTGATCGAAGTCGTCGAAATGGCGCGGGCGCCACATTTGGCTTGGTTTGCCAGTCCCGGTCCACACGACCGCGACGTGGCGATGCGCGCGCTGGCCACCCTTAACCTCACCACGTTTGCAGATCGTGACTTCGCCGAGTTGTCGGGTGGCGAGCGACAACTGGTGATGATCGCGCGTGCATTGGCGTCTGAGGCAAAAATTCTGCTGCTCGACGAGCCCGTGGCAAATCTTGATTTCGGCAACCGCCTGATGGTTTTCGATGCCCTGTTGCGGCTCAAGCACGATGGCATCGCCATCATTTTTACCACCCATGATCCGGCCCATGCATTTCATTTTTGCAACGGGTCGAATGATCGAACCATGACAATTTCACGGGCTGGTGATGTCACCATTGGTTCGACGAAAACGGTGCTGACCAAATCGGCGCTGGCCGCACTGTACGGGGTCGATGAACGCGCCGTTCCCGATTACGTGAACTAACATGCTGACAATCGAGAAGGACAAACTCGCCATTTGACGGACACTTTGGGGCATTTTTGTCCGGAAACGACCGCCAAATAACGACTTTTGAAACGCCTCGGCAAGTGTTTTGTGCGGTAGCATTTCAATTGCGGTGCCAGCCGCGCAAACTGACACCCCCTCACCTCTCAATCACGTCGATGCCCCAATGCAAAACATTTTCCCGCACCGCCTTTCAATCACATGGCATGGTTGCTGCGCCATTTTGGTCGGTGTTTTCCTTTCGATGAACCCCGCCGCCGCCCAGACACTTTCGTTCAAAAATATTCTTGAACGCGCTGCGCGACCGGGTCCGACTGCAAAAATTGCATACGGCACGCATCCGGATCAATACGGAGAGTTGTGGTTGCCCGGCGGCCCCGCAACTTCGGTAAAAAAACTGCCGGTGGTGATTCTGATTCACGGCGGATGTTGGCGCGCTGACTTGCCCGGACCGGAGCTGGTCGCATTTATGGTGGATGATTTGCGCCAACAGGGCGTCGCTGTCTGGAGCATCACCTATCGCCGCATCGGTACAAAAGCGGAAAATTTCGCGCCCTATCCGGATACGTTTCGCGATGTCGCGGCAGCGGCGGAAAAACTCATCGAACTCGCCGACACCTATCCGCTCGACCTGACGCGGGTGGTCGCCACCGGTCACTCCGCCGGCGGTCATCTTGCCATGTGGCTGGCCGCACGTCACAGGTTACCCGTTGATTCGCCGTTGTATCAAAAGGCCCCATTGGCAATTCTCGCGGTGGTCGGGGTCGCCGCCATGCCTGATCTTGCCTACGCAAAAGTCGCATCGGCACACGCGTGTGGCGCCGATACTGTCGATCTGCTGGTCAATAGCAAGGAGCGCAAGGAGACGGCGTATCGCGACACCTCGATTGTGCCGTTGTTGCCGCTTGGGGTAAAACAAGTGTTGGTCAGCGGCGTCTACGATGCCATTGTTGCCCCGGCGCAGGCGTTGCGGTATCGCGAGCGCGCCAAAGAGAAAAATGAAACCGTTGAATTGCTCAGCATCGACAACGCCGGTCACTTTGAATTGATTGCGCCCTGGACACCGCCCGGACGGATGGTCATTGAAACGATCGTACGGCAGACAAAATCCGACTGACAACGGCGCACGATCGTCAGAGGCCGGTTCGCAAGTCCCACAACTCCGGAAACAACCGGATATTAACCATCTCGCGCAAATAGTTGACGCCAGAGGTTCCGCCTGTGCCGCGTTTGAAACCGATCACCCGTTCGACGGTGGTGACATGGCGAAAGCGCCATTGGCGAAAATAATCTTCGAGGTCAACCAGCTTCTCGGCCAGCTCGTACAGGTCCCAGTGTTGTTTGGTATTGGCATAAACCTGCGACCAGGCACCGGCAACGCTGTCGTTGGCCTGATAGGAAAGCGACCAATCACGGTCAACCACAGTCGCATCCAAACCAAACCCACGCCGCTGCAACAAGCGGTTTGCCTCGTCGTAAATCGACGGTGACTCGAGCAGTCCCAGCAGCGTGTCGTGCTGCGATGGATTGTGTTCAAACGGCTTCAACAACGCCCGGCTTTTGTTGCCAAACATGAATTCGACCATCCGGTACTGGTATGACTGAAATCCGGACGATTTGGCGAGACTCGCCCGAAACGCGGAGTATTCGGTCGGCGTCAGCGTGGCGAGAATATCCCACGACTGAATCAGGTTGTTCATGATGCGCGAAACCCGCGCCATCATTTTGAACGCCGGCGCAAGGTTGTCCTGACGGATATGTTCGCGTGCCGCAGCCAGTTCACTCAACATCAATTTCATCCACAGTTCGGTGGCTTGATGCTGAATGATAAATAACAGCTCGTTGCGTTCACCCGACAGCGGCTTTTGTGCGCCGAGCAACAAATCCAGCTGCAGATAATCACCGTAACTCATGTCGTTACGGAAGTTATCGAAGGCGCCCTCCGGCAACGCGGATTTTGGGTCGGCGGTATCCATCAATACATCGGCAGTGTGGCCTTCAACACCGTTCCGGTTTGCGCCTCGGTGATGATGATGGTGCGCGGATCGGCTGGGTCAAGTGTCAACGCGGTGGTGTGATCGCCGCGCGACGAATCAACCCGGTAGCGCGGCTCGCCGCGTTTATCAAACATCCACACGCAACCCATGCCGTTGTGCGCAACAAACAGATTGTCGTCGCTGTCGATGACCAGGCCGCCCGGGCCGAAACCACCTGAAAGCTGCACATATTTACCGACCCGTGACACGCCGCCATCAACCAATGGCACACGCCACACCGCATTGTCATGGCTCGCTGCGACAAACAGCGACTGTTCGTTGGTTGAGAGTGCCAACCCGGCCGGACACGGCAGGTTTGCCAGCAGTTTTTGCAGTTCGCCATCGGCCTTCAGGCGGAACACCCCGCCGGTGGCGTTGTGCAGGCCGGTTTGGCCCTGATCGCTGAAATACAAATCGCTGTTGGTGGCAAACAACAAGTCATTGACGCCCAAAAACCGCTGCGAAATATGATGCGTGACCACCGGCGTGAGTTTGCGCAGGCTGATATCAAGCGACAATATGCCGTGGCGATAATCGGCCACAAACAAACGCCCGTCGCGGTGGAAACGCAACCCGGACGGCCAACCGTCGTACTTGATGATCAAATCCCACTCGCCGGTCGGCGTGACGCGGAAAATGCGGCCAAACGGCGTGTCACATAGCCACAAACTGCCATTGGCATCAAAACACGGCGCCGTCAAAAAGCTGTGAATATCGCGCCCCGCGAGATTGGCATGTGCCCAGGCGTTGTCGGCGCCGGACTCGTGCAAATGGGAAGGCAATTCGAAGTGTGTATCTGAGGTGAGTGACAACGGGGCGGAGAACATGGACCGTGATAGGGAATGGGAATGGATATGCGTCATTATGCGACATTCACCGCGGCTTGATATAGCCGCATAGAATGGCTGCCGGACCCTTTCAATCGATAAACGCATTCCGATGACATCAAGCGCGGCCGGCTGGCAATTCTGGATTGATCGTGGCGGCACATTCACCGATATTGTCGCCCGGCAACCCGACGGGACGCTTGTCACCCATAAGTTGCTGTCGGAAAACCCGGGTCGGTATCACGACGCGGCGTTGGCGGGTATCCGCCATCTACTCGGTATTGGCGACGATCAACCAATCCCGGTCGCAATAATTGATGTGGTGAAAATGGGCACCACGGTTGCGACCAACGCGCTGCTGGAGCGCAAGGGTGAACGCACGTTACTCGCCGCGACCAAGGGTTTTGGTGACCAGCTGCGCATTGCTTACCAGAACCGTCCGCGCATATTCGATATGGCCATCACGCTGCCGGAATTGTTGTATACGGAGGCTGTTGAGATCGACGAACGCATCAGCGCACACGGCGAGGTTATATGCGCGCTGGACGAGTCGACGGCGAGACACGTGTTAACCACCGCGTGGCGTAAAGGCTTTCGCGCCATCGCGATTGTATTCATGCACGGCTACCGCCACACCCAGCACGAGGCACGGGTCGCGGCGATCGCCCGCGACGTCGGCTTCACGCAGGTTTCGACGTCGCATCAGGTCAGCCCGCTGATGAAAATTGTTTCGCGTGGTGATACCACCGTGGTTGTCGCGTATTTGTCACCAATTTTGCGGCGATACGTCGCACAGGTTGAGTCCGAACTGCCCGGCACGCGCCTGTTTTTTATGCAATCCAACGGCGGCCTCACCGATGCCAACCGGTTTCAGGGTAAGGACGCCATTCTGTCGGGGCCCGCCGGCGGGATTATCGGCATGGTGCGAACAGCCGAACGCGCCGGCTTTGACAAGATCATCGGCTTTGACATGGGCGGCACGTCGACCGACGTATCCCACTACGCGGGCGAACTTGAACGCGAGTTTGAGACCCAGGTGGCGGGGGTACGCATGCGCGCGCCGATGATGTCGATTCATACCATTGCCGCCGGTGGTGGTTCGATATTGCACTTTGACGGACAACGTTACCGCGTCGGGCCGGATAGTGCCGGCGCAAATCCCGGCCCGGCGTGTTACCGGCGCGGCGGACCGCTGACGGTCACCGATTGCAACGTCATGCTTGGCAAAATCCATCCGCAATACTTTCCACGTCTGTTTGGGCCCGACGCCAATCAAGCGCTTGATGACAAAATTGTGCGCCACAAGTTTTTGGCGCTTGCCGATGAAATCAATCTTGCGGCCGGTACCGGCGGCGGTCGGCAAACACCAGAAAAGGTGGCCGAAGGCTTTCTCAAAATCGCCGTCGCCAATATGGCCAACGCGATCAAGTTCATCTCGGTTCAACGCGGCCACGATGTGACCGGCTACACCCTGCAATGTTTCGGCGGGGCCGGCGGTCAGCACGCCTGTCTGGTGGCGGATGAACTCGGCATCACACGCGTCTTTGTACATACGTTCGCCGGCGTGCTGTCGGCGTACGGCATGGGTTTGGCGGACATCGTTGCCATGCGCGAGCGGGCGCTGGAAGTGGCACTCGATGAAGGCGTGTTGCCCAACTTGCACGCAACACTGGACAAACTCGCCAACGCCGCTGGCGAAGAGGTATTGGCCCAGGGAATCGACCCGGCAAGGCTGGCCATCCGGCGGCGCGTGCAGTTGAAATACGCCGGCACCGACTCAGCACTTGGCGTTGAATTTGCCGATGCCCAAACCATGTGTGCAGCGTTCGAGGCGCAATACAAAAAACGATTCAGTTTCTTGATGCCGGGGCGCGCATTGATTGTCGAGTCGGTTTCGATTGAGGCCACCGGCGGCGGCCAACCACACGTCGAAATGGACACCGCGCGACCGTCCACCGAAGCATCGCCGCTGGCGACCGACAGCATGATTAGCGATGGCGTGACGTACGCTACGCCAATCTACCAACGGGACGCACTGGCGGCCGGTCAGACCATAGACGGCCCGGCGATTATTGCCGAGCAGAATGCAACCACGGTGGTCGAACCCGGTTGGCAAGCGCGCGTCACACCACAAAATCATCTGGTACTGACCCGCATCCTCGCACGCCAGGCGCAAAACGCCATCGGCACCTCGGTTGACCCGGTCATGTTGGAATTGTTCAACAACCTGTTTATGTCGATTGCCGAACAAATGGGACTGCGGCTGCAACAAACCGCGTATTCGGTGAATATCAAGGAACGCCTCGATTTCTCGTGCGCATTGTTCGACGCCGGCGGCAATCTGATTGCCAACGCGCCGCATATGCCGGTACATTTGGGCTCGATGGGCGACTCCATCCGAACCGTGGTGCGCAAGAACCACGGCCGGATGAAGCCCGGCGACGTGTTTGTCCTGAACGACCCATACAACGGCGGCACCCACCTGCCCGACGTGACGGTGGTAACCCCGGTTTTTCTGGAACACGATCATCGCGCCCCGGTGTTTTTTGTCGGCTCGCGCGGCCATCACGCCGATATCGGCGGTATTACACCCGGTTCGATGCCGCCATTTTCCAAAACCATCGACGATGAAGGCGTGTTGCTCGATAACGTGCTGCTGGTCGAGAACGGCATCATGCGTGAAACAGAAATGCGCGCAATTCTGGCAAGTGCCACTCATCCGGCGCGCAATATCGATCAGAACATCGCCGACCTACGTGCGCAAATTGCCGCCAACGAAAAGGGCGTGCAGGAATTACGCCGCATGGTCGCGCACTTTGGTCTCGACACCGTGCACGCCTACATGCGGCATGTGCAGGACAACGCCGAGGAATGTGTGCGGCGGGTGATCGGCAAACTGCATGACGGCCGGTTTTCATACGCGATGGACAACGGTGCGGTGATCTGCGTAAGTGTTGTGATCGGGCCGGACAGGCGCAGCGCAACAATTGACTTTACCGGTACCTCGGCACAGCTTGAGTCTAATTTCAACGCGCCATCTGCAGTCGTCACCGCCGCCGTCTTATATGTATTTCGGATGCTGGTCGACAGCGATATTCCGCTCAACGCGGGCTGCCTGAAACCATTGACCATCATCATCCCGGCCGGCTCGATGCTCAATCCCTCGCCACCCGCGGCGACGGTTGCCGGCAACGTCGAAACCTCTCAATGCATCACCGACGCCTTGATCGGTGCGCTGGGTGTGATGGCCGCGAGCGGCGGCACGATGAATAACTTCACCTTTGGCAACGACGAATACCAATATTACGAAACCGTCTCCGGCGGCACCGGCGCGGGCCCCACGTTTAATGGTTGCGACGCCGTACAGGCACATATGACCAACTCCCGACTGACCGACCCGGAAGTCTTGGAGTTCCGTTTTCCAGTGCGGGTCGAACAACACGCCATACGCACGGGTTCCGGCGGCAGCGGACGCCATCGCGGTGGTAACGGTGCGATACGGAAAATTCGTTTTCTCGAACCAATGACCGCCGCGATTCTTGCCGGTCACCGCAGCGTGCCACCGTTTGGACTTAAAGGCGGAGGGCCGGGGCAGTGTGGCGCCAATTGGGTCGAACGATCAGACGGCACCAAAGTGGCGTTATCGTACTCAGACGAAATCGACGTCGGCGCCGGCGACATGTTTGTGCTTGAGACCCCCGGCGGGGGCGGGTTTGGTGCGGCGGATTAGCACTTGTCGGTAAACCGAGACAATCAAAAAATCAACCGCTTACACGCGCTTGTTGCTGAAATACAAAATGTGGTTTGCTTAAAACTTAAGCAGCGGTAGAATGGCCGTCCCGCGTTTTATCACGCGCGCAGTCCGGACAACATCGTGCAAATCGGCACCATCACCCTGAAAAATAATTTGATCTGCGCGCCAATGGCCGGCGTTACCGATCGCCCGTTCCGCCAGTTGTGCAAGCGGCTTGGTGCCGGCATGGCTGTCTCGGAAATGGTGGCATCGAACAGCGCATTGTGGTCGACCGAAAAATCCATTCGTCGTGGCGACCACACCGGTGAGGTTGACCCGATTGTGGTACAGATTGCCGGCGCCGCACCGGAAATGATGGCCGATGCCGCGCGCCACAATGTTGATCGCGGCGCACAAATTATTGATATCAACATGGGGTGCCCGGCCAAAAAGGTCTGTAACGTTTACGCCGGGTCGGCGTTGCTGCAGGACGAGCCGTTGGTCGCGCGCATCATTGCCGCCGTGGTCAACGCGGTCAATGTGCCGGTAACGTTGAAAATTCGCACCGGCTGGGATCGTGATCACAAAAACGCCCTGACGATTGCGCGTATCGCCGAAGAGAACGGCATACAGTCACTCGCCATCCACGGCCGCACCCGTGCCGACCTTTACAATGGCGACGCCGAGTACGAAACCATCCGCGCGGTGAAAGAATCGGTTGATATTCCGGTGGTTGCAAACGGTGACATTGATTCGCCGGAAAAAGCGCGGGATGTATTGACCAAAACCGGTGCAGACGCACTGATGATCGGTCGCGCAGCGCAGGGCTGCCCGTGGATTTTCCGGGAAATTTCCTGGTTCCTCAAAACCGGCACCCATCTGGCGCCACCGACCATCCGTGAGGTGCGCGATATTGCCGGCGAGCATTTGCAAAGTCTGTATGCGTTTTATGGTCCCGCCAAGGGGCATCGCATTGCCCGCAAACATATCGGCTGGTATCTGGCCGCCGCGCCTGGTGGGGAAAATTTCCGGCAGGAAATGAACCGGCTTGAAAACGCCGATGCACAACTCGCGGCAGTATTGATATTTCTCAATAAATTGGAAGCCGAAGGTCATGTATTCTTCGCTTTCGGCGATAATAGAAAAAATGCAAGCGGCAGACACATCAGCCGCTTCTCGGGGAACACTGTTGACCAATTGCAGTCGGCAGCGTAGCAATAAAAAAGGCAATCAAGAGAAAAGTATGACCAGAGATACCAGGGGCCACACCCTTGAAGGTGAACGTGACAGCGAGCTTTCGGCATGTGTTCGCAAAATGATGAAGCAGTATTTCAAGGATTTGGATGGTGAAAATGCCACCGACATTTATGAAATGGTGGTTGCCAACATCGAGCGGCCATTGCTCGAGGTTGTGATGCACCAGGCGCGCGGCAATCAAACCCGTGCCGCCGACCTGCTCGGCCTCAACCGCAACACGTTGCGGAAAAAACTCAGCCAGCATGGTATCGCCTAGCCTGTCGCGCCGGCTGTTTGCCCGTCCGGCCCGGTGACTGCGGCCGGTTGGGGGCGGTAGGAACGGAAATTTGTTGCGGTCAGCGCCGCCGTTCCGCTGCCGGTTCAACTGAAAAGTCGCATTCACCCTTCATTACCCCACCATCCAATGATCTCCATCAAACGCGCTCTCATCAGCGTCTCCGACAAGTCCGGTATCGTGCCGTTTGCAGCCCACTTGTCCTCGCAAGGTGTCGAGATTTTGTCGACCGGCGGCACGGCAAAGTTGCTCGCTGAAAACGGCATCAACGTCATCGAAGTCGGCGACTACACAGGTTTTCCGGAAATGATGGACGGGCGCGTCAAGACATTGCACCCGAAAGTGCACGGCGGCATTCTGGCGCGGCGTGATCTGGCGCAGCATGTTGACGCGATGCATCAACACGGCATTCCGCCGATTGATATGGTGGTGGTCAATCTTTATCCGTTTGCGGCAACAATCGCCAAGGCCGACGTCACACTGGATGAGGCGATTGAAAATATCGACATCGGCGGTCCGGCCATGGTGCGGTCATCGGCGAAAAATCATGCGTTTGTGACGATTGTGACCGACGCCGCCGACTACCAAAACGTAATCGGCGAGATGCAATCCAACCGCGGCGCCGTCAGCGCCGCAACCCGCTTTGCGCTGGCAAAAAAGGCGTTCAGTCACACCGCCGAATACGACGGCATGATTGCCAACTATTTGACCTCGCTTGATACAAACGGCAAACCGCAAACATTTCCACAGCAGTTGAACCTCAGCTATACGCACGCCCAGGGTATGCGTTACGGTGAAAACCCGCATCAGGACGCGGCGTTTTACGTCGAAAAAAATCCGGCTGCCGGCACGCTGGCCAGTTACCGGCAGCGACAAGGCAAGGAATTGTCTTACAACAATATTGCCGATGCAGATGCGGCGTGGGAGTGCTGCCGTTCTTTTGATGTCACCGCATGTGTGATCGTCAAACACGCAAACCCCTGCGGCGTGGCAATTGCCGGCAACACCCTCACCGCCTATTTACGCGCGCTGGAGACCGATCCGACCTCGGCATTTGGCGGCATCATTGCATTCAATCGCGAGGTTGACGGCGCAACCGCCGCCGCCGTGGCCAAACAATTTGTCGAGGTGGTGATCGCACCCGCCTTCACCAAACAGGCGATGGACGTTTTTGCCGCCAAACAAAACGTCCGCGTGATCGAGATTCCGCTGGCCGGGGCCGCCAATCGATTTGACATGAAGCGGGTCGGCGGCGGTTTGTTGGTTCAAACGACGGATAATTTTGATGTCGCGCATCTGAAGGTTGTGACACGACGCAAGCCGACCGACGCGGAAATGAATGATCTGATCTTTGCATTTCGTGTCGCCAAATTTGTGAAGTCAAACGCCATTGTATTTTGCCGTTATGGCATGACCCTCGGTGTGGGTGCCGGCCAGATGAGCCGCATTGACTCGACCAAAATTGCCGCCATCAAGGCCAAACACGCGGGTTTGCAGCTGCGTGGCTCGGTTGCCGCGAGTGATGCGTTTTTTCCGTTTCGCGACGGACTCGACGTGATCGCCGATGCGGGTGCAACGGCGGTGATTCAACCGGGCGGCTCGATGCGCGATGAAGAAGTGGTCGCGGCGGCAAATGAACGTAATGTGGCGATGGTGGTGACAGGGATGCGGCATTTCCGGCATTAGACGCGCAGGCAGTACATCGCAAATACATCTGAAAGTCTGACATGAAGCTTTTGGTCATCGGTTCCGGCGGTCGCGAACATGCTCTTGCGTGGCGGCTTGCCCAAAACAACAATGTCTCGCGCGTATTTGTGGCACCCGGCAATGCCGGCACCGCGCATGAAGATGGTCTCGTCAACGTCAATATCACCGATATTGGTGAATTGATCGCATTTGCCAAACAGGAAGCCATCCACCTAACCGTGGTCGGGCCGGAGGCACCGCTCGCCGCCGGCATCGTTGACCAATTCAACGCGGCCGGCCTGAAAATTTTCGGCCCGACCCGTGCCGCTGCGCAGCTTGAATCCTCCAAAGACTTCGCCAAACAATTCATGGTGCGTCACGCGATTCCAACCGCGGCTTACGCGACCTTTACCGACCTCAATGAGGCCAAACTTTACGTTGAGCAACAGGGTGCACCGATCGTCATCAAGGCCGACGGTCTCGCCGCGGGCAAGGGTGTGGTGGTCGCCATGACCTATGGCGACGCAATCGATGCGCTGAACATGATGCTCGGCGACGGGCGCGGCAACAACAATGGCGGGCGGGTCGTCATCGAAGAATTCATGGAGGGCGAAGAGGCAAGTTTTATTTGCCTGTGTGATGGCAAACACGCACTGCCATTTGCTTCCAGCCAGGATCACAAACGAATTTTTGATCACGATGAAGGCCCCAACACCGGCGGCATGGGTGCATATTCACCCGCACCGGTGGTGACGCCTGAAATTCACGCGCGTGTGATGCGCGAAGTGATCAACCCGACACTCAAAGGCATGGCCGCCGAGGGCATGCCGTTTAGCGGATTCCTCTACGCCGGGTTGATGATCGAGACGGCGGGTGAAAACGCCGGCAAACCGCGCGTGGTTGAATTTAATGCGCGCATGGGTGACCCGGAAACCCAACCAATCATGATGCGATTAAAGACCGACTTTCTCAGCCTGGTCGAAGCCGCGATTGCCGGCAAACTTGATGTCACCGAAGCCGAGTGGGATCGTCGCGCCGCGCTCGGGGTGGTGATGGCGGCGGCCAATTATCCCGACACACCGACCAAAGGCGACGTGATTACCGGCATTCCACGCGCGACCGACGACGCCAAGGTTTTTCATGCCGGTACGACCGAACATGACGGCGCGGTTGTCACCAATGGCGGACGGGTATTGTGTGTCACCGCACTGGGCGACACCGTCAAAATCGCACAGCGCCGTGCCTATGAAATGTTGGAACCGATTCGTTTTGCGGGAATGCAATTTCGCAGCGATATCGGTTATCGTGCGATTGGTCGCAAGATATAACGTCGCCGTTTGACGGGCGTTTCCGGCCAAAAATGCCTGAAAACACCCGCCGATTGTTGTGTTTCAAATTTTATTAAGCCCATGGATACCAACGCCGTCCGTCAATACCTGTTAACGCTGCAAACTGATATTGTTGCCGGCATGGAGGCGCTCGACGGCGGGGTATTTATCCGTGACGAGTGGGCGCGGCCGGAAGGTGGCGGTGGCATTTCGCGCATTATTGAAGGCAGCCGTGTTTTTGAGCGCGGCGGCGTATTGTTTTCACACGTGCTTGGCGAAAAATTGCCGCCCTCCGCGGCCGCCAACCGGCCCGAAATCGCCGGTCGCCGCTGGGAAGCGATGGGCGTATCGCTGGTCCTGCATCCGCGCAATCCCTATGTGCCGACGGTACACATGAACGTGCGTTTTTTTCTGGCAAAAGCCCCCGCCGGCGACGCCAGCGGCGACGTATTTTGGTTTGGTGGCGGCATGGACTTGACACCGTTTTACGGATTTGAAGAAGACTGTGTGCACTTTCACCGCGTCAACAAACTGGCGCTGGATAAGCTTGATGCGCGCCATTACCCGCGCTACAAAAAATGGTGCGACGATTATTTTTGGCTCAAACACCGCAACGAGCCGCGCGGCATTGGCGGGGTGTTTTTTGATGATTTTCACGAGGGCGGCTTTGACAATGCGTTTGCACTGCAACGCGCCGTCGGTGACGCATTTGTGCCGGCCTATGCGCCAATCGTAAAACGCCGCGTCGAAACGCCGTCCGGTGAACGTGAGCGCGAATGGCAATTGTATCGGCGCGGCCGTTACGTCGAGTTCAATCTGGTCTGGGATCGCGGTACACACTTCGGTTTGCAATCCGGCGGCCGCACCGAATCAATCCTGGCGTCGATGCCCCCGCACGCCACCTGGCGATACAACTGGCAACCCGAAGCCGGCACGCCGGAAGCCGACCTCACCGCAAAATTCACCACCTCGCGCGACTGGGTCTAGCCGCTAGGGGGGAGTTCTACGCAGGCCGCCATGGACCGATCAGCGGCAAGCTGTCGGCTCGCGTCGCGAGCGGGGATGATTTTTCGATAAAGCGCACAGCCGTGTGCCTTATACGGCGCGCACTTAAATCTGCATCGCGCACGATCCCGGCAAGCTGCCGGAACGCGTCGCGAGCGCCGATGGATCGTGGACGAGACGCGCAGCGCTATGGGTTATAGCGCGAGCATCGCTGGCGAAACCGGCAAGCTGTCGGAACGCGTCGCGAGCGGGGATGATTTTTCGATGAAGCGCACAGCCGTATGCCTTATACAGCAGGTATTGGCGTCTGCATCGCGGGCGAACCCGGGAAGGTGTCGGAACGCGTCGCGAGCGCGGATGGATGGGTGAAGAGAAGCGCAGCGCTATGGGTTATAGCGCGAGCATCGCATTCGCCCAGACGCCGCGCGCAGTAGCGTTACGATAGTTTTCCGTGGCAGTGTTTGTATTTCTTGCCGGACCCACACCAGCAAGGATCATTGCGACCAACCTTGACACCCTCGCGCACAAACGGCTGCGCCGGCTGCTCATTAACTTCCTTCTCGGCTTCACCGAGTGCGGCGTCGTAGTCGGCGTGATGATATTGCACGTTGGTTGCCGAGCGGGCGATGGCCTCCTCTGCCGCACGTTCGGCGGCTTCCACCTGCTCCTGGCTTTGCACTTGTACATTCACCAGAATTTGTGTCACCTGCCGCTTGACGGTATCGAGCATATTGCCGAACAGATCAAACGCTTCACGCTTGTATTCCTGCTTCGGCTGTTTCTGTGCATAGCCGCGCAGATGGATACCCTGACGCAGGTAATCCAGCGCCGCGAGATGTTCGCGCCAATGGGTATCGATCGACTGCAACATCACTGAGCGCTCGTATTGGTGCAACAGCGTCTTGTCGACATTGGCAAACTTGGTGTTGTATTCGTCGCTGGCCTGGCTGAGAACGCGTGCCACCACCGCCTCGGTATCGACTTCTTCGTCGGAGGCGAGCCACTTGTCAATCGGCACATTGATGCCAAAATCAGTCGCAAGTGTTGCGGTTGCGCCCGGCACATCCCACTGCTCTTCCAGGGTCTCCGGCGGAATATGCGTGTGGATGATTTGTGCGAGCACGTCATTGCGCATGGCGGTGATGGTCTCGGAAATATCATCCGCATCAAGCAATTCGTTGCGCTGTTGGTAAATCACCTTGCGCTGGTCATTGGCGACGTCGTCGTATTCAAGCAATTGTTTGCGAATATCAAAGTTGCGCGCCTCGACCTTGCGCTGTGCGCCCTCAATGGAACGCGACACCATTTTGGCTTCGATGGCTTCACCTTCCGGGATCTTCAGCCGTGCCATGATTGACTTCAGGCGATCACCGGCAAAAATCTTCAGCAACGGGTCTTCGAACGACAGGAAAAATCGTGACGAGCCCGGATCGCCCTGGCGACCGGCACGACCGCGCAGCTGATTATCGATACGGCGCGACTCATGGCGCTCGGAGCCGACAATATGCAAGCCACCGGCGGCAACAACGGTCTCATGCAGCGTTTGCCAGTTGGCACGAACCGCGGCGATCTGCTGCTCTTTCTCCGACGCGGATAATTTTTCATCCGACTCAATGAGGTGAATCTGTGGTTCCGGATTGCCGCCCAGCACAATGTCGGTCCCACGGCCGGCCATGTTGGTGGCGATGGTGATCTGTTTTGGCTTGCCTGCCTGCGCAATGATGTCGGCTTCGCGCGCGTGCTGTTTTGCGTTCAACACTTCGTGCGGCAGCTTTTCCTTTTTCAGCAGCTCGGATAGCAGCTCGGAACTTTCAATCGAGGTGGTACCAAGCAATACCGGCTGACCACGTTCATGACAATCCTTTACCGCCTCAACAATGGCGCGATCCTTCTCCGCCATGGTCATGTAGATCAAATCATTTTCATCCTTGCGCACCATCGGGCGGTTCGGCGGGATGATGACTGTTTCCAGGTTGTAGATTTGTTGGAACTCAAACGCCTCGGTGTCGGCGGTACCGGTCATGCCGGCCAATTTGCCATAC
>JANMNT010000226.1:0-2347 GCA_031368465.1 Burkholderiales bacterium
AACCCTTTTGGTGGGGAATACTCGCGGTGTCGATCGGCGGCATCATCCTTGCCGTCGCGAACCTATTGTGGCCGTATTGGACGCGGCGCCGACTGCTGTTGGGCATCGTGTTGAACGTGGTTGCAATTAGCATGGCCTATATGCTGTTTCAACAAGATGTCTTGATCGTTGTCGGCGATGCCAGTATTGAGATTGCGAAATTTGCCAACGCCGGCGCCCTGTTGAACAAATCTGCCCACGGACTGTTGGTTGTGTTGGCGCTATTTTGGTCAATCGAGATCATTCAATACACAAGAAAAATATTGGCGCACTAACATCCCCGCCTAAGCTTGATACCATCAACACCCCGCAATCAAACGTTGCTTCTCCCCTGCCGGAAACCCAATATGAAACAACATTTATCCCGCGATCAGTTTGAAGCACTTGAACAAGTCAGCAAGTTGCCGAAGGGCACCAAGCCAAGCGCGTGCGTGGCGCGTAATGGCAAGTTCCTCACCGGCATCAAGCTGCTTGATCACCGCCGCGACGGCAGCTATGCATTGACCGACAAGGGCCGCGAGGCGCTGTTCGTCAAAAACTGTATTGCCGGCTTGAGCGCGATTGCGCGCGATGCAAATACCAAGCTTGACCCCGACATTGCCACCTTTCTGGGTCGAAAAAGTTACATCATCGCAAGTGCCGTTCCCGGCCGATATGAGGTCACAGAAAAGGGCCGCGAGTGCCTTGCCGATATCGCGCTCAATCCCTGAAAGCTGTCTCGATTTGCGCCGCCGGGCGCGTTATTGATCGCCGCGGCCGGCGGCAATTTCACGCCTGCTGATTTCACCAGCACATAAACCTGGCTCGACGCCGCTGCTACCGTCGGCGCAATTTAAATGCTGATCAAGACTGCGCCGCAGCTTTCGCGGATTGCCGTAGATATCCCCGCACCGCCATTCATGTCAACCCTAACCAACCGCCAAATGATCCGGCCAGAGATTAATACACCGAAAACTTGATGTTGTTCTGGCGCAGCATGTCGTCGATGAATGGTTTCCACGCCCCGCGTGGTGACCAGACTTTGGCCACCGCCTCAAAGGCGGTATTGGGATCTTGTTTCAATTCGATCACGCGGTAAAGAAACACCATCGACGACGCGCGCAGGTTGATTTCGCAGTGCACCAACACGTTTTTATCGCTGTATTTCTTCATCGCCGCGGCAAATGCGCGGTAATGTTCCGCCTTCGGCGCACCAAACGGGATTGGAATATGAACGTAGGTAATGGCCTGTCGCTGCAGAATCGCCGGCTCGTCTGATACGTTGCCCGAAATCCCATCTGGCACCAAAAAAATAACCACCTCGACATCTTGTTTACTGAGCGCGGCAAGTGCCGCCGCAACGGGTTGGCCGGACGTTGTGAGTTTCGGGTTGATTTCGACCAGATTTGGCGCGACAAACTCAGCCGCCTGCGCACTCAATGCAAAGGCACAGGACGCCAACAGAACCGACACGATGCTGCGGGCGTTGCGATGCCTCAAGGATTCACCGTGATGTTCTCTTGCATCCACGCCGGCAGACGCAGATTAATGTGAACCAGCGTAAATTCGCTGCCACCGTCGCGTGGACGGATCGACACCACACGCTGGTTGGTGTTGGTGCCGACCCTGAATAGCATGCCATCGCGCGGCGCGGTTTCACCTTTGCAGGTCAAACGGTCGTCACGCTCCTTATTCTCTTTACGCGCTTTGCGCTCGGCGCGTTGTTCCGCCCGCTGTTCTGCTGAAAGCGGCTTTGAGCAGTCGAGCACCTCGCCAAATCTCGCCAGGTCATCCTGATAAAACGCGGCAAGCTTCTCCGGGGACTCATCGACACGCAACTTGGCGACGACCAGCTTGGCACCAAATCCGCCCAACGAAAACTGCAGGTTCGCACCATCACCATCGCGATGTTTATCTGCGCCCTTTTCCACCAGCTTTGCACCGGGGAAAATTCGCATGCCGGTATCTTTCGGGTTTACGTCTTCGGATATGTTGAGGGTGCCGGCAATATTCAGGCCGCCTTCCGCGTGCGCGGCCGTTGTGCCGAGAAAACTGCATGAAAGCATCGCAGCAATAATTGCGGCGGCAAATCGATTGGCATGGTTTGGCAGTGAATACATTGGTTGCTCCTGAGGGAATGTTACAAGCGTACCAAGATTAAACAAACTAGACGCCGACACCAAGCGATGTACGATGGAATGCAGAACCCGCGGGTTGAATGACACTGCGCCAGACAACAGTGATTTCCTATTACAAAGTCAAGCAACGGCGGGCACACTCAGGCGTTTTATCCCAGAAATGACCGCGGATGCTGGTGTTTCAATTTTGA
>JANMNT010000036.1:0-3783 GCA_031368465.1 Burkholderiales bacterium
GTCGTCTGAACTGGAATCGGCTTTGCACAACCTGCAGTTCGATGCTCCCCCTTTGACAAATGCGGAGCTGGTGCAACTTCACATTCGCATCATTGCGCTGGAGAGTCTGGTTACGACTTTGCTCTCGGCCGCGTCTGATCGCCAGCTCACGCTCGCAGCGGAGATGGCCGCATACATTTCACCCAGACCGGGCGCGAACCAACATCCCGCGACAGTAAGAGCTGCAGCACAGATGCTGCGGCTTGTTGAGCAAGCACATCGCTTTCGCGAATCGGTGGCGTCGTGAATAGCGAGCGGCGCAAATGGCAGTCTATGAGTTGCCTGGCGTCAACGCACGATTCCACCCATCACACCAAATGATAAATCGCTTCGGACGCAGTTTGAAGCGCTGATCAAGGCTTTCAAGTGACGTCGATGCCGGGTTACTTCAACATAGATTGCCATTTGGCGAGGCGTTTCAGCCCTTTGTGCCCGAAGCGCCGCGCCAGTTCTTGCGTTTGGCAATTTCAAATCGGATGGCAATAAAGCACATGGCGATATTGTTGCGCACCACTGCACGATTGGGCGCGTAGGCTTTACAGCCAACCTCCGCGAAATCCCGCTCGCCGCAAACCATCCACAATGTACGGGCACCCCCGCATCAATTGCCACGGTAACCCGCTACGATAGTTTTCCACCATTAGCACGGTTGGCCCTTCATTCAGCCCGAAATGACAAGGTGACACCCAGCCGTGGGGATTGCCGGATGCGACCGGATAAGTTGGATTGAATGACGCTTTGAAGCCATAACGGTTGGCTTCGGTCAACTTGATGTCATGAATGCAGTAGTCGAGCGCGGGCAACACAATCTCCGGCGCAAACGGCAGCGAGGCCGCCACGGCCCATGGCGCGAGTGTGCCGTCGTCCGGACCAAACGGCACGCCGCGCCCGACGTAATCGAGGAAACGGCGCTCGACACCGGCGACGATGAGTGTATCTGGACCGGGACCTTCGCTCGCGGTCAATCCCCAGCAGTGCTCGCCGTAGTGCGCGAACTTGAGCGGGTTGTGGATGGCGTACCGGCGTTGCACATAGGTCGCGCGCCGGCTGTTCTCGAAATAATCGATGCCCTTGGCGCGCATGAAGGCATCCTGGATACCGCGAAAGTCGATCCAGATATGCGAGAGCTGGTGCGTGAATAGCGGCCCGGCATAGAGATAGTCAAACCCGTAGCGATGCTCCCACTGATAGGTAGTCGTCCACGCCTCATACGCGCTCTCGGGCAGCGGAAAAGTCGGCGAACCGAGCCCCAGGATATACAGCAGCAGCGCCTCGTCATAACCTTCCCATCGGTAGCGCAAAAAACCGTTCTCTGGCTTCCATCCGTGAGTCACCGTTGCACCGCCGTTCTGCGCCCATTGCCAGTCTGCGCGGCGATAGAGCGCGTCGGCGAGTTGGCGGATCTCAAGCTCGTCATGCAACTGCGCGTCGAAATAGATCCCCGCTGTCAGCGCACCTGCCAGCAGAAATGTGGAGTCAATCGTTGAGAGCTCGCATTGCCACGCGCGGCGGCCGGTTTGCATGTCGAGAAAATGATAGTAGAAGCCTTTGTAGCCAGTCGCGTCAGGCTCAGGACCATGCGGGCTGTTCCAGAAAAAACGCAGCGTCGTCAGCGTGCGCTCCACCGCCGCGGCGCGTGACATGAATCCGCGCTCGACCGCCACCGGATACGACGCCAGCGCCATGCCGGTGGCTGCAATACTGGCAGGCCAATTTCGCGCGGTCTTGTCGAGTACCAGCCCGTTGTCGGGATTGGTCTCATGCAAAAAGTAGCTAAAGGCATCGCGCTGAAGTTCTTCCAGTTCGACGTCGGTCAGCGGCTTCATGTCGTTCAAGTCTGTTCCATTGCGGCATCGTATTCGCCACGGCGAGCAGCGCGGTTGCACCGAGCCCGGTGAACGAGCGCTTGTTGGGTCGCCTGCACGTGTGCCTCCTCACCTCGCCAAATCTCCAACGCCGGTTGCTGAATGGCGCGGGCAAATGAAAATGCCAACGCCCAAGGCGATCGCGACTTGAATCGAACATTCATGGCATTCAATCGGGCCGAGGCCAGTTCCGCGCTTTGCCCGCCTGACAAGAACGCAATCCCCGGCACGGCGGCGGGGACGGCTCGCGATAGACACTTCAGCGTGGCGTCGGCCACCTCTTCGACGGACTCCTGCTTGGGGCAGGTCAATCCCGGTAGCACCATATTGGGCTTCAGGATTATTCCCTCCAACATGACTGCTTGTGTACAAAGTTCGGTGAATACCGTTCGCAACACCGCCTCTGTCACCGCGAAGCATCGTTCCAGCGATTGTTCGCCATCCATGAGCACTTCCGGCTCGATGATAGGGACCAGTCCGGCCTCTTGGCACATTGCGGCATAACGAGCCAATGCGTGCGCGTTAGCCTCGACGCAAGCGCGGCTCGGCATGGCGCTCACGCCGCTAGGAATGTCGCTCGCACCATTACCCACGGCGAGAACCCCGCGCCACTTGGCAAAGCGGGCACCCATTTGAATGTATTCAGCCAGGCGTTCGCGCAGTCCGTCCAGGCCTTCGGTTATTTTCTCGCCCGGATGGCCAGCCAAGTCTTTTGCACCCGTGTCAACTTTGATGCCGGCAATGATTCGCGCCGCGGAAATAACGTTGGCGAACGGCGTGCCGTCCTTCGCCTTCTGGCGAAAGGTTTCGTCGTACAGGATTACGCCACTGATCGATTCACCGAGACCGGGCGCGGTCAAAATCAGCTCCCGCCAAGCGCGCCGGGATTCCTCCGACTGGGGAATTCCCAACTTGGCGAATCGCGCGTTGCAGGTTGCATTGCTTTCGTCCATCGCCAGCAGGCCTTTGTCGTCAGCGACCAGTGCCCTCGCGGTATCCGTCAGCAATTGAACGTTCATTTGGCGTTGCCCCACAGCCAGTTGCTGATTTCCGGCATGTCCTGGCCATGCGTGTTGATGTATTGCCTGTGCTCAATCAGCTTACTCTCAAGTTGCCGCTTCAGCTCGACACCCAATGTTCCCGTATGCGGCAAGCGATCAACGACCGCCATCGCGAGGTGGAAGCGATCCAACTCGTTTAACACCGTCATGTCGAAGGCGGTGGTGATGGTGCCTTCCTCCTTGTAGCCGCGAACGTGGATGTTGTCGTGGTTGGTGCGTCGATAAGTCAGGCGGTGAATCAACCCCGGATAAGCGTGAAACGCAAAGATGACCGGCTTGTTTTTGGTAAATAGCGCGTCGAAATCACGATCGCTCAAGCCGTGCGGATGCTCGCTGTCCGGCTGCAGCTTCATCAGATCGACGACATTGACCACGCGGATTCTCAGATCGGGCAGGTGTTGCCGCAGGATGGAAACGGCGGCAAGCGTCTCCAGTGTGGGTACGTCGCCGCAGCAGGCCATGACGACGTCAGGTCCGTTGTTATGGCTGTTTGTGTACTGATCGTTGCTGGCCCAATGCCAGACGCTGGCGCCTGCTGTGCAGTGTTTGATGGCGGCCTCCATAGACAGCCACTGCGGCGCAGGGTGCTTGCCGGCGATGACGACGTTGACGTAATGACGGCTACGCAGGCAATGGTCCATGACCGACAGCAGGCAGTTCGCATCCGGCGGAAAGTAAACGCGCACGATCTCGGCCTTTTTGTTCATGACGACGTCAATAAAACCGGGATCCTGGTGGGTGAAGCCGTTGTGATCCTGGCGCCAGACATGTGAAGCCAGCAAGTAGTTCAGCGAGGCGATTTTGCGTCGCCACGGCAG
>JANMNT010000055.1:0-4618 GCA_031368465.1 Burkholderiales bacterium
CGTCTCGGTCTGCTCACATGCCATTCTGGATGATGCCCCACTGGTCATTGAGGATATGACGGCCGATGCCAGATTCCACGATCATCCGTTTGTCACCGGCGAGCCTTCGCTTCGTTTCTATGTCGGCCTTCCGCTCGTGACGCACGACGGCTTCCGCATCGGCTCGATTTGTGCGATGGACGTACAACCAAAGCAGCTGACTCAATACCAGCTGGCATGTCTGAAGCAACTCGCCGTCCTCGCGGCAAAATCTCTTGAACTTCAGTTGCAAGCGTTGAAGCGACTGGACGCCGAGCACGAACTTGACGTCAGCAAGGCGCGACTGCAATTCGCACTCGATGCTGCCGAAATCGGCGATTGGGACATGGACCTCCGCACCAATGTGGCAAGGCGGTCGTTCCGCCACGATATGTGTTTTGGCTACACCGAGCCCGTTGAAACCTGGGGTTACGACACGTTTCTGGCGCATGTACATCCAGACCATCGGACGCGGGTCGACGCGTGTTTCCAAAGGGCCTTAGCCGGCGGCGGAAACTACGATGTTGAGTTTCAAGCGGTGTGGCCTGACCAATCGATTCATTGGTTGTGGTCGAAGGGGACGTTCTACTTTGACGAGACGGGAACGCCCTACCGGGTCGCAGGTATTCAAATTGATGTGACGGAGCGCCGCGAATCTGACGAGCGCCGCCTCTCATTAGAGGCGCAGCTTCGCGAGTCGCAAAAGCTGGAAGCCGTGGGTACACTCGCCGGCGGGGTGGCACATGACTTTAACAATGTGCTGGGTATTATTCAGGGCAATGTCGCCATGGCGATGGAAGACGCGGCTGCTCTGCCGTTGGTGATGGAAAGCCTGGCCGAAATCCAAAAGGCCAGTGTGCGTGGGCGCGACATCGTGCAGCAGATCTTGTCGTTCAGCCGACGGCAGCCCACCGAGAAGAAACGCGTCAACACGCTTGCAGTGGTGACGGAATCGTTGCGGTTTCTGCGTAGCACCGTGCCGCCGATGGTGGCGTTTTCGTTGGACGCGCCTCACGTCGGTGGCGCGACAGACCAAACACACGACGCCATGGAGCCCATTGAAGTCCTTGCCGACGTGACACAAGTGCAACAGGTGGTGATTAACCTGGCGACAAATGCGGTACATGCCTTGGACGGGCGCGGGGGCGAGGTTCGGGTGGGCATCCGGCGCGTCATTATCGGCAACCACGCGGAAGCGGAAGTGGAACCTACGCTTAAGGCCGGCGCGTACGCTTGTATTTCAGTACACGACAATGGCCGCGGCATGGATGCCGCAACACGCGCGCGAATTTTCGAGCCATTTTTTACCACCAAACCCACCGGCGAAGGCACCGGCCTCGGTTTATCGGTTGTGCACGGCATCGTCTCAGCGCACGGTGGTACCATTACCGTCGAAAGCACGCCGGGCAATGGCGCTACCTTCAACACATTCTGGCCGCTTGCCAGCACCGCTGACGCACTCCCCACGGCGCAAGCAAGCATCATCTCCAAAACACCAGGCGGCACCAAACATGTGCTTTATGTCGACGACGACGCCTCGCTGGTATTGCTGTTTCAAAAGCTTCTTTCCCGACGCGGCTTTCGTGTGAGTGGCTTCACCAGTGCGAGTGACGCAATGGCCGCTTTGAAAGCCGCACCAACTGAATACGATGCGATGGTGACTGACTACAACATGCCGACCATGACAGGCTTACAAATCGCGGCAGAGGCACGCCTGCTCACCGCGACGCTGCCGGTGGTCATCATTTCGGGCTTCATCACCGACGAGTTGCGCGCCGCCGCGCAAAAACTGGGCGTGCGAGAGGTCGTTTCCAAACCAAATTCGGCTGTCGATCTGTGCAACGTATTGGTGACCGTACTGACTGATTAGTGCCTGCATAATGTAGCCATGAAAATACTTGTTCTCGGCGCCGGCGGTACCGGCGGCTATTTCGGCGGGCGGCTTGCACAATCTGGCGCGGATGTGACGTTCCTCGTGCGCGACAAACGCGCCACGCAACTTGCCGCCGATGGTCTGGTAATCGAGACCACCCGCGAGCGCATCGTCTTGCAGGTCAATACCGTGCTTGCCGCAACCGTCAAGCCGGAATACGACGTCATCATCCTTGCCTGCAAAGCATTTGATCTCGATTCCAGCATCGCCGCAATTGCGCCGGCGATGCACGCCACGACCCAGGTTGTGCCGTTGTTAAACGGCATTTCGCATCTGGATGTGCTTGACGCCGCGTTTGGGCGCGACCGGGTGATGGGCGGTAGTTGTCAGATCGCCGCAACACTGACGGCGGATGGCGTGGTCAAGAATCTCGGTGAATTTCATACCATTTTGTGGGGCGCACGCAATGCCGCCAACGCCAAACAGATTGAGATCGCCAACGCATTGGGTGTGGCATTTGCCAAGACGCCGGTCGATTCACGTGTTTCAGATAACGTGATCCACGATATGTGGGAAAAAGTCATGTTTCTGTCGACCTTGGCCGGCATGACCTGCCTGATGCGCGCCACCATCGGCGAAATTCTCGCGACCGACGACGGCAAGGCGCATATCAAGCGCTACATCGACAGCTGCATTGCCATCGCTACCAAAGAGGGTTTTCCGCCGCGGGCGGCAACGACGCAACGATTTGAAACGGTATTGAATTCGGTCGGCTCGCCGATGACCGCGTCGATGCTGCGTGACCTCGAGGCCGGCAATCAGGTTGAGGCGGATCATATTGTCGGCTTTATGTTGCAACGTGCCCGCCATCATGGCATCGACGACACAATGATCAGCATCGCCTATGCCCATTTGCAGGCCTATCAAAACCGCCGCAAGGCGGGACGCCTGTAACCTTCCCTGCTGATTGCTCGGTTAATATGGGGTGATGCAAACCCAAGAGAGAATTTCCGCGTCAGCCGATCATTCCGCACTAAACCCCGGTGTCGCCAAACGCGAAGTGTTTGCGTGGGCGATGTACGATTTTGCCAACTCCGGCTACACAACCGTCGTTCTGACGGCGGTATTCAACGCCTATTTTGTGTCGGTCATTGCTAACGGTGCGGCGTGGGCGACGTTTGCCTGGACCGCCACCCTCGCAGTCTCGTATATCGCGGTGATGCTACTGGGCCCGGTGATCGGCGCCTATGCGGATGCCCACGGCGCCAAAAAACGTGTGTTGGTTGGTGTCACCTGCGGCTGTGTGGCGGCGACCGCCGGACTGTTTTTTGCCCATCAGGGCTCGATTGCGCTGGCGGTGGCACTGGTCATCATTTCCAACTTTTGTTACGCCATCGGTGAAAACATCGCCGCGGCGTTTCTACCCGAACTCGCCCGGCCGGATGCCATGGGCAAGGTGTCGGGATGGGGTTGGAGCCTCGGCTATGTTGGCGGATTGGCGGCGCTTGGGTTGTGCCTGGCCTGGATCATGAGCGCCGAATCAAGCGGCATAAAAACCAGCGACGCGGTGCCGATGACCAATCTTATTACCGCCGTCGTTTACCTATGCGGCGCGTCGATCACCTTCATTTGGCTCAAAGAACGCACCATGCCGCAGTCGGCGAATGCCGAGAGCGCGTGGTCGCGGCTGATCACGACTGCCAAAGAAGCCGGGCGTTACCGTGACTTGCAGGCGATGTTTATCTGTGGCGCGTGTTATCAAGCCGGCGTCGCAACCATCATCACCCTCGCCGCCATTTATGCACAGGAAGTGATGGGCTTCAAAACCAAAGACACCCTGCTACTCGTCCTGGTGGTCAATGTCACGGCATGTATCGGCGCGTTCGGTTTTGGTTATGTGCAAGATGCCATCGGCAAAAAACGCGCGTTGATGGTAACGCTGTTCATCTGGCTCGCCATGGTCGGCTTTGCATGGTTCGCGACCACGCCGGGGCTGTTCTGGGTCGCGGCCAATCTGGCGGGCATTGCCATGGGCTCGAGCCAATCGGCGGGGCGCGCAATGGTCGCGTATTTTTCCCCGGTGGATCGCGCCGGGGAGTTTTTTGGCCTGTGGGGTGTCGCCACCCGCTTTGCGGCGGTCATGGGCCCGCTCACCTATGGCGCGGTCTCGTGGGCGTCAGGTGGTAACCACCGTCTTGCGATGCTGATCACCGGCGTGTTTTTTATCGCCGCTATCATTGCCCTCACCCGCGTTGACGAGGCGCGGGGACGGATTGCGGCAACCGCGCTTCACTGAGTAACAAACACGCCTATTGACGGACGTTTTCGGCTGCAGCACTCGTTGGCGGGCTCTAAGTCATCTCCAAAGCGACTATTCGATTGGCCGCCTGCCGTCAGTTTCCTCAAGATACGCATTCCGTCCGGCCTGCCTATGCGTGAATAGGAAAGGAGGCAAAAACTTCATTGCATATCGACAACGCCCCGGAAGGGGCGTTTTTTGTTGTTGGGAGGCAAAGAGGCGCTCCCGACTACAAACACCAGCAAAATTGACATATGTTATTTCTTGTGTATCATTTAATTGCCTGCATGTGATTTTCCCCCGCGCCGAATTGATTGTTCGTGCTCTTGGAGGCGCCGTAACAAGGCCCATTGCGATGTTCAAGCCGGCACGCGATAGGTGGTCATGGCGCGCATCGGGCGGAGTGATTTTGGCTTGGCTCGCGGCAG
>JANMNT010000105.1:0-8530 GCA_031368465.1 Burkholderiales bacterium
CCCGTACTTCGCCCGCCATGACACGACCGCCAGATCTAAAACCGTAGAACTGAAATCACCGCAAAATGCAAGGGGCCATGAACATAAAAGTAACATCAACGTCAGAATAAACGGCCCTGACCCTATTAATTCGTTGTCGAAGCTTTCAAGCGTCGCTATGGAACGCTATGGAGTTGTTAGTTGGGAGTAAGAACCGACTTGTTCGACGGCGCAAATTTCAAGCCCGCGCTGACGAAACTTTTGTTTTCACCGTTCACTCGACCACTCTCCCCACCTGCGGTCGCGACCAGCCACATATCATTGGCAACCTTGAACTCAAAGCCGATCGCTGTCTTACGAATCTTGTCGATATTGGCGACGCCCTCTATTTTCAATCGTTGATAACTAGTTTGCAGAGTCGCATTGAACGATTCGCTACCGAGCTTAAAGCCGATACCTGCAACGCGGCTATCTTGGTTGATAAATTTGCCTGCATTTTTCGAGTCAGGTACCCGTTCGTTTGTGAGCGCACGAACGTGCAACAACAGTTGGCCATGTTCCGCAAGCCACGAATTGTCTTGGAGACGCCCTGCGTAGGTGGTCCAGACGCCGCGGGTCGCCGTTTTGCGATCGTTGAAATTGCCCGAATCTGATGTCCATGCATTACCCACGCTCACGGTCCAAACTGTGGCGTTCCACTTAACGGATGGTCGCGCCTTGAAGCATCCCGCGGCAGAATTTAATGTCAACTCACGGAGGGCTACCTTGGCACGCGTCACCCGTTCGGCCGCGTCTGCTTTTTGTTGGGCACTGGCATTCGGAGAGAGCTTTGCCTGTGCATCTTCCGCGAGGTCAACATCATCATCCGCCTTGAACCAACGTTCTTTGACTGTTTGATAGCAGCTCTTCAAAACCTGATCCGTACGACCATCCGATTGGTCAATAATCGGGATGCTAAGACCGAGTCCGAGCCGAATCGACTTGTCATCGCCGCCCGCGCCCTGCGCTGTCGCAATCGAGATGCTCGTATTCTGTATCGTTTGGGAAAAAGTGTTGCTCGTGTAGGGCTGCTTGTCGGTGATATATCCTTCGAGCAGCGTTGTCGGATCACTGAGTCGTAATGGCGCAAACTCAATCGCCAAGCCTGTTTTTAGCTTCCCGTTCTGATCGACTCCGTTCTTGATTGCAGCGGCCAACGCGCGCGGCGTTCGCGGGCGTGTGACGCTTTCCGGGGACAGCCCCAGCACAGTAAATGCCGGTGTGTCTGGTATGCTGAAGTCGACTTGATAGTCCTTGAGTTCTTTGAGTATTGCTTTCGCCTTCGCATCAACATCGGGGGCAGTTGCTTCTTTGATAGTTGCTGCTGCCGGTGCAACCGAGGCGTTGGCGCTTTTGGCGGGCACCTGCATTGTTGGTGACGCGAGTGCGGGTATGCTGGGTGTTGTAGGCGCTCCGCCGCTTGTACCGGGAGACTGAACTTTCGGTAACTCCTTAGTTTGATTCGCGGTTCCCTTTGACGCAGGCGGTGGACTCGAAGCGTTGGCCGCCGAGGCGATGCCGATATTCCAACCACCAACAATCGGCGTAATTTTGGTTCCCGCGACCCACGGCAACACAAAACGACGCGCAGCTGCACCGGCTATCGCTGCGTCTTCCAAGCGAACATCTTCAAGTGTCATTTCAGGATTGGCCGCCAACGGGCAGGTGATGTGAAGTTCTTTTTCCTTTGGCGCAAACAGACATTCACCTTTTCCGCTTTCGACCTTGAGGGTCACTGCTGATACGAGTGATGAAATTAGCGTGACAAAACATGCAAAACAGAAGGATCGCATCATGGCTCCTACGCGAAGATGATGAAATCGTTGACTGTCTCGGAAGGCGCTGTCGAGAGATCAACCGTGTATTCAATAACACCCGAAATCGGAAGATATTCGGTCGCTTGCGTCCCTTGAAAAAACTGCACATAAATAGGCCATCTTCCGGTACCCAAGGGTAGACATAGAATCTTCCATCGGAGTTTGTCGCCAGTCAGCCCGTTGACGCCAAAATCAATATGGATCGCACCTGGTTTTGTGCCTTGGGCGATGGTAGTGATTTGCCCTGTGGCGGACTCGGTGTGCCTCAGCTTGAATGCAGGGTCGATGTGGTCATCTACTGCATACGTCCAGTACACGTCACCGCCGTTTGGAACGACTGTGATTTTCGCGCCGTTGACGGGACCAGGAATGGTTGCCATGTTGCCTCCTTGTTGGATCAGTCGTGCCAGCCTAAATTGGTCGCGATTTGTGTGAAAGCCAAGAATAATTAGGGACAGACCACGATTTGCATGATCCATCACCCAGCAAAATGCCCCCGCTTTGTCTCATGATCCGACCCCACATTGAATTGCCCCACCACCAACTTCTTCTAATCCTCAAAAAAATCCTAAAGCATCCACGTTTTTGACGCCGCTGGACCAAATTGCTCAATGTGCTTCTTGATCTGCATAGAGCTGACTTTTTCTGTGCCGAAAATACTTGTGGGCAGACCGCTATGGTTTTGAAGAAGCTGCCATTGAGAAACATCAGCGTTGTCTTTCCGTTATTTCTTTTTCCGGCAGTGACGTAACTCACAAATGTTATCTTGCCAGACATTTTTTATCCTGTCATCCCCCAAAAAACTTCAAGTAAATTCTAGGTTTTGTAACATTATGTTAGTTTTCTCGTCGCGCCAGAAGTCGTGCGTAAGCAATTTCTCGCCGCTGTTTTGACGCGAATTCTCGTCTGATGGGATTACATTCAGCGAACAATACACAAGTAATGACGACCGTTTTCAGCCAAAAAGGTCTGAAAGCACCCGTCAGTATTGGCGTTTCACTTTTGAAGTTGATCAGGAAATGACGCTTGCTGCACTGCAATAGCAGGGCCAGTCGGATGATTAATTTTTGTCGCCTGATAAATCCGAACACAAATTTATTTTTTTGTTCGACCAACCACAGCAACATGTTTAACGACACCGGCTTCATTTCTGCAAGCGCCGGTTTGAGCGTTTTTCAGTAGTGATCCATCACCATAGTTGCGCGGCGCGGGTGCCTTCGAGGTGGTGCCAGATACTCACACGATCACGTCCAGTCCATCCGCAACAACAAAATGCAGCGGTGCAACAAAGTATCAGCCGCTTTCTTGTTCGTCCCGATTGTCGGGGGTGCCCAATGCGCCTAGCATTGCCCCTACAAAAGCAGCGGTCATTGCGTCGCATTCAGCGGCGTTGATTGCGGCCGACTGCTCAAAAAAACAATCCGGGGGAAGAACGACCATGGCATTTAATATTCTGATTCTGGGCGCGTCATATGGCTCGTTGCTGGGTGCCAAGTTTGTATTGGCCGGCCACAACGTCACGTTGGTTTGTCTGCCGGCGGAAGTGGAAGTGTTCAACAGCGAGGGTGCGCGTGTGCGTTTGCCGGTCAAGGGCCGCGAAGGGTTGGTCGAAATTGACTCACGTAATGGCCCCGGCAAATTGAATGCGGCGGGGACTGATGCGGTTGACCCGGCTGATTATGATTTGGTTGCGCTGGCCATGCAGGAGCCGCAATACAGCGCACCCGGTGTGCGCACCCTGTTGTCGCGGGTGGCGAAATCGGACGTGCCGTGTATGTCGATCATGAATATGCCGCCGCTGCCTTACATGGCGCGTATTCCCGGCGTGTCGATGGCTGCCTGCCAGTCAAGTTTTACCGAGCCGGAAGTGTGGGCGGATTTTGATCCGGCATTGATGACGCTTTGCAGCCCGGATCCGCAGGCGTTTCGCCCGCCCGAAGAGAAAGTAAATGTGCTGCAGGTGCGGCTGCCGACTAATTTTAAGGCGGCGCGGTTTGTATCGGATAAACACACCGACATGTTGCGCAAGATCGCGGCTGATGTCGAGGCGGTGCGGTTTAACGACAACGGCAAGATGATTGAGCTGCCGGTAAAGCTGAAAGTGCATGAATCGGTGTTTGTGCCGCTGGCCAAATGGAGCATGCTGATGTGCGGCAACTACCGCTGCATTCAAAAAGATGGCATGCGGCCGATCAAGGATGCGGTGCACGGCAATATCGACGAGTCACGCGCGGTTTACCAATGGGTGTTTGACTTGTGTGTCTCACTCGGTGCGGATGCGAATGACCTGGTGCCGTTTGAAAAATATGCCAATGCCGCGGTGGGGTTGGCCAACCCGTCGTCTGCCGCACGGGCGTTGTTTGGTGGCGCGCCAAACATCGAGCGGGTCGATCGCCTCGTGCAAAGTGTCGCCGCGCAAAAGGGCATAAAAAACGCGGTGATCGATGAGATCGTTGCGCTGGTGGATGCACGGCTGGTGGCAAACCGGGCTAACCAGGCCAAGGGCTGAATGCACGCCGGCTCACGCCGGTAATTGCCAATTGCATCAGATCGATCTAGCATTGCCGGACGTTCATCCATACAAGGCCGGTCGTGGAGACCATCCAACAGTTGTTTGATTCTGAATCATCAACTTTCACCTACCTGCTGGTCGATGAGACCGCGGGCGACGCGGCCATCGTTGATGCGGTTGACCGGCACATCGAACGCGATCTGTCGATCATCGCCGAACGCAAACTCAAACTCGTCTGGGCGCTTGAAACGCATGTGCATGCCGATCACATCACCTCGGCAGGGGAGATAGCCCGCCGCACCGGCGCACGCACGGCGACGCCGGCCGGTTGTGATGTATCAGCGGCGAGCAAACAACTGGTCGATGGCATCACCTTGAAACTCGGCGCTGGATTGATTCACTGCATCCACACGCCCGGCCACACGGCGGGGAGTATGTGTTTTGTCTGGGGCGATGCGGTGTTGACCGGTGACACGTTGCTCATCGGTGGCTGCGGCCGTACTGATTTCCAATCGGGCAGTGCCGACAAGTTATACGACAGTATCACGCAGAAACTTTTCCGATTGCCGCCGTCAACACGGGTCCTGCCGGGGCACGATTACAACGGTCGTCTGGAAAGTACCATTGGTGTTGAAATGGCCGATAACCCGCGTTTGGCCGGCAAATCGCGCGCGCAGTTTCGGCAGATCATGGACAATTTGAAACTGCCGAAGCCGCGCTTGATTGACCTGGCAGTGCCGGCCAATCAACAGCTGGGCACGGTCCCGCACGGTGGGTGAGTGTTTTTTGTCCCTGCGGGTTGGTCACATCGGCGTTTAATCAACGAGAATAGTCAACCGGCGGCATTGTCCGCCTGATAAATCGTCCTGATTGCGCATGGGTATAAAAATGAATTTTCGCCAGATATGTTTGGGCCTTTCGGTCGCGGCACTGCACATGATCGCTGTGCCGGCTGGTGCACAAACCAACCAAACCGCGCAGGTATCAACACCAACCCAAACCATCAAACTCGCCGGTCTCGCCGCGCCGGCACAAATCCTCATCGACACCTGGGGGGTGCCGCATATTTACGCGGCGAGTGAAGACGACGTGTTTTTTGTGCAGGGGTTTAATGCCGCACGCGACCGTCTGTTTCAGATTGATTTGTGGCGTCGTCGTGGTCTGGGCAAACTCGCTTCGATATTCGGCGCCAATTTTGTTGAGCAAGATCGTGCTGCGCGGCTGTTTTTGTATCGCGGCGATATGCGCAAAGAATGGCTGGCCTACGGCAAGAATGCCGAGCGCATCACCACACGGTTTGTCGCCGGCATCAACGCCTATATCGATTTTGTCGGCACGGACACGGCGAAACTGCCGTTCGAATTCAGCTATTTTGGTTATGCCCCCGAGAAGTGGGCGCCCGAGGACGTGGTGCGTATTCGCAGCCACGGATTGACCCGCAATCTCGGTTCGGAATTTTCGCGCGCAATTGTCACCTGCCGCAGCGATCTCAAGTCGGATGAGATCCGCTCATCGCTGTCGCCGGCGTGGACGACAAAAATTCCAGACGGACTTGACCCATGCATCCCGCCGGAAGTCATGCGCGTGTTTAACCTGGCGACGCAGGGTGTGTTGATCAGCGGCCGCGACGGCAAACGTGCGTCGCTTGATTCCGCGCTGGATGTGGCCAGGGTCAACGGTGCCGGCAGCCTTGAGGGCAGCAACGCGTGGGTGGTGTCGCCGGCCAAATCGGCAACCGGCCGGCCGATTCTGGCGAGTGATCCGCACCGCGCACAATCGACGCCATCGCTGCGTTACATCGTGCATTTGAATGCGCCGGGCATGAGCGTGATCGGTGGTGGTGAGCCGGCATTGCCGGGTGTTTCCATCGGCCACAACGGCACCATCGCGTTTGGTCTGACCATTTTTGCGATTGACCAGGAAGACCTTTATGTCTATGAAACCAATCCTGCCGATCCGCGCGCCTACAAGTATCAGGGCAAGTGGGAGCGAACCCGCGTGGTGCTTGAATCCATCGCGGTGCGTGGTGGTGCGGCGGTGCCGGTCGAATTGGAGTTCACCCGCCACGGGCCGGTGACCCATCGCGATCGCGACACTAAACGCGCCTATGCGGTGCGCTCCGGTTGGTTTGAGCCGGGCATGGCGCCGTACTTTGGCAGCATCGACTACATGTACGCCAAAAATTTCACCGAGTTCAAACGTGCGATGTTGAATTGGGGTGCACCGGCGGAGAATCAGGTTTACGCCGATGTCACCGGCAATATTGGCTGGGTCACGGGTGGGCTGGCACCAATCCGCAAAAACTGGGACGGCTTGTTGCCGGTGCCGGGTGATGGTCGGTATGAGTGGGCGGGCTTTTGGCATGGCGACAAATTGCCTTCGGTGTACAACCCCAAGCAGGGTTGGTTTGCGTCTTCGAACGAAATGAATCTGCCGGCCGGTTACCCGTACCGTGAACGCAAACTTGGATTTGAATGGTCGCCGAACTCACGCCATGATCGTGTTTCGGAAACGCTGGCGCGGCTGCCAAAGGTCAGCATCGAAGATTCGATGCGCCTGCAAAACGATGTGTATTCCGTTACCGCCAGGCGCCTGCAGGTTTTGCTAAAAACGCTAAATCCAACCGACGCACGGGTGCAGGCGGCGGTAAAGTTGTTGACCGATTGGAACCTGATGGTCACCGGTGACTCTGCCGCCGCGGCACTGTACGAAGTTTGGTGGTCGCGTTATCTTGGTTCCGCATTCCGCGACGCGGTACTGTCAAAAACCGCCGCGTCTTTGATCCGGTCACCCGACCATGACGCCATGCTGAATAGCCTGGAAAAGCCGGACGCCTTGTTTGGTAAAAGCAATTTTGGTCGCGACGCCATCAGCAAGCGCAACGAGGTACTCGAAAAAAGTCTGGCGTTGGCGTGGGCCGACATGCAAAAACTCGGCGGGACGGACGCCGCCCAATGGCAATGGGGCAGATTGCACACCAGCTTTTTCGGTCACGTGCTCGCCAACGCGGCCGACGATGCCACGCGCATCCGGCTCAATGTCGGGCCGACGCCAAAGCAGGGTGGGACAGACACCGTCAATCTATCAAGCTATGATCCGAATAACTTCCGGCAGTTTGCCGGGCCGTCATTTCGGGTGGTGCTGGATGTTGGTGGCTGGGATAACTCGCGTGCGGTCAACGCACCGGGGCAGTCGGGTGACCCGGCCAGCCAGCACTATCGTGATCTGGCGCCGATGTGGTCGAAGGGCGAATACTTTCCGCTGTTGTATACCCGCGCCAAGATCGAGGCGTCGCTGTCGCGGCGCATCGATCTTGTTCCGCTGAAGTAATTGCTACCGGTTAGATCTTGAACTTCGGGATTTGCCGATAAGTGAAGCCGCGCCAGAACCATTCCATCGGTCCGTAGCGGAACTTCGACAGCCACCAGTGGCTGAACGCGACCTGCGCACTAAAAATCACCAGCACAAAGATCACCTGTTGGCCGCGCGGCATACCCCAGTGGCCGAGCGCATAGCCATAAAAGTAGATCCCGCAGATGATTGATTGGCTCAGGTAGTTGGTCAATGCCATGCGGCCGAGTGGTCCCAACACGCGAATGTTGGCAAACACTGTTTTGCTGTGCAACATCAACACCACCATGCCGACGTATCCAAGGCACGCGGGCAGGTTGCCCAGATCCCTGAGGCCGCGCGCAATCCCCCAACCATCGGTGCGGTCGCCGGGAATATGTGACATGGTGATCATGCTGCCGAGTAAACCGAGGCCGATGCCGATCGGCAGACCGTACAGCATCATTTTTTTGAAGAGCGGCAAATGCGCGCCGGGATTTTCCATCACGCCCGAACGCACAAACCAGACGCCGAGCAGGAACATGCCGATCAGCACCATCGCGAAACCAAAGTCGCCCGCGGCCTTTTCAATGAACTTGCCGCCGCTGTAATTCACGGTCTCCCAATAGCCGCCCTTGCTGAACAGGCGTACTTCTTTTTCTTTCTCAGCTTTGTTTTCAGCGAGGTTCTTTTCTTTCTCAGCCTTGCGTTCGGCGGCACGTTCTTCTTTGGTCTTTTTGGGTTTTTTCTCATCGGCTTTTTTATCCGGCTTGGCGGCCGGCTTGTCACCGGCGGCGGCCGGTTCTGCCAATCTCTTTTCTGCTGTCGGCGCAGTCACGGGTGCGTCGGCAGG
>JANMNT010000109.1:0-2563 GCA_031368465.1 Burkholderiales bacterium
GTGTCGTACGAAATTGCCATGGGCTTTGCCTTGGTCGGCGGCCTCATGGCCGCGCAATCGCTCAATCTGACCGAGGTGGTGGCCAAACAGAGCAGCCCGTTCGGCATGTTCGGCTGGTTCTTTATCCCGCTGTTTCCGTTATTCGTGATTCAGTTTATCGCCGGTGTGGCCGAGACCAACCGCCACCCGTTTGACGTTGCCGAAGGTGAGTCTGAGATTGTCGCCGGCCCGCTGGTGGAATATTCCGGCATGACTTGGTCGCTGTTTTTTCTGGCCGAATACGCAAACATGTTGTTGGTCGCGGTGATCTCGTCGCTGCTGTTTTTGGGTGGCTGGTTGTCACCGTTCCCGCAATCGTGGGGCGCCATCGGGCAACCGAACATCCTGTGGTTCTTTGCCAAGATGTCGGTATTGATGTTTATGTTTTTGTGGATTCGTGCCTCATTTCCGCGTTATCGCTATGACCAAATCATGCGTCTGGGCTGGAAGGTGCTGATCCCGATTACGATTGTGTGGATTGTGGTCACCGGCCTGATGATGATGGATCCGATTCGCAATATCTTCCCGTTCTCAATCTGGTTTGGAAAATAAGCATGTGGGATCGCGCCAAAGAATTTGCCAGTAGTCTGTTGTTGTTTGAATTGCTGCAGGGCCTGAGGCTCACCGGGCGGCATTTGTTCGAACGCAAGATTACGGTGCTGTTTCCGGAAGAAAAAACCCCGCAGAGCGCGCGTTTCCGCGGCCTGCATGCGCTGCGTCGTTATCCAAACGGCGAAGAGCGCTGCATCGCCTGCAAGTTGTGCGAGGCGGTCTGCCCGGCGCTGGCGATCACCATTGAATCAGAGCAGCGCGCTGATAACACCCGCCGCACCACCCGCTACGACATCGATCTGACCAAGTGTATTTTTTGCGGATTTTGCGAAGAATCGTGCCCGGTTGATTCGATTGTTGAAACCCATTTGCTGGAATACCACGGTGAAACCCGTGGCGACCTTTATTACACCAAACCAATGTTGCTTGCCATCGGCGACAAGTACGAGGCTGAAATTGCTAGCCGCCGTGCCGAAGACGCGAAATACCGCTAGCACCATCAACGATAGAGGATCGGACCGCATTTCTTTTTTGCTTCGTACGCCAATCGTCTGACCAAAACAATGACCTTTCAAACCATCACGTTTTACCTGTTCTCGTTTGTGCTGATTGCCGCGGCACTCGGTGTCATCACGTCACGCAACCCGGTATACGCCGCGTTGTTGCTGGTGCTTGGGTTTGTCACGGCGTCCGGTTTGTGGATGCTGTTGTTTGCCGAGTTTCTGGCGCTGACGCTGATCCTCGTTTATGTCGGTGCCGTGATGGTGTTATTTTTGTTTGTGGTGATGATGCTGGATATCAATTTCGACAAGCTTCGTGAAGGCTTTCGAAAAAATGCGTTTGTCGCGGCACTGGTGGGTGTGGTGTTGCTCGCCGAGATGGCTATTTTGCTCGGCGGCAAAGCCATGGGCCTGACCGGTGCGATGCCGGGTTCACCGCAAGCGGTATCCAATACCAAAGAACTCGGGCGGGTGCTTTATACCGAATACCTGTTGCCGTTTGAGCTTGCGTCGGTGGTGCTGGTGATTGCCATGGTTGCCGCCATCGCCCTGACCTTGCGCGCGCGCACGGGCACCAAGACACAGGATGTTGCCGCACAAGTCCGTGTCAAGCGCAACGACCGGTTAAAAATAATCAAGATGGATGCAACCCCCGCTGAAGCGCCGGATGCCGCCGCCGACGCCCCCGCGAAGGCGGACAAATGAACATGACCAAACCGCAGCCGAACCGTCGTGTCAAAGGGAGAATGTTGTGATTACGCTGTCGGACTATTTGATCCTCTCTGCCATTCTTTTTTCCATTTCGATGGCGGGTATTTTCCTGAATCGAAAAAATCTGATCGTGCTGCTGATGTCGATCGAGTTGATGTTGCTCGCGGTGAATATGAATTTCATCGCGTTTTCGCACTATTTGCAGGATTTGGCCGGCCAGGTGTTTGTGTTTTTTATCCTGACGGTCGCCGCGGCGGAAGCCGCGATTGGCCTGGCCATTTTGGTGATCCTGTTCCGCAATTTGAAGAGTATCAATGTTGAAGATATTGGGACACTGAAAGGCTAGTATTGACGGGCATTTCCAGCCGAAAATGCCTGGAAAAGGCCGTGAATACTGGTGTTTATAAAATGACTATTGTCTCGGGCGGTATTAACGCGTTTCACAAAAAATGATCGAAAACAAACTCGCACTTCTCGCCATACCCCTGCTGCCGCTGATTGGCGCGGTTCTCGCCGGCTTTTTAGGGCCGCGCCTGGGGCGTGCGTTTGCCCACAGCGTCGCCATTTTCGGCGTGGCGGCGGCGTTCGTGATTTCGTGTCTGGTGTTTCAGGATGTGCTGGCGGGCAAAACATTCAACGGTGCGATCTACACCTGGCTGGTCACCGACGGGATTCGTTTTGAAATCGGCTTCTTGATTGATTCATTAACCGCCACCATGATGCTGGTGGTGTCGTTTGTCTCGTTGATGGTGCACGTGTAC
>JANMNT010000121.1:0-20909 GCA_031368465.1 Burkholderiales bacterium
TTCCAGGCGTCCGTCGCGCAGCGCCGCTTTGAAATCCTGGTGGTTGCTGCGGGCCAGCCGGTGATGAAAATCGCCAACCCGAATGAAAAAGAATTATTGATCTCGGTGCCCGAAGCCAAAATCAACGAATTCCGTGGCAATACCGGCGGCAGCAATGCCAAGCGGCCGATTCGTGTTCACGTCTGGTCAAATCCGGAAAAATTTTACGCCGGCAAGTTACGCGAAATCGCCGGTGCCGCCGACAACATCACCCGCACCTACGCGGCACGCATTTCGATTACCGCAGCCGATGCCAATATCGATCTGGGTATGTCGGCCTTTGCCACCTTTGTTGGTAGTGACGCCGACGGCACCTTCGCCGTGCCGCTGTCATCCTTATATGTAAAGGGCAATATCACCGGCGTGTGGCAAATTGCCGCAGACGGCAAGGTGTCGCTCAAGCCGGTGACGGTCTTGCAATATCGGGAAACCAATGCCCTCATCCGCGCGGTGGGTGTCGGCGCGGGTGCCTCGATCAAACCCGGCGACATGATTGTTGCGGCGGGTGTGCACAAGTTGCGCGAAGGCGAAATCATCAGACCGATTGTCGACCCACAGGTCAAGGGTGACGCCAAGGTGGCCTACGCGCCTGAATTGCCGGAAGTACCGGCGGCAACAAATAAACCGACGGTGGCGTGGCTCGACCGTGTTCTGAAGTAGCCGCGTCATGAGTAAATTGAACTTGTCCGAATGGGCGCTGAAAAATCAGCCGCTGGTGCTGTTCCTGATTATCGTCATCGGCATTGCCGGCATTTTTTCTTACGGCCGTCTTGGTCAATCCGAAGATCCGCCGTTCACCTTCAAGGCAATGACCGTCCGCACCCTGTGGCCTGGCGCGTCTGTGGCCGAGATGGATCAACAGGTCACCGAGCGCATCGAAAAAAAGCTGCAGGAAGTACCCAACCTGTTTTTTATCCGCAGCTATTCGAAGCCCGGTGAATCGACCATTCTGTTTTTTGTTGATGATGCCGCGTCTGCGTCGTTGGTGCCGGAGACCCAGTATCAGGTGCGCAAACGGGTTGGCGACATGCGCCAAACCCTGCCGGCCGGTGTGATCGGTCCGTTTTTTAACGATGAGTTCGGCGATACCTTCGGCAATATTTTTGCCCTGACCGGCGCGGGTTACTCGTACGCCGACAAAAAGACCTATGTCGACCGCATCCGGCGCGAGTTGTTGCGGGTTCCCGACGTGTCCAAGGTCGAGGTGTTCGGCGAGCAGGAAGAAAAAATCCTGATCGAACTCTCCAATATCAAAATCGCCAACCTCGGTATTGACGGAGCGGCCATCATCGCCGCAATGCAGGCACAAAACGCGGTGGTCTCCGGCGGCGCGTTCGAAACGGCGACCGACAAGATCTATGTGCGTGCCTCCGGCCAATTTGACAGTGTCGATGCAATTCGCAACTTCACGCTGCGCGCCAACGGCCGCATTATCAAAATCGGCGACATCGCCACCGTCAGACGCACTTACGCCGACCCCGCATTCACCAAAATGCGCTTTATGGGTAACGAGGCGATGGGGCTTGGCATTGCCATGCGCGCCGGTGGCGACATCATCACGCTTGGCCACAATCTTGACGCCGCCTTTGAGCGTATCGAAAAAACGCTGCCGGTCGGCATTGAGTTGCATCGCGTCAACGACCAGCCGCGTGCGGTGCGTGCCAGCGTCGGCGAATTTGTCCGCTCGCTCGCCGAGGCGGTGATCATTGTGCTGGCGGTGACATTTTTCAGCCTGGGCATGCGCTCCGGCATGGTGGTGGCGTTGTCGATTCCGCTGGTGCTTGCCGCGACGTTCTTTTTTATGAACGTGTTCAACGTCGGCCTGCACAAAATTTCGTTGGGCGCACTGATTCTCGCGCTCGGCCTGTTGGTTGATGACGCCATTATCGCCGTCGAAATGATGGCCATCAAAATGGAACAGGGCTGGGACCGCATGCGCGCGGCCAGTTTTGCCTACACCTCGACGGCGTTTCCGATGTTGTCCGGCACGCTGGTGACAGCCGCCGGTTTTTTGCCGATCGCCACCGCCAAATCAAGCACCGGTGAATACACGATAGCGATTTTTCAGGTGACAACGCTGGCGCTGATGCTGTCGTGGATCGCCGCGGTGATTTTTATTCCTTATCTCGGTTATCACCTGCTGCCCGACTACATCAACGGCAAACCGGTCATCAGCGCGCGCACCCGCCGCATCGCGGCATTGGTCGGAAAATTACCGTGGATCGGCGCCCGTCTTGCCAACCGCATGGTACCGATTGACGCGGTGCATGAAGGCTCCGCCGAGGCCGCCGCGTCGGCAAACGGCATCGAACATCACGACGATGAACACGATGTTTACAACACCCCCTTCTACCAGCGTTTTCGCGCAGCGGTCCGCTGGTGTGTGTCAAACAAAAAAACCGTACTGGCCGGAACGGCCGGACTGTTTGTTGTCTCGCTGATTGCCTTCGGTTTTGTGCAGCAACAATTTTTCCCATCGTCAACACGTGTTGAATTAATTGTTGACGTGCGGCTGGCCGAAGGTTCGTCGATCGCCGCCACCGAGGTGCAGGTGAAAAAACTCGAGGCGTTTCTGGATAAAGAAAAAGCCTTGTTTGAAAACTACGTGAGTTTTGTCGGCACCGGCGCGCCGCGTTTTTATCTGCCGCTTGATTTGCAACTGCCCAACACCGCCTTCGGTCAGCTGGTGGTGACGACCAAGGACGCCAAGTCGCGCGAAGCCCTGCGCAGCAAGCTCATCAATTTGTTTGAAACCGATATGCCGGAAATTCGCGGCCGCCTGTCGCGTCTCGAAAACGGACCACCGGTCGGCTTCCCGATTCAGTACCGCGTATCCGGCGAGGACCTCGAAAAATTGCGCACCCACGCGGTCGAAGTGGCCGAAATTCTGCGCGCCAACGGCAATGTGGCCAATATCCAGTTCGACTGGTTTGAACGCGCAAAGGTGATCAAGCTCGACATCGACCAGGACAAGGCGCGACTGTTGGGCATCACCTCGGCGGAAGTGTCGGCGTTTGTCAACGGCTCGTTAAACGGCACGCAGGTGACCTTCCTGCGCGAAGGCGATAAACAAATCGAAGTGTTGCTGCGCGGCCCGGCCGATGAGCGCGCGCGTATTTCGCTGATTGAAAGCCTGTCGATCCCGACCCATACCGGACGCGCCGTGCCATTGACCCAGATCGCCAAGGTGCGTTACGAGTTTGAAGACCCGGTCATCTGGCGTCGCGACCGGTTGCCGACCATCACCATCAAGGGTGATATTTACAAGCCCGCCCTGCAGCCGGCGACCATTGTGGCGCAGCTGAATGCGCCAATGGATGCGTTGCGCGCCAAACTCGAACCGGGCTTCCGGCTTGACGTCGGCGGCGCGGTTGAAGAAAGCGCCAAGGGCGAAAAGTCCATCAAGTCGGGTATGCCGTTGTTCCTGTTTGTGGTGCTGAGCGTGTTGATGATTCAACTCAAGAGCTTCCAGCGCGTGATCATCGTGGTGTTGACCGCGCCACTCGGTTTGATCGGTGTGACCCTGTTCCTGATTGTGCTGAACAAGCCGTTTGGTTTTGTTGCGATGCTCGGCACCATTGCGCTGTTTGGCATGATTATGCGCAACTCGGTGATCCTGATCGACCAGATCGAGCAGGATATCGGCGCCGGTCACGACCGGTTCCATGCGGTCATCGACGCGACCGTGCGGCGCCTGCGGCCGATTGTGCTGACCGCGATGGCGGCGGTACTGGCGATGATCCCGCTGGTACGTTCCGCCTTCTTTGGCCCGATGGCCGTTGCCATCATGGGCGGCTTGTTGGTTGCCACCCTGCTGACCCTGTTCTTTCTGCCGGCGCTGTATGCGACCTGGTTTGGCATCCAGTCGCCACCGCCCGACACCTCACCACCTCCTCCAGCGCCGCTTTAACCTGCATATTTCATGGGGGCGCGTTCGATGACGTGAGACGGGGATTTCGCGCAGCGCTGCTGCGTGCCCGTCGAACGGGCAACCGATGCAGCGGTTGCCCGGAGTTGATGGGCGTGCGATTTTTCGGTCGACTGAAGGAGGAATGTCGAGACATTCTGACTGAAGAGCGCGGAAATGGGCATGTCCAGCGGCTCGCTATCGAGCGTGCAGGCCATACTCAATTGGCAAGTACAAATTGGATTCATAGAAATACATTTTTTACGCGGGCATATCCCCAACAAACGCTGGGCCGACCCATGAAATATGCAGGTTAATGCGTGCATGACTGCACGGCAGCGCTTTCACCCGCATCGGCCGACGCTGATGCGGGTTTTTTATTGGCGGGGTAACGATTAGAATGACGCCATGAGAACCGCCACCGTCATTGCAGCATTGAGCTTCGCGTTTGCGGTTTCGCCGACTGTGATTGCGCAGCCGGATCGTACAACCGCCTCGCGCCCAAAGATCGGACTCGTTTTGTCGGGTGGCGGTGCACGCGGTGCCGCGCACGTCGGTGTGATCAAAGTGCTGGAAGAACTCCGCGTCCCGATCGACATCATCACCGGCACCTCGATCGGCGCACTGGTCGGTGCCGCCTATGCATCCGGCACGTCGCTGCCGGACCTTGAAGAACTGGTACGCAAGACCGACTGGAACGACGTTTTCACCGACTCGAGTCCGCGCGAGGATCGCAGTTTCCTGCGCAAAGAGGAAGACCAGGTACGGCTGCTCAAGCTTGAGATGGGCATCAAGGACTATTCGCTGCGGTTGCCGCCCGGCGCCATTACCGGCCAAAAGTTGGATCGATTGTTTTCCAGGCACACCCGCTTTGCGCCGGGCGCGGTGAATTTTGATCACCTGCCGATTCCATTTCGTGCCATCACCACCGATGCTGAAACCGGCAAGATGTATGTCTTTAAAGAAGGCCGGCTCGCCGATGCGATGCGCGCCTCGATGTCGGTACCGGGCGCGGTGGCGCCATTCGAAATCAACAACCGTATCTTTTTGGACGGTGGCTTGACGCGCAACTTGCCGGTAGATATCGCACGGCAGATGGGCGCCGACATCGTCATCGCGGTGAACATCGGCTCCGGCCTGTTGAAGCGCGAAGAGTTACTTTCGGTCCTCGGTGTGTCACTGCAAATGATCAACATCCTCACCGAACAAAACGTGCGGGCATCGATCGAATCGCTTAAACCGACTGATGTGCTGGTCACGCCGATGCTGGACGAAATCAGTTCAACCGACTTCAACCGGGGGCCCGAAGCCATGAAAATTGGCGAGGCGGCGGCGCGCACGCTCAGCGACAAACTCGCCGCATTAAGCCTGTCACCGGAAGCCTACACACGTTATCGTGGCACGCTGCTCACCGCTCGTGGCCGACCCATCATCGAAGGCGAAATCATTGATCTGGTGCAGGTCGTGGGGCTCGAGCGCGCCAACGCCGACGAAGTCAAACGCACGGTCGAAATCAAAGCGGGTGACCCGGTGGACTTCAAAAAGCTGGATGCCGGGATTTCGCGTGTGTTTGGCACCGGCTATTTTGAACGCGTCAACTATTCATTGCTCAACGAAAACAATCTGCAGACGTTGCGCATCAATGCCCGCGAAAAACAATGGGGGCCAAATTACCTGCGGGTCGGTCTATCGCTGGCAGCCGACACGGTTGGCGAGGGTCGCTTCAACCTGCTGATCCGCTCACAACAAACACAATTTAATGGCGCCGGTGCGGAGTGGCGGAATGATCTGCAAATCGGTCGCGACCGGCGCATTGCGTCACGTTTTTTTCAGCCCTTTGGTGCCGGTAGCATTGTCAATATTTCGCCGGGGATTGAAATCGCGCGCCGGCCGGTTGATCTCTTTTTGGATGGCAAACGTATCGCGCAGTACGACGTTTCCTCGACAACGTACAGCATCGATCTCGGTGCCGACATCAGCCGCAATGCCATCGCCCGCATCGGTCTGATTGGCGGTCGAGACAAGGCCACGCTCGCCGTCGGCCCCGAGGCATTGTTTGCAAATGCAAACGCAAAACAGGGCGGCGTGCGGCTGCGCGCCATCTACGATAACCAAGACGACCTGAATTTTCCGCGCGAAGGCCGTGTATTTAGCGTCGACTATCTCGCGAGCATGACCGGGCTCGGCGCGAGCACAAACTATCGGCGGCTGGAAGCGAACTACAGCGACCAGATTTCGTTCGGTCGACACACTATCGGCTTGGCGGCGCGTTATGGCCGCGCCTACAACAATGCGTTATCGATTTTTGACCAGTTTTCGCTCGGCGGATTTTTACAGCTATCGGGCTATCGACCGAACGAGCTGCTCGGCGATCGTATGACCTTTGGCCGTCTCAGTTATTCACAACGCCTGCCGCTAACGCAGAGTTTTCTGGGTAGCCGGGTGTTTGCCGGTGCCTCGATTGAGGCCGGCAAAATCAGCGAGCCGTTCCAATCCACCGACGAGGCCCGCTCACGCACGTCGCTGGGCGTCTACGTCGGCGCGGACACGGCCCTCGGCCCGCTCTACTTCGGTTATGGTCGTGCACGCGATCGCGGTGCCATCTTCTACTTTTTCCTCGGTCAGCCCTGATCTGGCGCGGATTTAGCTCGCCAGCCGACCCGACTTCATCTACAATCGCGCCACCTTGCGAAAGTAAAACCGTGCTCAACGTCTTTATCCTCAACAATCGTCGTTTGAATCAACTGCAGGTTGATACGATTGACGACCTCAAAAATTCCGACCCGATCTGGATCGATCTCGACTCGCCGACCGAAACCGAGCGCGGCTGGATTCGCACGCTCTACGGGCTTGAACTGCCAACCTCCGACGAGATGGGCGATATCGAAGCCTCGGCACGGTTTTTTGAAGGCGACAGCGGTGAGTTGCATTTGCGCTCCGACTTTTTGCTCGAGATCGACGATGATTCACGCAACGTGTCGGTGGCGTTTATTCTCAAGGGCAACACGCTGTTCAGCCTGCACATGGAAGACCTGCCGGTGTTCCGGCTGGTGCGCATGCGCGCCCGCACCCGGCCCGGCTACATCGAGGACGCACGCGAGGTGTTGCTCGACCTGTATGCCACCGACGCCGAGTATTCAGCCGATGCGCTGGAAGGCGTTTATGCCAAACTGGAAAAAATTTCAGCGTTTGTGCTGACCGAAAAAATGACCGACGCCGAGGCCAGCAAGGTGCTGGCGCGCGTGGCCAATGAGGAAGACTTAAACGGACGCATCCGTCGCAATGTGATGGATACCCGCCGGGCGGTATCGTTTTTGATGCGCCAAAAACTGCTCGATGGCGATCAGGTCGAGGAAGCGCGGCAAATTCTGCGCGACATCGATTCGCTCGACGGCCACACCGCGTTCCTGTTCGACAAAATCAACTTCCTGATGGACGCGACAGTCGGTTTCATCAACATCAACCAGAACAAGATCATCAAGATCTTCTCCGTGGCCTCGGTGGCGCTGCTGCCGCCGACCCTCATCGCGTCGATTTACGGCATGAACTTCAAGGGCTGGTTTCCGGAACTCAACTGGGAATACGGTTATCCGTTTGCCGTTGCGTTGATGCTCATCTCGGTGTTGGTGCCGTTTGCCTATTTCAAGCGCAAGGGTTGGCTGGACTGACAAACCAAAGCATTGGCGCGCGTCTTCGGTTGTTTTTGCCTGAAATACACCGCCAATAGTAGCGTTTTGGTTTTTTCTGCGCGTGACAACCGTTACGCTTTCAAGAAAACTTGGTGCAAAACAGCCATTCAGCTAATATTCGCTGGCGACAGAAAATCGCAGCTTGTGGCTCTGCTCCCCCAACACATTCGCCGAGGACGCACTTGACCTACGCCCTGCCGATCGCTCCTGCGCCCTCCCGCCTAGATGACGACGCGTGGGATGACCTCCTCAACTACATCGAAGAAAAGCGCGTTATCCCGATCATCGGCCCAGAACTGCTGAAGATCGACACGGAGTCGGGCCCGCGACTACTTTACGACTGGCTTGCCGAAAAATTAGCCGCCAAGCTCAACGTTGACACCGCAGCGCTGCCCCAACCGTATTCACTGAATGACGTGGTCTGTTGGCATGCCGCCTCACACGGTCGCCGCGAGGAAGCCTATACGCGACTGCGCTCGATTCTGCGCGAGGCCACCTTCGCCCCACCGATCGCGCTCAAGCAATTGGCGGAAATCACCGATCTCGATTTATTTGTTTCCACCACCTTTGACAGCTATCTCGAACAAGCGATCAACGAGGCACGATTCGGCGGCGCGCAATCGACCGAAGTTATCAGCTACGCCCCAAATCGTATCGCCGACCTGACCACCGAACGTGAACAAATGACGCGCCCGGCTGTGTATCACCTGCTCGGCCGTGTATCGGCATCACCGACCTATGTCATCTCGGACGAAGACACACTCGAATTTGTCTGCGCGCTGCAAAGTGAACATCTCACGCCGGAAAAACTCTTCCACGAGCTTGAGAACAATCATCTGCTGTTGATCGGTAGCAACTTCTCCAATTGGCTGGTGCGGCTGTTTTTGCGCATGGCCAAGCGGCGGCGGTTATCCGACCCGCGTGATGTCGGTGAAGTGTTGGCAGATGACCACTCCGGCAGCGACGAACGATTGATGGCGTTTTTACAGCAGGTCAGCTTGCGCACCCGCATCTATACGGGTGCGGAAGACTTTGTGGCGGAATTGCATCGGCGCTGGATGGCACGAAATGGCAAATCTCGCGGTAATGTCGTTTCGCTGGATGCACCGGCGCGCTTCCTTCCTCCTGCGCTGGAGATGCCGGAGAACGCGGTGTTCATCAGTTACGCCCGCGACGATTTGCCGGCGGTGCAGCGTTTGAAGACCGCCTTAGACGAGGCCGGCATCAAGGTCTGGTTCGATATGGAGCGCCTCGAAAGCGGCGACGACTACGACCGCAAGATACAGAAGAATATCAGCCGCTGCGCGTACTTCATTCCTGTTGTCTCGGCCAATACCGAGCGACGTTTGGAGGCGTACTTCCGTCGCGAGTGGAGCTACGCAATTGACCGCACACGCAACATGGCTGATGGCGCGGTATTCATTCTGCCGGTGGTGATTGATGGCACGGTGGAAGTGAGCGCGCAGGTGCCGGATAAATTCAAGGCGGCGCACTTTACGAAGTTACCCGGTGGTGAAGGGGCCGCTGCATTTGCCGAGCGATTAAAGACGCTGCTGTCGGGGAGAGCGTGATGATTGTACTAACCCTATCGAATCCGGCGCTGATTTGTACTGCGTCACTCGTTGCATGTCGCCCCGGATGTAGCGCAGCGGAAGTCCGGGGCCTAACTTTGGCAGCATTGTTCCGCACGGAAAATTGGGTCCCGGCCTCCGCCGGGACGACAGTTTTGAGGGCAGCGCAATGAACGACACTGCCATGACCTCCCCCGCTTCTAACAAAACAACCAAGATGGCCGCCAACGCTACACTCTCCGCATGTCGTCCCTGCGAAGGCAGGGACCCGAGTTTGGTTGTGATGTCAACCGAAGAAAATTGGATCCCGGACTTTCGCTTCACTTCATCCGGGACGACAGCATGGGGAGTGTCGCAATGAGCAGCACCAGCCCAGGCGACCAAACTATGACCCCGTCCAACCCCGACAAAGCCGCAGTTGATGCCACCATCGACAACCAACACCCGTGGCTGGGCTTGGCTTCCTTCACCGAGGAAACCCGCCAATACTTCTACGGCCGTGAAGAAGAAGTCGGCGAATTAACCCGTCGTGTACAACGCAAACTCCTCACTGTCCTATTCGGCCAATCGGGCCTCGGTAAAACCTCAATACTCAATGCCGGCATCGTCCCGTGCCTGCGCCCCGAAGGCTTTTGCCCGGTATACGTGCGGGTTGATTACGGCACCGCCGCCCTTCCTCCGTCGGAGCAAATCAAACAAGCCATCTTCCGTGCCACCGAATCGCAAGGCACCTGGACCAAATCCGGCACGGCGAGTGAAGGCGAATCACTCTGGGAGTTTTTGCACCATCGTGATGATGCACTACTCGATCACCAAGGCAAGCCAATCATCCCGCTCTTGATTTTCGATCAGTTCGAAGAAATATTTACGCTCGCACAAGCCGATGACGGCGGTCGCAAACGCGCGGCGGAATTCATTGAAGATTTGGCGGACTTAGTCGAGAACCGCCCACCCAACGCGCTGGAAGCCAAGATTGACGCGGACGACACCGTCGCCGAGCAGTTCGACTTTGGCCGCGCCGATTACCGCATCCTCATCTCGTTGCGTGAAGACTACTTGGCCAACCTTGAAAGCGTGAAGACGGCGATGCCGTCGATCACCCAAAACCGTATGCGGCTCGCGCGCATGAACGGTGAACAAGCGTTATCCGCCGTGATGAAGCCGGGCGGTAAGCTGGTGACACAAGAAGTTGCGGAGTCGATTGTGCGATTTGTCGCGGGTGGCTCGGAATTACGTAATGCCGAAGTCGAGCCTTCATTGTTGAGCCTGATTTGTCGTGAACTTAACAACACCCGTATCGCACAAGGCAAAAACGAAATCTCAGTTGATCTTCTCGCGGGCTCCAACGAAACGATTCTGGCCGAGTTCTATGAACGTTCCCTCGCCGATCAGCCCGCCGCCGTGCGCAAGGTGATTGAAGATGACCTCTTAACTGACTCCGGCTATCGCGAAAACTTGGCCGAAGAACGTGTGCTCAAGGCCTTCACCGCAGCGGGCGCCGGGGTTGGCAACTACGCAGACGCGGCGACTACATTGGCCACACTGGTTAACCGCCGACTGCTGCGTATTGAAGAGCGCCTCGACGTGCGACGTGTTGAGCTGACCCACGACGTGTTGTGTGGTGTCGTCAAAGCCAGCCGCGAAGAACGGCTGGAACGCGAAGCGTTAGCAGAAGCCGAACAAAAACTTGCCGTACAAAAGGAACGCGAACGCGCCACCCGCAAGGCGCTCGTGCGTGCCCGGCAAATCGCCGCCGGTTGTGCGGTGCTAGCAACCGTCGCCGTCGGCAGCGGCATCGTGGCTTACCTCGCGCAGCAGGAGGCCGTAAAAGTACGAGTGGTGTCCGAAGCCTCGCGCGGCGAAGCCGAAAAATTGCTGGAGTTCCTGCTCGAAGACTTCCTGATTGAGATGCAGCCGATGGGACGCGCGGATGTCATCGCAAGCCTGGCCCAGCGGACAGTCGCGTACTACGACAAATTGCCACCAGAGGCGCGCAGTTCCGTTACCCAACGCAACAGCGCAGGCGCCAAGATTGTTTACGTCTACTCGCTGAATGCTGTCGGCAAGCGAGAGGAAGCCCAGAAGTGGGCCGACGAAGCGGGTGCCACACTGAAAGCACTGCGCGCCGCGGGCGACAAGACGGACGAGACTTTGATCGTCTACGCCCGGTATCTAGGCGTCGTCGCCCAATTGTTGAACAGCCGCAACGATATCCCGGCGACCATCCCGGTTGCCAACGAAGCGCTGGAGACCCTAAAGCCGCTGCTGGCCAGAGCCGAACCGCCAAAGAAAGCGCTTGAAATGGCCGCATCGCATTACCAGCGCTTGGGCGATGCGTATTTGCGCACCAGCCGGCCGAAAGACGTGCTTGAAATGTCGGCAAAGGTGCAGAGCATTGCCAAGCAAATGGGCGCGCTTGATGTCACCAACCACGCGATGACCATGCGCTACATTTGGGCGTGTCGGAACGAAGGCGATGCCTTGACACGTTTGGGCAGACTCACCGAGGCCAGGGCCTCATTGGAACCCTGCCTCATTCTTTCAGGAGAACTCCTCAAGATTCGCGCCGGGCATCGCTTCGCGCTGAACGCGCGGGCATTCTTGTACGCCACACTGGCGGGGATCGATCGACAGCAGCTGAATGTTGCACGCCAACTGCCTAATTTGCGTGAGGCACTCAAAATCCAGGAAGAGCTCACTGCCCGTCAAGCGGGCACGGGTGCGGGGCGGGGCTCCTTGCGCTTGACGAATGAGTGGCTCTATTTAACCCTGATCACATTGGGGCGCGAGCAAGAAGCGGAAAACCATGCCGAGCAAGCGGTCGCCGTCGGCAAGGATGAGACTCTTTCTGGTGATACCGCAAATGGGATCGGCTTCACCTACGCGGCGCGCGCTTGGATTGCGGCGGAGCTCGGTGATCTGAGTAAAGCCAACGCCCACATGGCGCAGGCGGAGCGGTACTTCGAGATCTCCCGCAAAGCGGGTGCCAGCGAACGGGCACGATTGAATCACCGGATGGGACTGAGCACGGCTCGCGCGCGCATCGCGCTTGCGACCGGAAGCGACGTGCCCGCCGCACAGCAAAACCTCGAACAGGCGTTTGCCGACTTCAAGGCGTTCATCAAACACGACAAGGCCGTGTTGATAGAGGGCAACACTGCGGATGCCGTCAACGTAGCGGCCCAACTTGCGATGATGCAGGGACTCTACCGCGACGCCGAAGTGCGGTTTCGGGAGGCACTGAGCTATCGTAAACCGGATGCGGAATCGTCCCTCGACCAGCAAAAGCTGACCAATGTCATTCGCGTCGGGTTGGCGCTGGCGTTGGCGCGCCAAGGCAAGCGCGAGGAGGCCAGCAGGGAATTGGTGCCAACGCGCGCCTATTACGCCCTGTCGCAGGTGGTCAATAGCGACAACCCGTTTCTCAAGCTGGAGCGTGCGAAACAACTGCTGGCCGAGGCGCAGGTCAACGCCCCTGAGCGTGCGGCGCTATTGGCTCGCGCGCAAGCGAGCTTCGACGCCACGCAAGCAACGATAAAGCGGGCCAAGTCGAGTGAGCGGCTGCGGGCGGAGATTGCGGCGGAGATGAAAAAGTAATAAACGAGTTTGAGTGATGTGGCTGAACCCACGGCACGTGTACCGGAGAAGTTTCGTGAGCGGCAGTGGACGCGGCTGAATGACGATGTTTCAACCAACGCGTTTGCCGTGCGGATTGCAAAACTCCCCAGTGGGTGCTGGGTTGTAGGGTGGGCAAAACGCAGTGTGCCCACAGATTAAACTGTTGAGGCCCGTGGGCTCGCTGCGCCTAGCCCACCCTACGAAACTGAACTACGCGGCGACCCGGGCTTTGACGCCTTACGCAAGCGGATTGGGATGGCGAAATGACTCAAGCTACCGCACCAAACATCAAACCCCGCCTCTGCTTCACCGTCGGCGTCACGGGCCATCGTGATCACAAGCTTGAGGGCGCGGATATCACCGCGTTGACCGCCACCGTTACGCGCACCTTGGGGCAATTGCAGCAAGCCTTACGCGCGGTGGGCAAACACCACCATGCTGCGTTTAGGAACGAGCCCGTGCAACTACGCATGGTGTCTGCCTTGGCTGATGGTGCCGACACCATCGTCGCCAAAGCCGCACTCGCCGCAGGCTGGCGGGTGGATGCGTGTTTGCCGTTTCCGCGGGAGCAGTATGCAAATGATTTCGCCAATGCCGTACATCATGATGATTTTTTGGCGCTGCTGGAAAAAGTAACGTCCACCTTTGAATTGCCTGGCAATCACAATGAAGCGACCGCCGCTTATGAAGCGGTGGGGCGCTTGGTATTGGAGCAGAGTGATGTGTTGTTGGCGCTCTGGGATGGCGACTCGAATCGTGGCCGCGGTGGGACATCACGGGTGGTGGCAGACGCGGTGGCGCGGCATATTCCGGTGATTCACATTCACACGCATGTGAATCAAGCCATACAAGACACGCATGTGGATGTTCCGGTGCAGCTTTTGTGGACGGGCTTGAGTGACGCCGAAATCGAGCAGCCAAGTGTGGAGATTGTGCCGCGCGCACCGGCAGACACTACAATCGCCCAAGTGGTGGCCGCCCTCACCGTGCCGCCGGAGAATAAAGTCGATACCCGTATGCTGATGCAGTTTTACCGCGAACGCGCCGCGACCAACACCCCGGCACTGCCCTACCCGTTACTGCTCGCCCTCACAGGTGTGCACGCTCTTTCGCGGCGTGATTTCAAGCCCATGCAAGCCGAGGCGAGCACAGCGGCGTTGGTGGTGCAGCTCTCCAATGGCCGTGGCGACCACAAATTTTCGGAAAAACTCGCGGGCCGTTATGGTGTGGCCGATGCGGCAGCATCATATTTCGCGCAGATTTTTCGGTCAGGCTTTGTTGCCAACTTTACGCTGGCGGGTGTCGCCGTCGTGTTAGCCCTGTCAGGGCTGCTGGCACCGAGCTTTAAACTGCCCATCATTTCCGCTGAACTGGTTTGCGTGATTCTGATTCTGATCAACACCCATGCCGGCTTTCGTTTCGGTTGGCATGAGCGCTGGATGGATAACCGCCATTTGGCTGAGCAGCTGCGCTCGCTGGCGTTAACCAGTGTGATTGGTGACTTGGGGCTGCGCAGTCATGCGGGCGCGCGCGATGCGGCAGCCATTCCCGGCTGGGTGGGCTGGCTGGCGCGTGCAACGGCGCGTGAAACCGGGCTACCGGATGTCAACGCCGACGCGACCTATCTGTCCTCTGTGCGTGATACGGCCATGCAGCTCGTCAATGAACAAATCGCCTATCAGCGGATTAATGCGGCACGCATGCAAAAACTCGAATACCGACTGCAGCGGGCTGGTGAGATTTTGTTCGGCGCGACGATCGTGGCGTGTATTGGTTGGATCACCGCTAAAATCGCCGGAATGCCGATGGGCTTGGTCGGCACGGTTGGCGTAACCGAGATCGTGACGTTTTTAACCGCCTCGCTACCCGCCCTTGGGGCATCGATTTATGGGATTCGGATGCAAGGGGATTTCGCCGGTGTCGCGTTTCGGTCACAGGTGACGGTGACACGCTTGGAGCGCCTTAAACGCGCCATGCAAGACGACCCGGTTGACTACGGCCGTCTCGCGGCGCGCCTGCGCAATCTCTCCGACATCATGCTAAACGATGTCTCCAATTGGCGAACGACCTACCAAGCGCGACCATTGGCACTGCCGGGCTGATGCTGGCCTCGGTATTGATGCCTTTGCGTGTTTCAAACAAAAGGGTTGGCTGGACGAATCAATCGTCGATTGGTGCCGTCAACAAAAGTAGATGATCATTCTGTACGCCCTCACGATTTTTGTTTCGGCATTCCTGCTGTTTCTGGTGCAGCCGATTATCGCCAAGCAGATTCTGCCCTGGTTTGGCGGGTCGGCTGCGGTGTGGACAACCTGCCTGGTGTTCTTCCAATGCATGTTGCTGGCCGGTTATTTTTACGCCGACTGGACAACCCGCCATCTGAGCGCGCGCCGGCAGGCGATTGTGCATCTGACACTGATCGTGTTGGCGCTGGCGCTGCTGCCGATCATCCCCGAGGCGTCATGGAAACCGCTTGGTGATGAAGCGCCCGGCTTGCGAATTTTATTGTTGCTTGCCGTGACCATCGGCCTGCCCTATTTCATCATCTCGACCACCAGTCCGCTGGTGCAAAGCTGGTTTGGCAAAAGTCATCCCGGTACAAGTCCGTATCGACTGTTTGCGCTGTCAAATCTCGCCTCAATGCTGGCGCTGCTTGGTTACCCGTTCCTGATCGAACCGTGGATCAGCACCCGCCAACAGGCATTGAATTGGTCGTTTGGCTTTGTGCTGTTTGCGGGATTGATTGCTGTGCTCGCGTGGCAACGCATACGCGGACCAAATGCCGCTACCGATTCGACCGAAACCGGATACACAAACACCGACTCAGCGGCGCAAACAAACGCCGACCAAGCGGTGCAAAGGAACGCCGACTCATCGGCGTATGCCGCGCCACCTTTGGCCCGTGACAAACTGGTTTGGATTGTATTGTCCGGCCTCGCATCGGTGCTTTTGTTGTCAGTGTCAAACCACCTGACCGAAAATATTGCGTCGTTTCCGCTGATGTGGGTGTTCCCGCTGGCCGTGTATTTGCTGACGTTCATTCTTTGTTTTGACGCAAAAGACACGAGGCAAGGCTGGTATCGCCGCAAACTGTTCCTGCCAATGCTGGCGGTGATGCTGTTGGTGATGGCGTGGACCCTCGCCGACGCCGATTTTCAATATCGACTCGTTTGGCAGGTGGCGGTGTTCTCCCTCGGTCTATTTGTTGCCTGCATGTTTTGCCATGGTGAACTGGTGGTACAAAAGCCTGACGCGCGCCACCTCACCACATTTTATTTAATGATCTCGGTCGGTGGTGCGGTTGGCGCGCTGCTGGTGGGTGTGATTGCGCCGCTTGTCCTGCCGGGCTACTACGAACTGGCGCTCTGTATTGTTGCGCTTGCGGCGATGGCAACGTTTCTGACGTGGCGCAAATTGCATATTGCCGTCAGTCTTCTCGGCGCCGCGATCACACTGTTTACCGCGGCGGCGGGATGGGTCGGCATCAACGCGTACGGCAAGGAAGTGATGGTCATGACCCGCAATTTCTACGGCACGCTGCGCGTCCGGGAAACGCTGGTCACCGCGCCAGATTATCGCCGCCGGACGCTGATTCACGGCTCGATTTCACACGGTGATCAATACATGTGGGCGCCGATCAAATTCGATCCCACCACCTACTACCAGGAAAAATCCGGTGTCGGGCGCATTTTGATGTTGCTCAAGACCCTTGACCCCGGCAAGCCACGCAGCGTCGGCATTGTCGGCCTCGGCACCGGCACCATCGCCGCGTTCGGCGCAAAAGGTGATGTGTTCCGCTTCTACGAAATTAATCCGGACGTTGTGACAATTGCGCGACGCGATTTCACCTACCTCACCGACAGCAAGGCAAACATTAAAATTTCACTGGGCGACGCGCGGCTTAATCTCGAGCGTGAACCGGCCCACGGGTTTGATGTGCTCGCCATCGACGCATTTTCCAGTGACGCCATTCCCATGCACCTGATTACCCGCGAGGCGGTGGAGATTTACCAGAAGCACTTGAGCGCGTCGGGTGTGATTGCGTTTCACGTGTCCAATCGTTATCTCGATCTCAAACCGGTGGTCAATACCATCGCCGCGTCGCGCGGACTTCAGGTGGCGTGGGTACGCGAAACCTACAATGACGGCGACACACGCAGCGACTGGATTTTGCTGGCCAAAGACCGCACGCTGCTCGGCAGGCCGGAAATCGCCGAAGCCACACTGACCATTCCGGCCAAGCCGAATCAGCAACTCTGGACGGATGACTTCAACAACCTGTGGCAGGCGTTGCAGTAGACGCGTTGGATCGCGGATTGCGGTCGGCGGCGGCTGATGCTATCAGCCGTACGCCAGCCCTGCCGCGCGTCTCACCCGCTGTCCTTTACCGGGGACGCATCAGGTATGCGTCTCACAAAACGTTCTTTACCGGCGAAGGCCGGTACCCAATTTTGGATTTTATTGGACCCGCGAAAAAATTGGGCCCCGGCCTGCGCCGGGGAGGGGAAAGTGGAAACGGTTGGAAGTTTCCACAATTTGAAAGTCGCCATTCGACGGGTATTTTCAGTCATTTATGCCCCAAACGACCCGCCAATAGGCGGGTTTTTGTTTTTGTAGGCGCGCTTTTCGCATTGTCGTGATGCCCACACCCGTTTAATCAGGGTCACACACAGGTCGCCTTCAAGAAAAGCCCCCGCGTAGCCGAAGAACAGACACACCCATACGGCGCCAAACGGCGCGCAATGTCCATGTCTCCAACCTACATCGCTTCGTCTTTCTCAACTCTCGCGCCGCGATACGTAGTGCTATTGTTATTTCTCGGCTTGTCGTCGTATACACAGTCATTCGCCCTGCCTGCCAACAACAAGATGGGTGTTGATCGCGCCGCCGCGTTGGTGTGGGCGGCATCGACCAAACAAAAAATTGATATTGCATCGGATCGGTTGGCCGCCGGTGAAACGACGATGATCACGGTGCCCAGCATCGCCGGAACCGGCGCGCCGGCGCTGGCGGCAGAGTTGTCCACCACGACGGTCGAGCGGCTCGCTTCGGGAAACGTTCGCTGGACCGGACGGCTGGTCAGCGCAGGCCAGCAATATCAGGCCGAATTGATTCTCACCAAGGCCGGCGCGCTCGGCGATGTCCGTACCGCGAGCGGCAGAATTCGTTTTGAAGTTGACACCGCCCTCGGTCAGACCGTGCAATTGATTCCACCGGCCCAGGCGGGCAGTGAGACCTGTGCCATCACGTCATTGGAGAACGTCAGTGCCCGCAAGGCGGCCACCGCGATTCCAAAACATATCGCGGACCAACTCGATGCCGGCCTGGCGAGCAACAACCAATCCACCGTCGATATCCTGTTTGTTTACACCCCGCGGGTGGCGGCACGTTATGGCAGCCAGTTGTCCGCTGTGTTGGACAATCTGGTGGCGACCGCCAATACCGCCGTTGGCAACAGTCAGGCGCAGCTCACCTTCCGACTGGTGGGCACCTACAAGGTCAGCCCGCAGCGGGTGATTGCCGGTGATATTGCCGACGCACTCAAAGCAGTTGCGTCATCAGACGACAAATCACTGCCAGCCAATGCTGACTTTGCCGGTGTCGCCGCCAAACGCGAGGCACTCGGTGCGGACGTGGTGGTGTTTCTCACGGCATTCGGCGATTATTCAGTCGGCTGCCCTGCCGGCGGTGGCTGCATGGTCGGCGCAGCTTATCAAACGTCGATCGACAGCCTTGCCGGCGACGACCCCGGCCGCCGTGGGTACGCCATTGTTGATATCGCCGCACGCGATCTGGCGTTGACGGTGGTGCATGAAATCGGCCACCTGCTCGGCGCCGGCCACGACACTGAAACCGGCGGCAGCGGCTTGTTTGACGACTCAAAAGGGGTGCGTTGGAACAACGGCAATATCGGCGACATCATGTCCTATGCGGTCAACCGTCAGCTGCAGTTCTCCAGCCCGGAAATGCAATGTGCCGACGGTGCTTGCGCCACCATCAGCAACATTGCCACCGACCCGGTGCCGGCCAACAATGTGCGCGCGCTCAAGGCGGCGCGTTTTATGGTGGCGGATTTTCGGGCGGCCAAGGCGGCACCATTACCGGATATGGCCGGTCTGTGGGCGGGGCAAAGTGAAGCATCAACGCTGCATCTGAGCCAGCGCGGGCAAGTCCTGACTGCCATCTGGTTTTTTTACGATGCGGCCGGGCGTGCGAGCTGGCTGAGTGTGCCCAATTGTCTGGTCGAGGGTCGCCGCTGTAGCGGACGTTTGTATCGCGCATGGACAACAGCCGCCGCGGCAACCGATAGCAGCCCGTTGGTGCCGCCAATGGTATCGACCACGTCGGTCGGCAATGCCGAACTCGATATGACCGACACCGGCCGCATCAAGATGACCTACGCCATCTATGGTGAGCAAAAGGTGCTGGCGTTTTCCCGCAGCATTGGTAACAGCGCAATGTTCAGTGAACCGGTGGCCGACGATCAAACCACCAACGGCAGCTGGTGGCTGTCGATGGCGCTCGCACCCGGGGTGACGGTCACACGCAACAACAACGACTTGAACCTGTTTTGGTTCGGCTTCGATACCGATGGTCAGGGCGGCTGGTACAGCGCACCGAACTGCCGTTTGACCGCCAACAGCAAAGCGTGCAGCGGCGATTTATTTCGCAGCATGGTGCCGACCGGCGCCGACAGCGCCCAATCTGCTGTGCCGCAACGGGTCGGACAAATTGGTATGGAATTCAGCAGCGCCTACTACGGCCGGATGGACATCAATATCGCCGGTCGCGTGCGCAGCGCCACCATCGAACGCGAGATGAGCCAGGACTAACCGAGGTTGAGGAAGTGCTGGCGGTAATACTTCAGCTCTTCGATTGACTCGTAAATATCGGCAAGCGCCTCGTGTTTGCCGTGTTTGACCATGCCCGACATGATTTGCGGCTTCCATCGCTTGGCGAGTTCCTTGAGTGTCGACACGTCAAGGTTCCGGTAATGAAAATATTCCTCCAGCTGCGGCATGCCGCGCGCCATAAATCGACGATCCTGACAGATTGAATTGCCGCACATCGGTGACGTTTTGCCCGGCACGTGTTCACGCAGAAATTCAATCATCTGTCGTTCAACCACTTCGACCGTCAGGGTTGACGCCAGCACTTTGTCAATCAACCCGGATTTTTTGTGGGTCGATCTATTCCATGAATCCATCGCGTCAAGCACAGTTTGCGGCTGATGGATTACCAATACCGGCGCTTCAGCGACGGTATTGAGTTGGGCATCGGTGACCACGATGGCAATTTCAATAATGACGTCTGACTCCGGCTTTAAGCCGGTCATTTCCATATCGAGCCAGATGAGGTTGTTTTGATCTTGGGGCATGGCGGTAAGATAGATAAATTAAGTAAACCGCATTGTATGCGGATTCACCGTATTTACCCATTTACCCGCCCTGTTTCCCAGGTTTTGATGTCAGCGGGCATGCACTTGACGCGCACACGCGTAATGCGATATTCTTACATTTTTGCTGTCGATCAAAATGGAGTATGACAATGAGTGCAGCGGCGACAACAACACTTTCCAGCAAATTTCAAATCTCCATTCCAAAGTCTGTCCGACAAGAACAGCAATGGGAAGCCGGGCAAGAATTTGTGTTCATCCCCAAAGGCAAAGGGGTGTTGGTGATGCCCGTGCCAGAATGGAAAGAACTCGCGGGAATCGCCGGAGGCGCACGCACCACAGGTTATCGTGATCGCAAGGATCGCACCTGATGGCCGCAGCCCCACGGGTTGTCGATACGTCCGCCTGGATCGAATGGCTGGTCGGCAGCACACTCGGCAAACGACTGGCCAGGGAAATTCCTGAAAAAGCCGATTGCATCGTCCCAACCATGGTGCAGCTCGAACTGGCAAAATGGCTGACGCGCGAAGTGAGCGACGAAGAATCGGATCGTGTGATCGCCTATACCCAGAAGTGTACCGTGGTGGCGCTCGATACACGACTCGCGCTGCGGGCGGCGGAGTTGCACCGCAGCCATAAACTGGCAACAGCGGACGCAATTGTCTATGCCACAGCGTTGGAGCGTGGGG
>JANMNT010000245.1:0-4041 GCA_031368465.1 Burkholderiales bacterium
CGGCATCCCAGCGGTGATAGGCCTCAACGTTCGCGAACGACAACGACAGGCGGCCAGCGGTCGGGCGTATACCCATTTTGAACAGGCGGTCCACCGCAATTGCACCGCAAATTTCATTACCGTGGGTGACCGCATTGACCATCACATGAGGCCCGGGTTTACCCGAATCCAAGGTGGTGATGTATTCAACGCCGGTGTTGCCCGCCTTGTAAGGCGAAATATCCGGTGGCGTTAGCTCGACGGCGTATGGCGAGGCACCCTTTTCAGGCTTGTTTTCAGTGGTCATGCTTGTGTCCGTGGTCGTGCTTTTGGTCATGGCTGTGGTCGTGGCCACAATCAGCGTGGTGTTGATGTGCGGGGATATGGTCGTGCGCGTAGGCCGCGATCTCTTCAATCAAACGCGTGATGTCCTGCTTCAGCACCGCAAAGTTCTGGTTTGTTTCGCGCGTCTCTTCGTCCATATAGAGTCTGCGATTTACTTCCACTTGCAGCGAGTGTTTGTTACCGGCGGGATCTGAATACGCACGCACCAGCTCAACCCCCTTGTACGGATCGTTCACCTTGACGTTGTACCCCATGTCCTTCAGGGTGATGGCGACAAATGACGTGAATTCAGACGAACAAGTTGTGCCATCACGATCACCCAACACAAAGTCGGCGCGCGCAACGCCGGGACCCTCTTCAGAAATAACGGACGAGGTCGCCGGCATCGAATGGCAGTTGACATGCCACACCGCGCCATAGTGTTTATGAATACTGTTCATGGTGTCGCGCAGCGCCTTGTGGTATGGCGCATAACATTTTGCGATGCGCGCCTGCACTTCTTCAATCGATAGCTTGCGGTCGTAGATTGCCTCGCCGGTATCGAGCAGGCGCCATACCAGACCGATACCCTTTTCCGTTTTCTTGGTGAGATTAACGGGCCCCGGCCAGGCAGCGTCAAGAAGCGCCGGATCAATGTCGAGCAGAGACCGGTTTGCATCAATGTAGCTGCGTGGAAAATGCGCCAGCAGCAGGGATGCGCCCAATTCTGGTGCCGCCGCATACAGCACATCAACATGCGTGTCTTCCGCACGACGCAGACTGCCATGATCAACGACATAGCCAAAATTTTGCGGGTAACGGGTACCGCTGTGTGGCGAATCAAACACCACCGGCACATCATGATCGTGGGTCGTACTTGGGGTCAACAAGGTAAAGGCGGTACTGGGTTGAAGTATGTTGGACATGATGATTTATGTATCTTCGAATGAAATTACAGATCGGAATTGAGGTGACAGGCGGCAAAACGCAGTGGCGCAATTTGTTTGAGCGGCGGCGCGGTCTCGACACATCGACTGGTCGAATGCGGACAGCGCGGATGAAAATGGCAGCCGGACGGCGGGTTTAGTGGCGAAGGAATCTCGCCCGTGACCGCAACAAAATCCTTTTTTCGCACTGTCAACGATGGGACTTCTTTCAACAACGCCTGTGTGTACGGATGATTGGGCGTTGCAAATATTTCATCGGTCGGCCCTTCTTCGACCACGCGCCCAAGATACATGACAACAACGCGATCCGACACATGATGTACGACGCCAAGATCGTGGCTGATAAAAAGATAAGTCAGGTTCAGATCTTCACGCAGCTGGATGAACAGGTTCAGTACCTGCGCCTGGATTGAAACGTCGAGCGCGGCGACGGCCTCGTCACAAACAATAAAGGTCGGCTTCACGGCCAGTGCACGTGCGATACCGATGCGTGCGCGTTGGCCGCCGGAAAACTGATGCGGAAAACGTTTGGCGAGCCCGGCATCAAGTCCGACCTTTTGCATGATGGATGCGACGTAACGTGATTTTTCCGATGCCGGGATAATGCCGTGCACGACGGTTGCCTCACCAATAATGTCTTCGACACGAAAGCGCGGGTTCAACGACGCGTACGGGTCCTGGAAAATCATTTGGCCTTCGAGCTGCATCGCGCGTTTTTTATCCGCGCTCATCCCGGAAACCGGATTGTCCCGCCAGAATTTTTCACCGGCGGTCGGTTGATGCAGGCCGACAACAATCCTGCCCAGCGTTGACTTGCCACAACCTGACTCGCCAACCAGGCCGACCACTTCACCCTCCCGGATACTGAGGCTGACGTCATCAACCGCATGCACGGTTTCATCCGCAAGATTCGCCCCAAGCCTTTTCGCAATTCTGCCCGCCGCATCGAGTTTTTTCTCGAAGCGTTTGGAAACGTGTTTGAGTTCAAGCAGTGATGTCATGTGTGGTCCGGGCATGGGTACATATTATTTACAAAATTAAACTAAAAGTCGTTTATTGGCGGCCATTTTCAGGCAATTGTGGCTGGAAATGTCCGCGGATATTGCACTTTCATCCTTTGACGGCCGTTTGAATGTCCGCGAATGGATGATGACAACGCACGCGGTGCAGACCATTTTCAGTCAGCGCCGGCATGCTTTCACAGTCACCATCCCGACTGTCGCATCGTTCGCGAAACGCACAACCCGAACCAATGCCAAGCAGCGTTGGCGTCATGCCGCGAATCTGCTTGAGCGGCTGGCCGCGGGGGTTGCACGAGGGAACGGAGCAAAGCAGCCCACGGGTGTACGGATGTTTTGCCCGGTCAAGCACGTCGGCAACACTGCCGTGCTCGACAATTTTGCCGGCGTACATTACCGCAACGTTGTCGGCCAGACCGGCAATCACGGAAAGGTCATGGGTAATCCAAATCAACGCCGCGCCGGTTTCGCGACAAAGCTTCTGCATCTCAAAAAGTATCTGCCCCTGGATGGTTACATCGAGTGCGGTGGTGGGTTCGTCCGCAATGATGACGTCTGGCTTGTTGAGCAGTGCAATTGCAATCGCGACACGCTGCCGCATGCCCCCGGAGAACTGGTGCGGATAGGCGGTGAGTCGCTCATCGGGTGAGGCGATGCCGACTTTGGTCAGCGCATCGCGGCAACGATCGCGCGCCGCAGCCTGGCCTATTTTTTCGTGCGCCGTAATCGCCTCAATCATCTGTGTATCGATCCGCAACACCGGGTTGAGGGTCATCATCGGGTCTTGAAAAATCATTGCGATGCGGTTGCCGCGCAGCGTCCGCCATTCAGCATTGTTGTAGGCCGTGACGTCGACGCCGTTGAGCACGATTCGCCCACCGACAATTTTGCCGGGCGCATCCACCAAACCCATCACCGAATAGCCGGTCATCGATTTGCCCGAGCCGGATTCGCCGACCAGACCCATCACTTCGCCGCGCGCAACGGAAAAGGAAACGCCGTCGACGGCTTTCACCACACCGGCTTTGGTGAAGAAGTGGGTTTGCAAATTATCGACGTGTAAGGTTGCGGTCATTTCTTAAGACGCGGATTGAGAATGTCGCGCAACTGATCGGCGACGAGGTTGATCGACATGATGGTGACCAGCAGCGCCAACCCGGGATAAAACGAGATCCAATATTTACCACTCAACAGGTAGGTAAAGCCGTTCGAAATCAACAGCCCGAGCGAGGGCTCGGTAATCGGCATCCCCAACCCCAAAAATGACAGCGTTGCCTCAAGCGATATCGCGTGGGCCACCTGTACGGTTGCCACCACGATCAACGGCGGCAGACAATTCGGCAGCATATGTCGAAACACAATCCGCGGCTTTGACAGCGCGAGCACGGTTGCCGCTTCGACATATTCCTTTTGCCGCTCGACCAGCGCCGACGCGCGCACAGTCCGGGCGTAGTACGCCCATTGGACGGTAATGAGCGCAATGATCACCTTGTCGACACCCTGACCAAACACAGCCAACAAGATAAGTGCGATCAAGATCGCCGGAAACGACAGCTGAATATCGACAATACGCATGATTAATGTATCAACCCAGCCACCGAAATAGGCTGCGAGCATGCCAAAGATCAGGCCGATGCTGAGCGCGAAGACCGTCGACAGAACACCAACGCCGAGCGACGTCCGCAGTCCGTAAAAGATACCGGACAACATATCGCGCCCCTGGTCGTCTGTGCCGAGCAAAAACATCTTCCCTGCCATGGATTTTTCGCCCG
>JANMNT010000194.1:0-2351 GCA_031368465.1 Burkholderiales bacterium
AGGGCTCCACCACCGGCTCGATATTGATTGCCGACTGCACGCGTGGAGACAACCCGACTTTTGACAGGGCGTCTTGCAAGGCCAGCGAATTGATCACCGTTGCAAGCATGCCCATATAGTCGGCGGTCGCACGATCCATACCTGCGGCGCTGGTCGAAACGCCTCGGAAAATGTTGCCGCCACCGATGACGATGCCAATGGCCACCCCCATATCGGCAACTTCCTTGATCTCGGCGACAATGCGCTCGATGGTCGGCCGGTTGATGCCAAAGGCGTCGTCACCCATCAGCGCCTCGCCGGAAAGTTTCAGCAGAATGCGCTGGTATTTTGGTGGTGCGACTTGAGACAGCGTGGACGAAAATGCGGACGACATTACGTAATTTCCTCCTGGGCTATATTAACTTCTGGAACGACCCTGATTGCAGGCCGCAACCTTACGATGCAATTGTGGCAAAAAGCGGCATTCACCCGACAATGCCGGCCCGCCACTGTGGCGCGGGCAGGTTCACTGACCTCCGGCGAACATTGTCCATCTCCAACAGACTATGCAGCCGCTTTTGCCTTTGCCGCAGCTGCAGCCGCGGCTGCCTGCTCGGCGACTTCCGCCGCAAAGTCAGTTACTTTCTTTTCAATGCCCTCACCCACCAGATAAAGTGTAAAGCCGTTGATCGCAGCCCCTTTGGACTTGGTCAATTGCGCGATGGTTTGTTTGTCATCTTTGACGAACGGCTGTGTCAACAACGAAACTTCTTTCAAAAATTTGGCAACCGAACCCTCGACCATTTTGGCGACGATTTCGGCCGGCTTACCCGACTCGGCGGCCTTCGCCTCGGCAACTGAACGCTCCTTGGCAATATCTTCTGGTGCCACACCAGATACGTCAAGCGCCTTTGGCTTGGTCGCGGCGATGTGCATCGCCACGTCCTTGGCAAGCACCGGTTCACCACCGGAAATATCCACCAGCGTTGCCACTTTTGCGCCGCCGTGAATGTATGAGGTCAGTGTTCCGACTGCATCAACCCGTTTGAAGCGGCGGATCGACAGGTTCTCGCCGACTTTGCCAATCAACGCCTTGCGGGCCTCGTCGACGGTGGTCCCGCCCATCGGCATTGCCGATAACACCTCAACGTTGGCCGGGTTTGTGTCCGCAACCATTTTCGCCAGCGTCGCCGTCATCGCCAGAAAGTCGTCGTTTTTTGCAACAAAATCGGTTTCACAGTTCACCTCGATAATCGCGCCGAGTTTCTGATCGCCGGAAATATAGATTGCGCACACACCTTCGGCCGCCACCCTGGACGCGGCTTTGGTCGCCTTGTTACCCAACTTCACGCGCAAAATTTCCTCGGCCTTCTCCATATCGCCCGCCGCCTCTGACAGCGCTTTTTTGCACTCCATCATTGGCGCATCGGTTTTTTCACGGAGTTCCTTGACCATTGCTGCTGTAACTTCTGCCATTTTTGTTTCCTTTGTCACGCTTGGTGATGTCTTGGTTGATATCTGAATCGCTTGCATATCAGCGTTATGTCGGCAGCCACGCACATGTTCCGTTAGGCGGGCGCCAATTTTGACGCTGACGATTTTCTTGTTGCCAGTTCAAAAAAAAGGGGCCGGAGCCCCTTTTTTCCGGCTTCCGCAACTTACTTGGCTTCTTCGTCGGTGACTTCCACGAGTTCGTCGGTGGCCGCGACCATTTCACTGATCACCTGGCTCTTCCCCTCGAGAATCGCGTCCGCAACACCACGCGCATACAAACGAATGGCACGCGTTGAATCGTCGTTGCCCGGAATGATGTAGTCCACGCCGTCTAACGAGTTGTTGGTATCAACAACACCGATGATTGGAATACCCAGCTTTTTGGCTTCGGTGACGGCAATTTTGTGGTAACCGACATCGATCACAAAAATCGCGTCGGGCACGCCGCCCATGTCCTTGATGCCGCCCATTGCACGCTGGAGTTTTTCCAACTCGCGCGAATAGGTCAGCGCTTCTTTTTTCGACAGCTTCTCGAGCGAACCTTCCGCAACCATCAGCTCCAGGTCTTTCAAGCGCTTCAACGAGCCTTTGACCGTTTTGTAGTTGGTCAGCATGCCGCCCAACCAGCGGAAGTCGACAAACGGCATACCTGCGCGCGTGGCCTCTTCCATGATGATTTCGCGAGCCTGGCGCTTGGTGCCGACAAACAGGATGGTGCCCTTGTTTGACGAGAGCGTGCGCACAAACTTGAGTGCGTCCTGATACATCGGGAGCGACTTCTCAAGATTGATAATGTGGATTTTGTTGCGGGCACCAAAAATATACGGTGCCATCTTTGGATTCCAGAAGCGGGTTTGATGACCGAAGTGGACACCGGC
>JANMNT010000219.1:0-5677 GCA_031368465.1 Burkholderiales bacterium
GCCGCGGTCGAGGAAAACGGCGTCGTGAAAATCATCCCGGAGGCCGATGCCAAAACATCGGGACGGTTGATGGCCCCCGGCGCCAGCGCATCGGGTGATCGCATCGTCACCCAAATCATCCCGCTGCAAAACGAATCCGCCGCACAACTCGCCACGGTATTACGCCCGCTGGTCGGACAAAACAACTTTATCAGCGCCTACCCCGGCAACAACATGCTGGTGATCACCGATTACGCGTCAAACGTCGAACGTATCCGCAAGATCGTCGCCGCCATTGATGTGCCGACCTCGACCGACTTGCAAACCATCAAGTTGCAACACGCCAGCGCGGTGGACATCGCCAACCTGATTCAGCGGCTGATGCCGGAAGCCTCGCAGAACCCGGCCAACCCCGGCGCACCGGCCAAACTTTCGGTTGGCGTCGAGCCACGCACCAATATGTTGATTGTGCGTGCCGATACCCCGGCAATGGTCACGCGCGTTCGCGCCCTGGTCGCGCAGGTCGACACGCCGACCGCCGCCAACGGCAATATCAATGTGGTGTATTTAAAAAATGCCGAAGCCACCAAGGTCGCCGAAACATTGCGCGGTTTGTTGAGCGGGTCGGGCAGCGCAGCAACGTCTGGTACCACGGTTGTCAACCCCGGCACCGGCGCGGCGCTGCAACAAGTCACCGGCGGCGGCGGCGGCGTGGGTGCCGGCGTGTCGAGCAACATCCAGGCTTACGCCGCGACCAATTCGCTGATCATCACCGCACCGGATCACGTTTACAACTCGCTGCGTAGCGTGATCGACAAGCTCGATCAACGGCGTGCGCAGGTACACGTTGAAGTGCTGATTGCCGAGGTCACCTCCGCCGTCGCGGCTGAGTTTGGTATCCAGTGGCAGGATCTGACCGGCATTAACAAGCCCGGCGCCAACATCATCGGCGGCACCAACTTCGGCGGCAGCGGCAGCAATATCATCACCAGCGCGCAAAACGTCGGCACCATCGGCCAGGGCCTCAATATCGGCGTGGTGCGTGGCAGCGTGAACATTCCCGGGGTTGGCACGGTGCTGAACCTTGGTGCACTGGCGCGTGCGTTGGAAAACGACCAGCGTGCCAATGTGTTGTCGACACCAAACATCCTGACCCTCGACAATGAAGAAGCAAAATTTGTCGCCGGCCAGAACGTGCCGTTTGTCACCGGTAGTTTCACCCAAACCACCACCGGCTCGAGCAACCCGTTTCAAACCATCGAACGCAAAGACATCGGTTTGACCCTACGGGTCACGCCGCAGGTGTCGGAGAGCGGCTCGGTCAAGTTAAAAGTATTTCAGGAAATCTCCAGCGTGGTACCGACCTCGTCCGCCATCCGTTCCGCCGACCTGATCACCAACAAACGTTCGATCGAAAACACCGTGTTGGTTGACGACGGCCAGATCGCCGTCATCGGCGGACTGGTGTCGGACGACACCAAAAACGGTGACAGCAAGGTACCTTTGCTCGGTGACATTCCGTTCTTCGGCAACTTGTTTAAATACCAAACCCGCAGCCGCGAAAAAACCAACCTGATGATTTTCCTGCGACCAGTGGTGGTGCGTGATGCCAAGGCGACCTCACAACTGACCGGCTCGCGCTACGAATACATTCGGGGTGAACAGGCGAATTCAATCAAGGAAGCCGATTCGCTGCTGCCACCGACCGGGGGTCCGCTGTTGCCAACGCTACCGCCGATGGAGTCGGCCATACCGGCCAAGAAATAACATGGGCTCCAGCGACGCCAAACACCGCGAAATGCTCGAAACCGCCGACCGCGACACGGTGCGGCTGTTGCCGTATCACTTCGCCAAGGCCAAGGGTGTGATCACCGCGCGTCTATTGGTCAAACCCGACGGAGCCAATGAAATCGAAGTCTGGCTGGCGCCGAATCCGGAGTCTTCAACTCTCGCCGAAGTGCGCCGCCTGACCGGCAAAACACTCAAACACGTGTTGCTTTCGGCCGACGAATTTCAATCACGACTGGCACGCGCCTATGCGTTTGGTGCCGCAGGCGAGGATGACGGTGATCGGCACGTTGCCGAGATCGCCTCCAACATTGAATCGGAAGCCGACCTGGCGGCGCTCACCGAGTCGTTGCCGGAAATCACCGATCTGCTCGAGACCGAAAACGACGCACCGATTGTCAAACTGATCAACGCGCTGTTGACACAGGCGGTAAGGCAACAGGCGTCCGACATCCATTTGGAAATTTTTGAGCGGCGTTCACTGGTGCGTTTCCGTGTCGACGGCGCGTTGCACGATGTGGTCGAACCCAAACGCAATCTGCACGCGGCATTGGTGTCACGCGTCAAAGTGATGGCCGAACTCGACATCGCCGAAAAACGTCTGCCGCAGGATGGCCGCATCATGCTCAAAATTGCCGGCCGCTCGGTTGATGTGCGTGTTTCGACGCTGCCGACCGGCCACGGCGAACGCGTGGTGATGCGATTGTTGGACAAACAAGCCGGCCGTTTGTCGCTCGACGGCCTGGGCATGTCGGCGGAAACACTCGGCCAACTCGACAAATTGATCGATCAGCCACACGGCATCATTCTGGTGACCGGTCCGACCGGCTCGGGCAAAACGACCACACTGTATGCGGCGCTGTCACGGCTCGATGCCGCCACCCGCAACATGATGACGGTCGAAGACCCGATTGAATACGACCTTGATGGTGTCGGTCAAACCCAGGTCAACGCCAAAATCGGCATGTCGTTTGCACGGGCGCTGCGGGCAATTTTGCGGCAGGACCCGGATGTGATCATGATCGGTGAAATTCGCGACCTTGAAACCGCCGAGATTGCCGTGCAGGCATCCCTCACCGGCCATTTGGTGTTGGCCACGCTGCATACCAATTCGGCGGCCGGTGCCGTCACGCGACTCGTTGATATGGGCATCGAACCTTATCTATTGGCCTCCACCTTGAGCGGTGTGTTGGCGCAGCGTCTGGTGCGCAAACTCGACGGCTCGGGTGATCCGGAAGCATTCCGCGGCCGTACCGGCATCTATGAATTGCTCACCGTCAATGATGCCATTCGCGGCCTGATCCACGACGGCAAGGCCGAGGCTGATATCGCCGCGGCGGCAATGGCCGGCGGCATGAAGTCGCTGCGTGAAGACGGCATGCGCTGGGTCGAGCAAAAAGTCACCTCGCGCGAGGAAGTTTTACGCGTCACCCGTGATTAGCGGCTAATCAATGCCCGGCTTCAAATACACCGCATACGATCTGGATGGCCGCGAGCAACGCGGCGTGATCGAGTCCGACAGCCCGCGTCTGGCGCGCGCGGTGTTGCGCGAGCAGGGTTTGTTTCCGCTGGATGTGTCGGCCATACACGCAAAAGCTGCCAACGACAGCACCATCACCCCGCGTCTATCACGTGGTTTATCGACGGATGAATTGGCCGGCCTGACCCGGCAACTCGCCACGCTGGTCCGTGCCGGGTTGACCATCGAGGCGGCGCTGAGCGCATTGATCGAACAAGCCGAAACCGAACGCGAGCGGCAGGTGGTGGCGGCATTACGCGCCAATATTCGCGAAGGCCAATCACTTGCCGAAGCGATGGCGGGTTTTCCGCAATCGTTTTCCGAACTGTATCGCACCCTGGTCGGTGCCGGCGAAGCGTCGGGGAAATTGTCGGATGTGTTGTTAAAGCTTGCCGATTACGTCGAAGAGCAGCAGGCGATCAAACAAAAACTGATTACCGCGATGGTCTATCCGGTCATCGTCATGTCGATTTGCCTGATGGTGGTGGTGGGCCTCATGCTGTACGTGGTGCCGCAGGTGGTGGGTGTGTTTGACGCAACCAAACAAACGCTGCCACTGATGACGCGCGGCCTGCTGGCGCTATCGACATTTTTACAATGGACCTGGTGGCTTTGGCTACTCGCCGGCGTTGCCACCGTGTTTGGCTACCGTGCGTTGATGCAGCAGGAAAAATCGCGCCGCCGCGTGCACACATTTTTGTTGACCCTGCCGATTTTTGGCCGCTTGATCCGGGTGCGGGAATCGGCGCAACTCGCCGCCACCCTGTCGATTCTGGTCGGCAGTGGTGTGCCGGTATTGGCGGCGTTGAATGCCGGCGTGGGGGTGGTGTCGAATCTGCCGATGCGGGAGGCACTCGCCCGCGCCACCAATCAAGTCCGGGAAGGTGTGGCGTTGTCGCGGGCACTACAATCACAGCAGACCAAGCCGGCCTTGTTTCCGCCGGTGATGCTGCATCTGATCGCCTCGGGTGAAGCCAGCGGCCGCTTGAGTGAAACGCTCGCGAGCGCGGCGCGCCAACAGCAACGTGAACTCGAAACCCGCACTGCGCGACTTGCCGCAATGATCGAACCTGCCATGATCGTCCTGATGGGTGTCATCGTGCTGTGTATTGTGCTGGCGGTGTTACTGCCGATTTTTGAACTCAACCAACTTGTTGCCCGCTAAACCGGCCCGCCAATTCAACCAACAACAATGCCATGACTGCCAACACACCACTTGCAACCCTGCGCCAACTCGCCAACCGCGGCTTCACCCTGATCGAAGTGATGATTGTGGTGGTGATCCTCGGCATTCTTGCGGCGGTGGTGGTACCCAAAATTCTCGACCGCCCGGATCAAGCCAAGGTCACCGCCGCCAAGGCCGATATCGCCATCATCATGCAGGCGTTGAAGTTATACCGGCTCGACAACGGCTTTTACCCGGCCACCGATCAAGGCTTGCAGGCACTGGTGCAAAAGCCGACCTCAAACCCACAGCCGGCCAACTGGAAACAGGGCGGTTATATCGAACGCCTGCCGACCGACCCGTGGAAAACACCGTATCAATATTTGAATCCCGGCATCAAGGGCGAGATCGATGTGTTCAGCTTCGGCGCCGACAAACAATCCGGCGGCGAGGGCAACAACGCCGATATTGGATCGTGGGCGCTTTGATTGAAGGCGCCGCGCCCTCCTGCCGATGCGTGCGTTCGGGGAAAAACGCCCTGAAAGGCCCGCGCGGATTCACGCTGGTTGAGATTCTGGTGGTGGTGGTGATTGTCGGCATCGGGCTGTCGATTACGGTTTCAAATTTGTTTGTCGGCGACGAAGAACGGGTGCGTCAGGAAGCCGAGCGCCTGATGGCGTTGATTGAAAAAACCCGCGATCAGGCGGCCTTCTCGGGTTATCCGATCGCCATGCGCCTCACCGATCTGGGCGTCGCGTTTCTCGAACGCGACCCCAACAGCATTGAAGCAAAATGGATCGACGCGACCAGCGGCAGTTTGAAGCCGCGTGCGTGGCGCGATGGCGTGACCGCGACGCTGGCGGTGTCCGCGACCGACAACACGCCGCGTGTCGGGGCCGAAGCGCAGGTGGTCACATTCCTGCCGGCCGGCGTCGGTATGCCGTTCACCCTGCGGGTCGCATCAAGCACGCATCAGCGCGTGATTGTCGGTGATGCACTCGGCAATATGTCGTTTGCCATCGAAAAAGCATCACCATGAACATCAAACCATCGTCCGCCTTTACGCTGGTCGAAGTGCTGATCGCGCTGGCGATTTTGTCAATCGCACTCGCCGCGACCATGCGCGCCACCGCCATGGCCACCACCAGCGCCGACGAGGTGAAGATAAAGACCTACGCGACCTGGGTGGCGCAAAACCGCATTGCCGAACTCACCGCGCGCCGGTT
>JANMNT010000234.1:0-4600 GCA_031368465.1 Burkholderiales bacterium
TGGGTATTCAGGTTGGCGCCCGCATGACGAAACCAAAAACCGGCGCACCTGGTTGAACATAACGTCACGTCCGGCAATTGTGTGTGTCTCAGCGCCGCGCGACGGCACTTGTCGCGAATCGCTTACCCCGAAAATACCATCGTGCCCGATTCGTCACGGTAAACTGCAAGCGTCTACAATTTGAAGGCGCAAGCAGTTTGATGCCTCGCGTAGATCGTTCGGCGCGAACGGTTTTCACGCTCGTCCATAAAATTTCCCCCTCTCATGCGCCAGGCAACACCATCAAAAGCCGACACCACCCTGCTTGCACCATTTGCCGGGCTCACACTGGAATCAATTGTCGTGCCCGTGACAGCCGCGCACTTTGCCGACGCAACTGCGGAAATTCGCGATGCTCAGGTCGTGGGCTTCGACACCGAATCCAAGCCCACCTTTGCCAAGGGCGAAATCAGCACCGGGCCGCATGTTGTCCAGTTTGCCACGCGTGAAAAAGCCTTCATCTTTCAACTGCACCAACCCGCCGGACACGAATTCTTGCTCGATATTCTGGGCTCCAATGAAATCCTGAAAGTGGGTTTTGGATTGGAATCCGACCACGGTCAGATTCAGCGCAAATTCGGCATCGTGTTGGGTGCGGTGGTGGATCTGAACGTTGAGTTTCGCAAACGTGGCTATCGCAATACAGCGGGCGTCCGGGCGGCGGTCGCCATTGTGCTCAATCAAAAATTCCACAAATCAAAACGTGTCACCACCTCAAACTGGGCGATGCCGACCCTGACGGCACAACAATTACTGTATGCCGCCAATGATGCATACGCGGCATTAAAAGTATTGGACGCACTCAACCTGCCAGTGCCTCCAATGCCAGACACCAGCGAAATAATTTAACGCCATCGCGCATCGACTGTTCGACGTTTCGTGTGTTGGAAGCGCCGCGCGCAATCGACCATGTTCAGACCGTGTCGCCGATCCGACGATGGAATCCAGTCATGAGTCGTCACGCCATGAACGGCGCCTTCCCGCAATTGTTGATTGATGGACCTGATGATGCCGGTGAAGGATGGTGGATTCCAACCACGTCGGTCGATCAGTACGCAGCGACCATGGCGAATTGGTTTGGGTTGAATGGCAATGAGGTCACCCAGGTGTTTCCGAATATCGGTCGCTTTGCAACGGCAGATCTGGGATTCATGGGGCCGTAAAACAGAACTGGAACACCAGATTCGGCGGACATCACCGGCAATTTTTGCCGCAAGATGCCCGTCCTTCGGGCAGTTTCAATTTGATTCGCCGACATGCGCGACGGCGAATCAGCAACGCGGTGTGATAGATTCACAGCGCCATGATCCCGCCCAACCAAAGCAGTACCGCCCGCAACACCGATATCGTTAAGCGATCACTGGCAAGCGTTTGGCACCCGTGCACGCAGATGAAGCACCACGAGCGGTTTCCGCTGGTGCCCATCGCCTCGGCGCAGGGAGTGTGGCTGACCGACTTTGATGGCAAGGCGTATCTCGATTGTGTGTCGAGCTGGTGGGTGAATCTGTTTGGTCACGCCAATCCGCGTATCAACGCCGCCATCAAGGCGCAACTCGATACGCTCGAACACGCGATGCTGGCCGGTTTTACCCACGCGCCGGCGGTCGAGCTCGCCGAGCGATTGCAAAAATTAAGCGGCCTCGGCCACGCGTTTTTTGGCAGCGATGGTGCTTCTGCGGTGGAGATCGCGCTGAAAATGAGTTTCCATTTCTGGCGCAACAGCGGTCAGCATGGTAAAACAAAATTTGTCTCGCTCGCCGGCAGTTACCACGGCGAAACGCTCGGTGCGTTATCTGTCACGGACGTCACCATTTTCAAAGACGCCTACGCACCACTGCTCAACAACAATCTGTTGGTGCCGTTTCCGCACCCGGCAAAAGCCACAATTGGTGAGGACGATTTCCCGTGTTGCCCGTCGTGCGCGGTCGCCGCCGCCGCCGCGCTCGAAGCGTTGTTGATCGCGCGTCACGATGAAATCGCGGCGTTGATTGTCGAGCCACTGGTGCAGGGGGCGGCGGGCATGCGTATGTACCATCCGCAGTACCTGCAGCGCGCACGTGAACTGTGTTCGCGCTACAACGTGCACTTGATCGCCGATGAAATTATGACCGGCTTCGGTCGCACCGGCAGTATGTTTGCGTGGGAGCAGGTTGACGCACCACTGCCTGACTTTATGTGCCTGTCCAAGGGCATTACCGGCGGCTATCTGCCGCTGTCGTGTGTGTTGACGAGTGACGTTATTTACAACGCGTTTTATGACGATAACGTCGCGCGTGGGTTCTTGCACTCACATTCGTACACCGGCTCGGCGCTGGCGTGTCGTGCGGCGCTGGCAACGCTCGACATTTTTGCGGCTGACAACGTCATCGAAACCAATCGTACCAACGCCGCCATCTTCACGCGGTTGATGGCACCGATTGTTGCGCACACACGTGTTGAAAATTTCCGCCATACCGGCATGATCTGGGCGTTTGACGTTTATTGCGACAAAGCTGATTTTGCGCGGCAATTATTTGCGGCCGCACTAAAACGGAACCTGTTGTTGAGACCGATCGGCAACACCGTCTATTTCATGCCGCCGTATGTGATTGATGCCGAAACGGTTGCGTGGATGGTGGCCGAAACCATCGCCGCGATTGACGAGGTAACCGCTTGAAGGTTGTCTGCGTCGCGCTGTTGATGATGTTGCTGGCAGTGAACGCCGACGCGCAACCGAAACCAGCATCGCCGGCAGAATTACCGCCGGCCATCGCCGAGATATTTGCCAAGGCGCAGGTGCCCGCCGAGGCAATTGCAATCGTGGTCAAGGAGGTTGGTGCGCGTGAGCCGCTGATTTCCATAAACGCCGATCGGCCGATGAATCCTGCATCGGTCATGAAACTCGTCACCACTTATGCGGGGTTGGAATTGCTCGGGCCGGCCTATACATGGAAGACCGAGGTTTATGTCGCCGGTGATTTGCGCGGTTCGACGCTGACGGGTGATCTTGTGCTGAAGGGTTCGGGCGACCCGAAGTTGACGGTGGAACGATTCTGGATGCTGCTCAAACAATTGCGCGAACGCGGCTTGCGCACCATCACCGGCGATCTGGTGCTCGACCGTTCGTTTTTTGCCGAGCCTTATCACGACCCCGCAAAGTTCGACGGTGAAACCACGCGCGCTTACAACGTCGGGCCGGATGCGCTGCTGATGAATTTCAAGACCGTGCGCTTTCAATTCGCGCCCGCCGTTGATGACCGCAGCGTGAGTATTTCGCCAGACGTGAAGCCGGCGCAAATCGAGATCGTTAATCGCACCAGGCTGGTTGATGCACCCTGTGGCGATTGGCGGGAACGCATCAAACTTGATGTGCAAACGGTGACGCCGACCCAAATCAAAATGATCTTTACCGGCAATTACCCGCGCCGCTGCGGTGAAAGCACCTGGAATATTTCACTGCTCGACCACGCGCGTTTTGTCGGCGGGGTGTTTGCCAATATGTGGGGCGACGTCGGCGGCATCTGGAAGGGTGCGGTGCGCCTTGCCCCGGCACCGGCCGACGCACGACTGATTGCCACCACCGAATCGCCACCACTCGGGGACATGGTGCGCGACATCAACAAATTCTCCAACAATGTCATGGCGCGGCAGGTGTATCTGACCTTATCGGGTGAGATCGACAAACAGCCCGCCACTTCGGCACGATCGCTGGAAATTGTGCGCGGTTGGCTCAAACGCAAAGGCATCGCCGCACCCGAGCTGGTCATCGAAAACGGCTCGGGGCTGTCGCGCATCGAGCGCATTTCGGCTGCGTCGCTTTCACAGGTGCTGGATGCCGCATGGCGTTCGCCAACCATGCCCGAGTTTATTTCATCGATGTCATTAGTCGGTGTTGACGGCACATTCCGCCGTCGTTTGCGCACCGATGTGGTGGCCGGTAGTGCGCACATGAAAAGTGGCACCTTGAACGACGTGCGTGCGCTGGCAGGTTATGTCCTGGCTGCCGACGAACGCCGCTATAGCGTGGTGATGATGGTCAATCATTCCAACGCACTATTGACACAAGCCGCTCAAGACGCGCTGGTCCAGTGGGTGCATGCACGACCGCTGGTGTCGCCCGGCATGGCGCCGATCGCTGCACAATAGCCCGCCCGGCGCGATAGCGCACATACCGGTTAACGCGGAAAAGAGTAAGCTGACGGTATGTCCGGATTTGTCCTACATGCCCAACCGTCGATGTGTCATCGGCGTAATGTCATTAATGTCATCCTTCCATTTGTTGTTGGAAGTGATCGCATGCAAGTGCCACGATATTGCGACAGGCCATGAAGTTTTTATCTTCGATTGTGTCGGCGATTGTGTTTCGACCGCGCATTCTCAACCATCTTGCCGGGTACACACGTGCAGACTTTGTCGCTGATCTGGGTGCCGGCCTGACGGTCGGCATTGTCGCCCTGCCATTGGCGCTGGCGTTTGGTATTGCCTCGGGCGTGCGACCCGATCAGGGTTTGGTGACGGCAATTGTCGCGGGCTTCATCATTTCCGCATTGGGCGGTTCGCGTGTGCAGATCGGCGGGCCGGC
>JANMNT010000258.1:0-3407 GCA_031368465.1 Burkholderiales bacterium
CGGCATCCTCGATTATTGAGCCGCCGCGCGGTCGGTTGGAAAAAACAGTATGGTCGGAACTTGTCGGCTGGGAGGCGGATGATCCCAGTGACGCCTTAACCGCATTTGAACAAGGTTGCAGCGTGTTGAAAACCCGCATCGAATGGACAGGTGTTTGCGGTGTGGCAAATACATTGGTTGCGAAGACCATATCGAAACAGGTTGCCGCTGATTTTTTTCGCGCAAATTTTCAGCCGTATCAGGTCCTCAACGCTGACGAGTCAAAGACCGGCACGGTGACCGGCTACTATGAGCCACTGCTCAACGGTTCGCGCACCCGCACAGCAGTTTATAAATTCCCGATCTTCGCACCACCGCAGGATTTGATCACTGTTGACCTGAGCGACGTGTATCCCGATCTGAAGCACCGTCGGCTACGCGGTCGCATTGTTGGAAACAAACTCGTGCCCTATTACGACCGCGCCGACATTGAGGGCATCAACCCCGCCAATTCGCCGTTGAAGGGGCTTGAAATTGTATGGGTCGACAATGCGGTGGAGTTGTTTTTCCTGCAGATTCAGGGCTCCGGCCAAATCCAATTGCCGGACGGCAGCCGCATCCGGGTTGGATATGCCGATCAAAATGGTCATCCGTTTCGCAGTCTTGCCGGCCTATTGATCCGTCGCGGCGAAATACGCGCCGAGCGCGCATCGATGCAGGGTATTAAAGCGTGGGCGGCGCGAAATCCGGCCAAGGTCCGTCAATTCATGAATGGCAACCCTAGCTATGTCTTTTTCCGGGAGATCCCGGCGGATGGTTCCGGGCCGATCGGCACACTAGGCGTCCCATTGACAGCCGGTCGATCAATTGCCGTTGACCAGCGGGTCATTCCGCTCGGCGTACCGGTATTTCTTTCAACAACATTTCCCAACTCGAGTCAGGTATTGAACCGCCTGATGGTCGCCCAAGATACGGGCGGCGCGATTGCCGGCGGTGTCAGGGTTGATTTCTACTGGGGTTTCGGCGATGAGGCAGGCGCGCAGGCGGGCAGAATGAAGCAAAGTGGCATGAAATGGGTGTTGCTGCCAAATGGCTACGACCCAAATCGTGAGCCGCCATCGATCACCCCGACCGCCCCGGCGGTTGCTGCAACGATGACGACACCCAAATAGCCTCTGGCAACCAGTGCGATGGCGGCGGCCGGTATGCCGACCGCACAATACCGGCCTGTCCTATTTCTTTAATGTGGCGGCGCCCGTTTTTGACTTGGCCTCCGGCCGATCAGCCGCCACCATTTTTGCCTCGATCACCTCTTTTGGCAGCGCGCCGGAAATGCGTTCACCGTCTTCAAAAAATGTCGCCGGCGTGCCGTTCACACGCAGCTTTTGCCCCAGCGCAACGTTGTCGACGGCGGGTGATTTGCAGTCAGCCGGCGCCCCTGCCGGGGCGGTGTTGCGCAGCATCCAGTCCTGCCAAGCCACGCGACTGTCTTTCGCACACCAGATCGCGTTCGACTTGATCATCGAGTCCTCGGCCAGGATCGGGTAGAGAAAGACATAAGCAGTCATGTTGTCGATTGTATTCAGGTCGGCTTCGAATTTTTTGCAATAACCACAAAGTGGATCTTCAAAAATTGCGATCCGGCGTGAACCATCACCGCGAACCAGCTTGATCGCGTTTTGGAAAGGCAGGTCGTCGAAATTGATTGCGGTCAGTTTGTTCAGTCGCTTTTCAGTAACGTTGACCCGGGTGGTGGTATCAATCACGTTGCCGGTCACCACAAATGTCGCCTTTTCATCGGTGTAAAAAATTTCCGTGCCGGTAAAGACCTCGTACAAGCCGCCATAGCCGGCCTTGGTGATACGTTCAGCTTTGAGATCGGGAAATTTTTTGGCCAGTTCCCGCTTTAACTCGTCCGGATTCGCCTGAACACCACACGACACGGCGAACAGCGCGGCAGCCAGCGCAATCAGTATTTTTTTCATCATTTCGACATTCCGGAAAAATTTGAGGGAAGCATTCCGTGCAACTGCGTGCCTTGCCTGAAAAATTACGCATGGCAGGTTTGGGCGGCGATTCTGACTAAGATTGACCGCAGAAACAGAAAAAGGTTTACGCATGGATCGCGTATTCTGTTGCCGTGCGCTTGATCATCGGCAATCGATCAAACCACACAAAACCGGTGCGACGCAGCCACTTTGCCATATTGTCATTCCTTAGGAATAGCGATTGCAGATAATCGGTCGTCTCCGCCATAAGAGCGGCAGATTCCGCACGTTTTCGGGCGTATCGCCTGAGCGCGGCGATATCGCCGACCGACGAAAAAGCGCCCATTGAGGCCAATTCGGCAACCAGTTGTTGTGCGTCGCCGATTCCAAGATTCACCCCTTGGCCGGCCAACGGGTGAATCGCGTGTGCCGCATCACCGATCAACGCTAATCCCGACCGCACCCAAGTCTGTGCAGCAACCCGCTTGAGCGCGACTGCCTCCCGCGCGCTTGCCAGTTTCAGTTTGCCCAAACAAAACCCGGCGGCCGCCGCCACCGCATCGGCAAACGCCGCATCGTCCAATGCCAAAAGATCGGCCGCTTGGACGCGTGACGTTGACCAGACGATCGAGATTTGATTGCCCGGCAACGGCAGAAACGCCAGCACACCGTTTGCTGAAAACCACTGCATGGCGGTATTGCCGTGTGGTCGTTCAGCAATGAGATTTGCCACCACGGCATTGCTTGCATAGTCCTTTTCGACCACGTCAATCCCGGCCAGCTTGCGCACCTGCGATGCACGACCGTCCGCACCGACCACAAGCCCGGCGTTAATTTCTGCGCCACCCGCCAGCACGATTTGCGGGGACGGATTACCCGCCGTGGGAAACGATATTCCGGCAACGCTAACACCTGCCATCACCCGCAATCCTGTCCCGACTGTTGCCGACACCAATGCTGACATCAGGGTGCGATGTTCGACAATATGTGCCAACGCCTTGCCGTGTTCAAAATGTATCTCGGACAGCGGGCCGGACAACAAATCGGCGTCACCAAACACGCGCATCGTGTTGACGGGCGTTTTATGTGACGAGGGAATCCTTTCCCACACACCCAGCCGCTCTAAAAATGTGGCCGTCTGCGGCGACAATGCATAAACACGATTGTCAAAATTACCATCCGACATCGGTGCGGCGACGTTCGGCGCGATCGCGTTTCGCTCGATCAACGTCACGTCTGTTGATGGTAGTTTCGATGCGGCCAACGCGAAACTCAATCCCACCGGACCGCCGCCGACCACAACAATATGTTCTCGCCGCTCTTTCATGACTGCGCGCCAAACATCATCCGCCCCGCCAGGACCCGTCGCGCAGCCGGAAGCATGTCGACTGCGGCCAGCACCAGACCGCGTGGAATTCGCAATGTTGCAATGTCCGACAA
>JANMNT010000327.1:0-2677 GCA_031368465.1 Burkholderiales bacterium
AATGAATGCGCACCGAGCCACCACCAATCTCCCAGCCATTCATTGCAACGTCGTATGCCTTGGCCAAAACCTTGGATGGATCGCTGTCCATCAATTCAATATGCTCGTCTTTTGGCGCGGTGAAAGGATGATGCGCAGAAACGTAGCGCTGGTTTTCGTCATCATAGTCGTAGGCGGGGAAGTCCACCACCCATAGTGGCCTATAGCCTTTTTCGGCAAAGCCCTTTTCGTGACCGATCTTTGAACGCAATGCGCCAAGCGAGTCGTTAACAACCTTGGCCTTGTCGGCGCAAAAGAATATGACATCGCCGTTCTTGGCGTTGCACGCCGCCAGAATACCGGCCAGCGCGTCTGCATTCAGAAACTTCACAATCGGCGATTGCAAGCCTTCTTCATTGGGCTTGGTCACGTCATTTACCTTGATATACGCAAGACCCTTGGCGCCATAGATGGCAACAAAAGTGGTCATGTCATCAATTTCCTTACGCGAGAATTTCTCGTTCCCACCCGGCACACAAAGTGCGGCGACGCGGCCATTCTTCATATCTGCCGCCGCCCGGAACACCTTGAAATCCACGGTCTTCATCAGGTCTGTCAATTCCGTTAGCTCGAGCGAAATACGCAAGTCCGGCTTGTCCGAGCCAAAACGACGCATCGCTTCCGTATACGTCATTCTTGGAAAATCCGGCAGATCAACGCCAACACCGGCCTTCCACAGCGCCTTGATCAGACCCTCCATGATGTCCTGAATTTCGCGCTCGGTGAGGAACGATGTCTCAATATCGATTTGGGTAAATTCCGGTTGGCGGTCAGCGCGCAAATCTTCATCGCGGAAACACTTGACGACCTGATAGTAACGGTCGAATCCCGCCACCATCAGCAGCTGCTTGAACAACTGCGGCGATTGTGGCAGCGCGTAGAACTGGCCGTCATGAATGCGCGAGGGGACCAAAAATTCACGCGCGCCCTCGGGGGTTGATTTATACAAAAAAGGCGTCTCGACGTCGATGAAGCCCTGATCATCAAGGTAACGCCGCGCAGCCGATGACACACGATGGCGCAATCGCATATTCGCCTGCATGGGCGGGCGGCGCAAATCGAGGTAGCGGTACTTGAGGCGGGTTTCCTCGTTGATATTGTCATCATCCATCATGAACGGTGGTGTCAGCGAGGCGTTCAAGATCTCGAGGTCCTTGGCAAGCACTTCGATCTCACCCGACTTCAGATTCGTGTTGACCGTGCCGCCGGGACGCCGGCGAACCAACCCGCTGATCCGCATGACAAATTCATTTCGTGACTGATCGGCGGTCTTGAATGCGGCCGGCGTGTCGGGGTCAATCACAACTTGCAACAGGCCTTCACGATCACGCAGGTCGATAAAAATGACGCCGCCATGATCTCGGCGACGGTGAACCCACCCATAGACGGTGACGGTCTGGCCAAGATAGCTCGCGTCAATCAAGCCGCAGTAATTGGTTCTCATGATTATTGTTCCATGTTTTGCCGCAACAGCGGCAACAGCTAAAACGATAGGTCGTCGCTGGTTTTCGAATGTCAACACCTGCAAGGCGAAGCAACCGCGAGACAAGGCTCAACGCGCCGCCGGGAATATCCCAGCGGCTACGGATTGGGGTCGGTGCCGGATTTTTTCATCTCGGCCCCGTTGGTATGCAATGGTTGAATTTGTCGCGGCGGCTCTGCAACGCCCATGGAAATAATGTACTTTAGCGCCTGATCAACCGTCATCTTGAGCGGGATAACATCTGCCTTAGGAACGATCAGGAAAAAACCGGCGGTGATGTTTGGTGTGGTCGGCACAAAGACCGAATAGTTGTCCTTACCCAGATGGTCCGTGACTTCATGTTCGGGGTCGCCCGTTAGCAGTGCCACGGTCCACGTATCGCGTTGCGGGTAGCGAACCAGAACAGCCTTGCGGAACGCCTTGCCTTCTGGTGAAAACAACGTGTCAGAAATCTGCTTAACGCCACCATAGACCGAACTAACAATCGGGATACGCTGGAGGATGACATCCCACCAGCCCAGCAGTTTTTTACCGAAAAAATTGGCGGCGATGACACCGGTCAACAACACAATTGTCACCGTCAAAATCACACCCATGCCCGGTACGTGAAAGCCAAACATCGCATCGGTTTGGAATCTTGCCGGCAGTAGTTGCAGCGTCTGGTCCATGGTGTCGATCAGCAACTTCAACACCCAGACGGTGATGACGAGCGGGATCCAGACAAGCAATCCGGCGATAAGGTACTTTTTCATTGGTTATTCCGACGGCGCTGAAGCAGTTGGCTTGGAAACAGGTGCCGCCGGTACGGCGCTCGACGGTGCAGCCACGACATTATCTGCGCTTGGCGCAGCAGGTGCGCTGGTCTTTGAATCACCTTTTGATTCGGTGTTAACGTCGGCTGCCGGCTTCGCCGCTGCATTGCCTCCGCCGCGGAAGTCCGTCACATACCAGCCGCTGCCCTTTAGCGCGAATCCGGGTGCGGTCAATTGTTTGGCGTAGCTATCTGCGCCGCATTCAGGACACATGGTCAGAGCGGCGTCGGACATCTTTTGCATCACATCGTCGGCGTGGCCGCATGTGGCACATTTATAGGCATAAATCGGCATGGCGCACCTGGAAAAAACAAAAAAGCGGCGGCAAACGTGGAATCGTTTG
>JANMNT010000342.1:0-1598 GCA_031368465.1 Burkholderiales bacterium
TACCGCAGATCGGCATTTCGATTTGTGTTTGCAACAAACCATTTGGTCGCGAATGGTTTTTAACCTGGAGTATCAACATGAAAATTGCATTGAAAGCAACCTCGCGTAGCGTACAGGGCACGGGTGCGAGCCGCCGCCTACGTCGCGCGGACAAAGTCCCCGGCATCATTTACGGTGGCGGCAAAGACGCAGCCGTGATCGAGCTGGATCACAACGAGATTTACCACAAGCTCCGTCTGGAGGCGTTCCACGCGTCTATTCTTGACATGGAACTTGACGGGAAATCAGAGCAGGTGTTGCTGCGTGACGTGCAAATGCACGCATGGAAGCAAAACGTGCTGCACATTGATTTTCAGCGCATCGATCCGTTGAAAAAAATTCACATGAAGGTGCCTTTGCACTTTGTGAATGCCGATATCGCGCCGGGCGTCAAGCAATCTGGTGGAATTGTTTCGCACATCATTAATGAGCTCAACATCACCTGTTTGCCGAAAGATTTGCCCGAGTTTATCGAGGTTGATTTGAAAGATCTCGCCGCAGGGCATTCGATCCATATCTCGCATCTGAAGATGCCTGCAGGGGTTGAGTCGATTGCATTGAACCGCAAGGACGATCAATCCGTCGCGACAATCATTATTCCGCGCGCAGTGGCTTCGGAAGAAGCGGCGGCAACGGCGGTTGCAGCAGCCGATGTACCGGCTGTCAACCAGAAGGCTAAAGAGGAGGAGGCTCCCAAGAAAGACGACAAGACGAAAAAATAATATTTTCCTTGTCGCGCAACACACTGAAATGCCCGCCGCCCCTCAGGGTAAGCGGGCATTTTTTATGACACAAGAAATAGCGTTTTAATTGTTCAAGCTGACCATGACCACCCCGCCGATCAAACTCGTCGTCGGCCTCGGCAATCCGGGGCGCGAATATGAACAGACCCGACACAATGCCGGCTTCTGGTTCGTGGAGTTGCTCGCGCGTGAATTGGGTGCAACCTTCAAGAAAGAATCAAAATTTCAAGGTGACGTCGCGAAATCAGCCGGTGTTTGGCTGCTAAAACCGGCGACATTCATGAATCACTCCGGCCGCGCCGTTGGTGCATTGGCCAAGTTTTACCAAATCAGCCCAGCAGAAATTCTGGTGGCGCATGACGAGATGGACCTGCCACCAGGCGGCATCAAGATGAAAACCGGCGGTGCAGCCGGTAGTAATGGCGTCAAGGACATTGCCGGACATTTGGGTACCAGGGATTTTTGGCGGTTGCGGATAGGCATCGGACACCCGCGTGAACTTGTTGCGGGTCTGGCCGACAAGCCCGGCGGCGTGGAGCGGCCTGAAGTGGTTGATTACGTATTGCACCGCCCGAGCGCGGATGAAGGACGCAGCATCGATGACGCCATCAAACGTGCGATCGAAAGCTGGCCTGACGTTGCCAAAGGTGACATGGAGGCGGCCATGTTGCGATTGCACACAAAAAAATCCTGAGCAATTCAACAGGTGAACAGTGAGCGGGTGACCGGCGCTGTACATCTGTTCAATTTTTTGCTGACCTTAGAAACGTCCGTGAGAACCTTCCTTTTTCCCGGTAACTCGGAAATCGCAGCAAC
>JANMNT010000395.1:0-2535 GCA_031368465.1 Burkholderiales bacterium
GAAAAGCCGTGGAAGAAGATTTCGAAGAAAATTCTATCAGTAAAAGCGAGGCAAAACGCCGCATGACCGCGCTGCAAAAGGTCGGTGAGGAGCTGGTTGGTTTGTCGGTCGAGACGCTAAAGCGGTTTCAACTGCCGGAAATCCTGCTCGATGCATTACTGGATGCCAAACGCATCAACCCAAACAAACACGGCGGCATGAGCCGGCAAATGCAATATATCGGCAAACTGATGCGCACGGTCGATGCGGCACCGATCATCGAAAAACTCGACGCGCTCAAGGCACCGACCCAGAAACAAAATGCATTCCATCATCTGGCGGAACAATGGCGCACCCGCTTGCTTGCCGATGCCAGCGCGGTTGGCGCATTCAAGAACGAGTTCATGCTGAATGAAGACGCCGCGGCCTGCAGCGAATTTGACACGTTGATTGCACATGCCCGAGACGAGTATCTCAAGCAAAGACCACCAAAATATTTTCGTATGCTCTACAAAACGTTGCTGAAACGCATCACGGCAACGGCGGCGGCGGAAATCGATGTTTGATCCGGCAAAAATCGGCCTGCTTTCGATCAGCGACCGCGCCTCAAAAGGCATCTATCAGGATGAAGGGTTGCCGGCGTTGGAATCGTGGCTGAAAGGTGCGCTAAAAAATCCGCTGACCATTGTTTCGCGCGTCATCCCCGATGAGCAACCGTTGATCGAGGCGACACTCAAGGTACTGGTCGATGACGAAGGTTGCGTGTTAGTCCTCACCACCGGCGGTACCGGCCCGGCGCCGCGCGATGTGACACCGGATGCCACGCTGGCCGTGGCAGACCGGGTGATGGATGGTTTTGGCGAACGTATGCGCCAAATTTCGCTGCGATTTGTACCGACTGCAATTTTGTCGCGGCAGGTTGCGGTGATCCGCAAGCAATCATTGATTGTGAATTTGCCGGGGCAACCAAAGGCGATCAAAGAAACCCTCGAGGGCTTTCGCGACGCCGACGGCAAGTCAGTTGAGGCGGGCGTGTTCGCTGCAATCCCCTATTGTGTCGACCTGATCGGCGGGCCGTATCTGGAAACCAACGACGACATCATCAAGGCATTCCGGCCAAAATCGGCACTCAGGCCGGCGAAATAAGTCGTCGGGCGAGTCATCATTTGCCTGAAAACCATTCTGAACACATCAGGAACAACATGACCCAATTAATCGAACATCTTGAACTCAACACCGGCCCCGATCCAAAAGGCACGGTGATCTGGATGCATGGCTTGGGTGCGGATTGTTGGGACTTTGTACCAATTGTCAAAGAGTTAGACCTGCCGGCCGGTCTGTCACTTCGCTTTATTTTTCCGCAGGCACCGGCGCGACCGATCACCATCAACGGCGGCCACGTGATGCCGGGCTGGTATGACATTTCGATGGCTGACTTTGCACGCAAGCCTGACGAGGACGGTGTGCGCGATTCTCAACGTGCAATTGATGCGCTGATTGATCGCGAAGTGTCGCGCGGCATCGACAGTGACAAAATTGTGCTCGCCGGATTTTCACAGGGCGGTGCCATCGCGCTGCAGGCGGGTCTGCGGCAAACAAAACCAATCGCCGGCATTCTTGCCCTGTCAACTTACTTGACGCTGGCTGAGTCTTTGGGCACCGAGAAGACGATCGCCAATGCCAATATCCCGATCCTGATGACCCACGGCACGCAGGACCCGGTGGTGCCGCTGACGCTGGCACGCACCGCCAAGGCACAACTGGAGTCACATGGCTATCGCGTTGAGTGGCGCGAATATCCGATGCAACATGCGGTTTGTGGCGAGGAAATCAGCGACATATCCGCATGGCTGACAAAGCGCTTTCAGTCGCCCATTTTATTGGCGGTCTGACGCAGGTGTCTGCTGGGTGACGGCTGGGTTGAAACGCACCTGCGGAATTACTGTTGGCACCGGGCAGGCGTTTGGATCAAAGAAAATGACAATATCTTCACGCCGTGAAATGGTGTCACGGTAACCCATTTCGATCAATGCGCGGCAATATTGTTTGTCGAACAATAGATAACTTGCAAGCGCCGCGCCGCCCTTGCGCATGGCGCCGATTGAACGCATCAGAAAACGGATGGTGACCGGCAGGTTGCCGACGTGACGGTGCGCCAGGTCTTCCAGCGGCAAATCCGGGCATGCAACAAATGCGTCGACGTGATGCAGACGGATACCGGAGTCTTTGAGCTTCTTGTCGTCGGCCACACCAGCCGCCGAATTCATCCGATGCAACAATTCAAGATCCGTCGCCAGCGAATCCAGAAAGATTGAGGCCATGGCATGACCGGCAATCTGCGCAAGTGAAGGATAGGTTTCGCTGCGCGAACGGGACGGAAAATCTTTGACGAGTTTCGCCGTACCGACCACAAACACCCGCGAGGCACCCAAATGTAACGCAGGACTCACCGGGGCCGTCTGCCGGATTGAGCCGTCGCCAAAAAATTCGCGATTGATTTTCATCGCCGGAAAGGCAAACGGAATGGCGGAAGACGCCATCAAATGGTCCGGTTTG
>JANMNT010000002.1:0-1694 GCA_031368465.1 Burkholderiales bacterium
CGGGGCTGGCCCGAACTGCACATTGGCGTCGGCTTGAATCGTCTTGGTCATTTCGGTCAGGTAGGCATTCATCAGTGCCGTCAATTCGGTGGCCGACAATCCTTCGGAAATCGAGGTGAAGTTACGTACATCAGAAAATAGAACCGTCATGTCGCGCGTCTCACCCTTGGTCGAATACGCGTCCGGGTTTTTCGCCATTTCATCGACCAGCTCCTTTGGCACATAGGTGCCAAAAATACCGGTAATGGCCTTTTTGCTGCGTGCCTCGACAAAAAAGCCGTATGCCATGTTGAGCAAATACAAACTCAGGATCAACATCAACGGCACGGCGATGGGCAAAACGAGATTGGTACTCCAAAAATACAAATTCACAAGGATCACCAACGCGGCGGTCGCGATCACGGTGACGGTTGACCAAACCGGATTCAGCTTGACCAACGCCAGCGCCAGCGGCAAGCCGATCAGCAGGATGGTCAACGCATTGATGGCACGCTCAAAAATCGGTTTGTATTTGATGGTGTTATCAAGGTAGCCTGAAATCATATTTGCGTGCGCCTCCACCCCCGGATAAACCTCGCCGACGGGTGTGGCGCGCAAATCAAACAGCCCCTGCGCGGATGAACCGACGATGCCGATCTTGCCTTCGAGTTCGCCGGGCGAAAGTTTGCCCTGCATGATATCAGTGGCGGAAATATAACGAAACATCGGACTCCTGCCGCGGTAGGGGATCAGCGCGGTGCCGCGGTTGTCCATTTGTACTTTGGTCTTGGCGCCAATGATGATTTCCTTGAAACGATTTATGCCGTCGCCCTCGTCTTCACGCTTGGTGACCTTGAGTGGTTCGTTGTCGAGATAGGTCCGGTAAATGGCGATCGAAAGCGAATCGTAATAGCCGCCGTCATACTGGATGAACATCGGCACACGTCTGAGCAGGCCGTCGAAGTCAATCGCCGGCAGGATATGACCGGTGCCGGATGCATTTTTTTGGAACATCTCAAGATTGCCGCTGTAGCCGTCAATGATGAGAGATGCAAAAACGCGGTTGTCAAAAGTCGCCTTGGTAAATGTCGGCTGCGGCAACACGCCCAGCTTTAACGTATCGAGCCCTTTCCGCTCGTTGTTGCCCGCAAACGCCAGTACCACCGGATATTTCTTGATGGCATCGGCAAACAACTGGTCGTAATCGAGTTGTGGCCGCAGTTCCTTGAGTTTGTTTTGAAACTCGTCGCTGTTTTTGAGCGATCCTTTGGCGAGTGTTTCAAGGCTGGCAAGCCCGGAGCTCGTATCGGGTTCGGTAAACAACACGTCGAATCCAACCACCTTCAGTTTGTATTTTTCAAAACTGTTGGTCAGCAGCGACACCCACTTATCCCTTGCCAGCGGCCAGCGGCCTTCCGCGGCAAGGGTGCGTTCATCGACGTCAATAATGACAATGCGCGGATCAATCTTGTTTGGCATGGTGGCGCGCATGCGCGTGTCATAAGATTGCCATTCAAGGTTTTGCAACACCTTGACCGGCTCCTCGAACACGTAATAGGCGAGGAACAGCCCAACCAATGCAAAGCCCAATCCCGCACGGATCACCGCATTGATCGATGAAAAGTAGATTTTCCACAGTGCCTTGAGTTTTTCCATGCTGGCCTCGTTTGGAGTGCCGTCGTCCGCCATGCAACCTGTTTCGACAACAGGGACAC
>JANMNT010000083.1:0-14734 GCA_031368465.1 Burkholderiales bacterium
TTTGACTACGTGCTTAATTTTGCAAAGGCGGCAAAATCCGCCAAGGTCAAAAAATTCATGGTCGTCAGTGCGCTTGGTGCAAGCCCGAATTCTGCGGTCTTCTACAATCGTGTCAAAGGTGAAATCGAACAAGCGCTTGAAACGGTCGGTTTCGATTCCCTGCATATTTTTCAACCGTCATTGCTGCTCGGTGATCGCGCCGAGTCCCGTTTGGGCGAACGTATCGGTATCGGTGCATTCGCCGCAATTGCGCCACTGCTGGTTGGCCGCGCACGTAAATATCGTCCGATTGCAGCGGATGATGTTGCACAGGCCATGATCAAGGTGGCATCGCGCGGTATGACCACCGTGCACGCCGTGTTTCGTTATGCGTCAGATGAGATTGCGCTGTTGGCCGGCAATTAGCCGGCGACTGCCGCCACCAATTCGATTTCAAGCAGGTAGCCATTCCGAAACGTCCCGACCGGAATAATTGCGCGCGCTGGTTTGTGATCGCCGAAGAATTTTGCATATTCGGCATTCACATCCGCCCAATAGTCGGTACTGGAAACAAAAATCGTCGCCTTCAACACCAGGTCGCGTCGCGATCCCGCCGCGAGCAAAATTGCCTCGGCATTCAGCAGACATTGACGCGTCTGCTCTTGAATCGTTGGCGGCGTGAAATCCGGCCTGCCCGGAACGCGCGGCAGTTGGCCGGAGACAAACACAAATCCATTGTGGATCACAGCCGGCGAATAATGGCCGGGCGGAATCGGAAGCGATGCATCGTTGACGAGTTTCATTGTTTCATCCAGGGTAGTTTGTCGAGATCAACGTTGCCGCCGGTCAGGATGATCCCGACCCGCTTGTTCTTGACGTCGAGGGTGCCTTCGAGAATTGCGCCCAACGGCGGGCTGCACGACGCCTCACAAATAATTTTTGCGTATTCCCATGTCATGCGCATCGCACGAATCACGTTTTCTTCGGACGCGACGCCAATGCCGTCGACATTGGCGCGGATGATGTTGAAGGTTCGCTCCGACAACACCGTCAGCAACCCGTCACAAATCGATTTGGGTGTCTGCTCGGTGACCCGGACGCCGCTCGCAAAAGAACGTGCACCATCGTCGGCACCGCGCGGCTCGCCGCCGTATACGTTGATCGACGGTTTGATGCCTTTGGCCGCAATCGACGTTCCCGACAACAAGCCGCCGCCGCCCAACGGCGAAATCACCACGTCCAGATCGGGAACCTGGTCGAGCAATTCGATCGTTGCCGTGCCCTGCCCGGCAATAACGGTGTCGTTGTCAAACGGATGAATCATTTCGTAGCCGTGACGACTGATGAGTTCATCCACCGCTGCTTGTCGTGCGGCGATATTCGGCGCACAAAACACAATCTCGGCACCGTACCCCGCGATCGCGCGTTTCTTTGGCAACGGCGCGTTCTCCGGCACCACCACCGTTGCCTTGATGCCGCGCAGGCCGGCTGCCCACGCCAAGGCCGCACCGTGATTGCCCGACGAATGGGTCACCACGCCGCGTTTGGCGGCGGCAGCATCGAGCGAGAAAATGGCATTGGCGGCGCCGCGCGCCTTGAACGCACCAACCTTCTGGAAATTTTCACATTTAAAAAAAATCGCCGCACCAACTTCACGATTGATGAAATCGCAGGTCACCACCGGTGTGTGGTGAATATACGGCTTGATGCGGGCATGCGCGGCGCGGATCGTGTCGAGCGTTGGCGTGGTCATTTCGTACTATTCATTCGTCTTCGAGTTCTGATTTGGCGATCTCGATATCCATGATCTCCATGGCATCGCGGCCTTTCATCTTGGCGGCTTTTTCGTAGAGCTTGGTCGCCTTGGCAATTTCCTTGTCATTGAACAGCATCAGCAACCCGTTGGCATATTCGATATGCGCGACCGGCGACTGCGGGTTGAGTTTGATGGCGGTTTCATAGTGTTTGACCGCGTCGTCCTTGTTCGCGCCGTAGGTCAACTTACCAACCAGCGCACCGACCTTGTCGATAATTTCAGCATGATAGGCACCCATCGCAGTGTGGGCGTCGGCGTGTTTGGCATCAAGTTTGAGCGCGGTCTCAAGTGCGGCCTTGATCTTGCCGCCGTAGCCTTCCTTGAGGGCTTTCATCACCGAAATCGATTGAGAATAACGTCCCGCCGAAAAGGCGTATTGGTAGTGGGTATTGGCATTTTTTGGCTCCGCCTTGGCGGCGTCCAAGGCCAACGCCATCGCCTCCTCGAACAGCTTGATTTTTGCCGCATCCTTCTTCTCAACATGATTGGCAAAAATTGAAATGGCCTTGAGCGCGACCGTGTGACCCGCACCGAGCGTGGCAGCAGTGGCGAAATCACCGGCATGAAACGCGCGCCATGCCTCCTGCAACGCAGCTTCTTTGGGAAACGGCTCGTTGTCCCCCTTGTGCAGCCCATCCCAATGCTTCTTGAGCGCGTCGCCCGCGTAGGTGATCGCCTTTGTATCAACCGGGGTTTTTGCCCATGTCCTTGTTGTTTTTGCCATTGTTTTCTCCGTCCTCGTGTTTACGTCACTATTTTTATCTCGATTGCGCCACTAGTTTGAATAACTTTCCATCAAATGGTCGAGATGCAGCTTTGCATCCCCGACCAGAAAAGGCGAAATCAGTGACATCACCTGATAAACGCCACGCGTCAGATGTTTTTCAGGATCATCCTTGATACCAGCGCGCAATTTGAGATTTTCGTAGTTGAGCCAATAGGTGGCAACCACCATGATATTTTCCGTCAGCGTGGCGATTTCAGCCGTGGTTGCGCGCATCGCACCACCCTCTGCAAGCGCCTCACACAGCTGCCGCACCGCATCACGTTTGTGTGAAACGATGATATTAAAGTGCGAGCGCAATTTTTCGTCGCGTGCCAGCAGATCGTCCAGATTTCGGTACAAAAACCGGTACGCCCAAATCCGCTCGAACAGCATGTGCAAATAAAGCCAAAGATCTTCCATCGCCGGGCCGATGTCGGTAATTTCGGTCGGCGCGATGTCGATCTGCCGTTCAAAGTCGGCAAACAAAAAATGGATGATTTCATCCTTGTTGCGGAAGTGGTAATACAGGTTGCCCGGGGAAATATTCAGTTCGTCGGCGATATGCCCGGTGGTCACATTTGACTCGCCGTGTCTGTTGAACAAGGCCAGACTGACACCCAGGATGCGCTCGCGGGTACGTGCCGAACGCGATGGCGCGGCGGCGGGTGGCGGCGGTCTTGATGGCGGCGGTGGCGAACGTGGAGCGGACGGCATGCGCGAATGTTACACCGCCAGCGCCGGCGAATTCGGCTATGGCCGGCTTCTGGCGACAAATTTCTCGAGTTCGCTGATGGCGTCACTCAAATCAACGGTCGCCACGGCAAGACGCTCCTCTTTGGGTGCCTTGCGATTACGCTTGAACAGCGAATCGTCGAGTGTGCGTTTGTCGTCTTTGAGTTTGTCCAGATCAAGCGTAATACCGTACTTCGACAGCACCGGTGCCAACTCAAAACGCCGCTTCAGCAGATCGACCCGGGTACGTTGGTAGGCGTGTTCACAGACTTTCTTGCGGGTCGCGTAGGAAAATAGATTCGTGAAGAATATTTTGCTGTCGTCACTCGAGGGCTCAAATAACACCACATCACGGTCGCCATATTGACCGACATATTTTTGCAGCGCGACGTGCATGCGCGAGTGAATAATCGTCCGGAAGGTTTGGGACAATACCGTCAACAGGCCGCCCTCGACCAATTTCTCCATGCGTTGCCTGCCCTTGCGGCTAGCCGCATCGGCGTCAAAGGGTACCAACGGGTTGACACACAAAACCAGTCGCGCGCCCTCCTCGAGTGCGACAGAGGCATTCAGCGTCTTTTTTAAGGCCCCGTCGACATAATAATGACCACCAATTTCCACCGGTGGAAACAGGCCGGGCAACGCCGCCGATGCCTGCACCGCCTTTGAAATCGGCACATGGTCAAATCCCGGTCCGCCAAAACGGATTGATTCACCAGTATCGAGGTCGGTCGCCACTGAAAACAACTTGTGTTTGAGCTTGCGAAAATCGTTGGTGCGCCCCGGTTGGTTAAAGGTCCGTTCCAAAAACACGCGAATAGCATCGTTTTCAAATACGCCGGTCGGCAATGCCCGCGCCATTGGCGCAAAACTCTCCATTGCCGCACTGGTGAACGGATGGCGGATTTTTGCATTGGCGAAACGCAGCAAGCCCTGCGCAAACAATCCCGGCACCATCTTTACGCGGCGAAAATATTCGCCAAATGCCGGGCGCAAAAATACTTCAGGCTTTAATGCGCCGGTCTTTTTGTCGTTTGCCTTGTTTTCGATAAACAAACTAAAAATTTCAGCCGGCGTGAAATTATTGGCCAATCCGGCGGTGATAAAGCTGCCCGCGGAAACACCAACGTAAACATCCATGTCGTTGAGATCCAAACCCTGCAACGATTCATCGAGCGCCATCAACACACCAATTTCGTACATCGCCCCCAGCGGTCCGCCACCCGCCAGCGCCAGACCGATTTTTGGCCGGTCTTTGCCGGGCACATTGCGACGCGACGCCGGCTTATTGGCGAGCGCCTTTGCCACGGACCGGCTTGCCTTTTTTGGTGCGGCTCTCATGCTCACTCCGTTGTTGGTCACACTTGCCACCGATTCATAAAAAAGGGGGTCATCAGCTTGATGCCCCCCATTTTAGCTTCTATCAACCGCCATCCGCCCTGTTGAGGCGTTCTCCAAGTCGGCAAGCGGAATTGGTCAGACCCTCACGCCACGCTTATTGAGCTGATTCAACGCCTTTTGCAAATCGGCCATGCGAACCTGCAATTCCCGGACGTTTTGTGCGGATGGCACACCAAACGTATTAAGGGTCTTGGCAACGCGTGATTCAAACACGTGCTCCAATTTGGTCACGCCTTCTTTGGCATTGGCAATGGTTGCGTCAACTGTCTTGGCAACACCCGCCGTCAATGACTTGCGGCTCTTCTTGGCAAATGCCTTGACTTCTTTTGCTGCCTGATCGGCTTTGGCCTGCGCCATGGCGGCAGCTTGTGACTGCATTTTTTTACCTTCACGCACAAACAAACCGGACTTGGCCGCGAGTTTGTCGGCAGCTTCGGACGTCATGCTGCGCAATGCGTCGGCCTGCTTCGCGATGGCCTTGTAAACCTTCATGGCTTCGCCTTGCGCACGTTCAACCGCATTCACACCGGCACCGATACCGGCCAGCGCGACACTGCGCGGGGACATTTTTACACTAACTTTTTTGGCAACACGTTTTGCAACGGTTTTTTTCGCGGCCGGACGAGCAACACGCTTGATGGGTTTCTTGGTCATTTGAATCTCCTTGTGCATTAAAAGGTGGGGCGTGCTTTACGACGCGCGATCTTGTCAAAGTGACCGACAAACCAGCGCTGACCACAGAAGTGTATTGCGCACCATTAGAGTTTTCACACTAAAGAAACCATTTGGCAATGCACTCTTGAAAGGCAAACACCAATAAGGACGGCAATTTTCCGATTAAACCATCTCGAAATGCCCGCCAAATGGACACTTTCAAATTGATTCAATACCGTTTTTGTCGCGCGTGGCGACGCAAACCAACCCGGCAGAAATTACACGCGGGATGTTCGACGATCGTAAGACTGCGGTGTAAACTGGCCACGCAAGTCGCCTATTAAGAATGGTGCGACGCACAAAAAAATCAAACAACAATCTTTGAGGAAACCCACCATGACTTATTTTGTCACTGGCGCCACGGGCTTTGTCGGTAAATTTCTGGTGACCAATTTGCTGAAACGCGACGGCACTATTTTCGTGCTGGTCCGCAAGCAATCAGTCAAAAAACTTGATGCGACAATCGCCTGGTGGGGGCTCGATCCAAAGACACAAAAACGTGTTGTGCCCATCGTCGGCGATCTCGGCAAAACAAAACTCGGTGTGTCCCCGGCAGACCTGACCAAACTCAAAGGCAAGGTCAAACACTTTTTCCACCTGGCGGCGGTCTATGACATGTCGGCGGATGCCGCCAGCCAGCAGACCGCAAATATCGACGGCACCCGCAACGCCGTTGAACTCGCCGAGGCCGTCAAGGCCGGCTGTTTTCACCATACCTCGTCGATTGCCGCAGCCGGACTCTACGACGGCACGTTTCGCGAGGACATGTTCGAAGAAGCCGAAGAACTCGATCACCCCTACTTTCGCACCAAACACGACAGCGAAGCCATTGTCCGCAATGAATGCAAAACGCCGTGGCGTGTTTACCGCCCCGGCATGGTGGTCGGCCATTCGAAGACCGGTGAGATCGACAAGATTGATGGTCCGTATTACTTCTTCAAGCTCATCCAGAAAATGCGCAAGGCGCTGCCACAATGGGTGCCGACCATCGGCATCGAAGGCGGTCGTATCAACATCGTCCCGGTTGACTATGTGGTCGACGCGATGGACTTCATCGCGCACAAAAAGGGACTGGATGGCGGCTGTTTTCACCTGACTGATCCGGAGCCAATGCGCATCGGCGAAATTCTCAACATGTTTGCCAAAGATGCACACGCCCCGCAGATGACCATGCGGCTGAACGCAAAAATGTTCAGCTTCATGCCGGAATATGTGTTGCAGGGAATGATGTCGATTGCACCGGTGCGCCGCGCACGCAACCAGATTCTCGCCGACCTTGGCATCCCCAAAGACGTATTCACTTTTATCTCCTACCCGACAAAATTTGACAATCGCGAAACCGTCAAGGCGCTTAAAGGCTCGGGCATCGCGGTGCCGAAGCTGGAAGATTATTCATGGCGCTTGTGGGATTACTGGGAACGTCACCTCGACCCGGATTTGTTTATCGACCGCACCCTGCGCGGCAAGGTAGAAGGCAAGGTGGTGGTGGTCACCGGCGGCACCTCGGGCATTGGCGAAGCAACTGCCATCAAGATGGCCGAATCCGGCGCGAAGGTGGTTATTGTTGCCCGCGACCCCGAGAAGGCAAAAGAGACCCTCGCGAAGATCAAGGCAGCCGGCGGCACCGCCAAGTTTTATTCGTGCGACCTGTCGAGCCTCGATGATTGCGACAAACTGGTCGCCGCAGTGCTGAAGGATTTTGGCACCTGCCACTATCTGGTCAACAACGCCGGCCGGTCGATTCGCCGCGGCATCGCCAATTCATTTGACCGCTTCCATGATTTTGAACGCACCATGTCGCTCAATTATTTTGGTTCGCTGCGGTTGATCATGGGTTTCCTGCCAGCGATGATGGCGCAAAACAAGGGCCACATCATCAATATTTCGTCGATTGGCGTATTGACACAGGCGCCGCGTTTTTCCGCTTATGTCGCCTCCAAAGCTGCGCTCGATGCATTTGCCGGCTGCGCCGCGTCGGAATTTGTCGACAACAATATCAGCTTCACCACCATCAACATGCCGCTGGTGCGCACACCGATGATCGCGCCGACCAAAATGTACAACTCGGTGCCAACATTGTCGCCCGAGCAGGCTGCCGATCTGGTGGTCGAAGCGATTGTCTACAAGCCTGTTCGTATCGCCACACGACTCGGCATTGCCGGCGCGGTATTACACGCCGTGTCACCGAAGCTGACGCAGATTATTCTGAACGCCGCCTTCAAGATGTTCCCGGACTCAACTGCCGCACAGGGCAAAAAAGGCGAAGTCGCCAAAGAAGTCGAAATGACGCCGGAAGCCATGGCATTTGCGCAGATTACGCAGGGCGTGCACTGGTAATGATGGCTCGCGCCAATGGCTGAGCTCGCAACATTACTCAAAAGCAAGGGTGGCTTGTCGCGGCTGGTGAAAGCGTTTAGCTATTCGTACGACGGTTTTAGACATGCTGTCAAACATGAAGCAGCAATTCGACAGGAGCTAGTCGCGCTGGCAGTGCTCATACCGGTTGCCGCGCTACTGCCCGTGAGCCATCTTGAGCATCTGATTTTAGTGCTGTCGATGATGTTCGTGGTACTGATCGAGTTTTTGAATTCTGCGATTGAAGCCGCCGTAGACCGCACATCTCTGGATATTCATCCGCTGGCAAAACAGGCGAAGGACATGGGCAGCGCCGCTGTTGGCATCGCCGTATTGATGTCTGGCCTGTGCTGGACGGTTGTCGTCGGGATGCTGCTTTTTCGATAGCCGCAGAGCTTGCCACGCGCACCAACCATAACGAAGTTTGCATCGCCGGAAAGCGCGCGAGACGCATCTTACTTCTTGTGGCTCTTCCCCACCGCCGCACCCAATCGCACGCCCTTCGCGCAATCGGCAATCAACGCCGACAGGCGGCGTTGGCGCGTTTCTTCTCGTTTGGCGCTCGTCACCAAAAAAGTGCACACGCGTCGATAGCCTGCTGGTTGCGCCTGCCAAAAAGTCCACGCCGGTTTATTGGCCTTGAATTGTTTTAGCTGGGCTGCGGAAAAAGCCGGCGGCTCGGATTGTTCAAACGAATACACGCCACTTTTGGCTGCCGTGCGCGCCTCAAATGCGGCGATACCCGCTGGTGCCATACGACCGGCGGCACGCAAGCGCCCGACATGGCCGATATTGACCAGGCTCCAGATGGATCCTGGCTTGCGTGGCGTCCAGCGGTGGGCATAGACCTCGTCGTCAATTTTCTTGATAACACCGTCGATCCAACCAAAACAAAGCGCCTCATCTACCGCCTCAGGATAGGTCATGGCAACCTTGCCGGAGGCTTTTTTGTAGTGACCGATGTAGAGCTCGGTCGTGCTCGCGTGGTTTTTTTCCAACCACCGGCGAAACAGCGCCGCCGTCTTGAAGATTCGCACGTTCATAGACGTTTTTGTAATGCCGCCTTTACCCGGTCGGGGTAATCGCTGATGATGCCATCGACCTTCCACTGCAACATCCGGGCAATGTCGTTTGGTTCATTCACCGTCCACACCACGACCTTGAGCCCGAGCGAGTGTGCTTCGGCAAGTTTGGCTTGCGTGAGGTCACCAAAATACGGCGACCAAATCGCACCGCCGGCGGAATGAACCATACGCGGCACGGAGCTACCAAAGTCGCGCGCCTTCAAGCCGGCCGTCCATGCTGAACCGCCGGCATCGCCCGCACCAATGTTGTCCTGCCACTTTTGCTGGGCGGATAAATAGACGGTTGGAATTGCCGGCGCAAGACGTTGCGCGATTTTTAATGTGCGCCAATCAAAACTCTGGATGGTCACGCGACTTTCCATCCGATTGGCACGGATCACACTGAGCAGCCCCTCGACAAACACTTCCGGGGTCACGGATTCAGTGGGGCGCAGCGGCGAAATTTTGGTCTCGATATTAAATCGCACCCGGTTGTCACCACGAAGCCTGACTGCATTAAACAAATCCGCCAACGTTGGTATGCGTGTGCCGTCAACGGCTTGTTGCACGGGGAAGCGTCGCGCATAGTCGCTACCTGGGGCAATCCGGCCAACGTCGTATTGCTGAAGTTCGGCAAACGTCATATCGACAATACAAGGACCAAATTTACCACCGGTGGTTGATGCCGTCAGCCACGCACCATTGGCACGCCGTACAAAATCGGCGTTCAAACACGGGTCATGCGAGACCACCACCACGCCGTCGCGGGTTATGCCCGTATCGAGCTCCAAGACATCAACACCGATATCAAGCGCCCGCATAAACGCCGGTATGGAATTTTCCGGTAGTAGCCCGCGCGCACCGCGATGGCCTTGAATCTCCGGCCCGGTTGCGCAACCTGCAAGCATCATCAACCCGGCCAAGGCAGCTGTACGCTTCATGCCGGACAATTTCCCGCAGACATCGAAGTGGCCGGTGCTACTCACTATTGCGCCGCTATTTGATCCGTTTGACCGGGACCGATACGCCGTCCTGGTGCAGCATCAAGCGCGTCACTTTTCCCGCCTCGGCAACAAACGTCACTTGCGCATCAAATCCGCTGCCAAAGAATGACATCGGTTCGTAGGCAAACATCTCAATTTTCCCAAGTCCCGGCACTGTCGAAAAAAGACGATCACCATCACGGCTCACGGTCAGTATATTGCCGGGTGCAATTTCATAGGTGCCGACAAACGCATCAAATGACTTGGGATCAACAGTGATTTTTTGGAATGTTTTTGCAGCCGCCAGCTTGGTCAACGGCCGGCGACTGTCGAGTAAATGCATGCCGATATCGGACACATCCGTATTCGAATTTGACAGTACCACCACACCGCGTTTGCGTTGCGGTTCGAACGCAACAAACGTCAGATAGCCACCGGTACCACCACCGTGTGCGACGATTTTTTGGTCAAAACTCCTGTTCATCGACCAGCCCAGGCCAAATCCAACATCCGGCGTGTCCGTCGTATTGCGCTGTGTGCGCTGCATCGCCGCCAGCAATGTGGCTGTGTCGGCTGTGGCAGTGCCGGCCTTGATGCCCAAATTGGCGGCAAGATATTTGAGCATGTCATTGGTGCTCGATCGCAGTGCGCCCGCACCGGCAAGCGTCGGCAAATCCCAATACGGCACCGCGACGCGCTGGTAGTGACCGGTGGTCATCCGCTCACGCATGGTGGGTGTCAACGTGATGGCGGTGCTATCCATTTTTAGCGGGGCAAGAATGCGGGTCCGCACCAGTGTTTCGTAATCAGTTCCGGCACGCAGCGCCAAAATATGCCCCAACAGCCCCGCCCCAAGATTCGAGTACTCGGTAGTGAAACCAAATGGGCGGCCCGTCGTGTAGCCATTTAAAAACGCATACAGGTTCGCGACCGTGTAGTCGGCGTATGGGTTGGCGGGATCCTTTGGCTGCATATTTGGTGGCACACGCGGCAGACCCGACGTGTGGCGCGAAAGCTGTTCGAGCGTGATTTCTTTGCCATTGACCACCGGCGTCTTGACCGACGCCGGCAAATATTTTGATATTGGATCGTCGAGCGAGACCTCGCCGCGTGCGGCCATATCAGCCAATAAGTTGGCGGTGAATGTTTTGGTGATCGAACCAATCTCAAAAACCGAATCGCCGTCGAGCGGTTTTTCGCTGGCCACCGACGGTTTGCCATAACTGATGATACGGGTGCCTTTTTCATCGATCAACCCAACAACGATACCGACCCCGCGTTTGGCGATATCAATCCGCTCACGCAGAATCGCCTTGATCTCGTCATCACTAAATCCGGCCTTGGGTGGCAATACCGCGGCGGCCTTGTCCGCCTCACTCAAGCCCGGCTTGACGAAATAGCCCGCAACCCGGTATTGCCCGTCTTTGTCGAGCATCGGCGAAACCGTCTCAATCGCATTTGGCAGTTTGCTGAACGCCGATTCGAACTTCACCACAACAAATTCGCCTTGCGCATTCTTGCCTGCCTTGGGCGCGTCGGCACCGCTCATCAGCTTGCGCGACGACATCGACCCGACCCCGCTACGCACCTGCCCGGCGGCGGCTTTCCACTGGTCTTTGCTAACTGCCTTGCGAAAGGCCTCGGCTGACGACTCCCATGATTCTTCGTATTTGCCGTTGTCCAACAAGCTCAGGAAAGACTCGGCGGCGGCAACCGCCTTTTTGATGGCAGGGTCGTCTTGTGCGACTGCCTCAATTGACATTGCCACCATCATGAAGGCAAATAAAATGGTGCATGCAACTGATCGTTGGATGACTAATATTTTCATAGATATGACCTCTTAATGGAGAGAATGCAGACGCACCAAGCCTTGATCCAACGACTATTTGCGATCAATGCCTGATAGCCGATAGTCAATTGCGAAACACTTTTTCCATGGCGTCGTACGACCCTCAAATGGCTCGAATTTTGCATATCTGATGGATGCCAAAGCGGCCTCAGAGAACATTTTCTTGCCTGCATTTGGCGTTTCAATGTTAGTCACTTCTGTACCTATTAATTCGCCCGTTACCGGATCAATGGTTAGGAGCATATCGACTAATGCCTCCAATCCAACCCTGCGCGCCGTTGTTGGATAGTATTTTTTTGCGTGCGCAGCAACGTCATCGCGGGTCAGCATTTTTGGCGCCTTTCCTGTCGGAAACATTTTTGACGTTGGTTGCTCGCGATGGGTAAGTGTAATCACCCCTTCACCATTTTTCACCTCGAACGTCAAGCGCGCATCGCCAAAACTGTCGTGTCGAATGCAGCGATTTGTCAATGGAACGCCAAACACCCAATGCCTGAGGACATCTCGGGTCGCCTGCTCAAAGGCCGGATTGTTTGGGATTGAGACGATCGTGCGGATATCTTTAACTCGCCCCACTGTGTTGATAAGCAGGTCAATGTCCACTATGCCACCAACACCGTTTTTTAATGCCTCCTCTGGATAGGTCGGCGGAAATATCTTGAGTACGCGCGCCCAACTTTTTGGGTCCGTGTCGTAAAACAACTCCGATTGGCTTTCTGCGGCAGCTCCGGTCGCCGTTGTCTTGGGATCACTTTGGGCAATCGCGATGTACGGCAGGGCCAACCCGATCAAAACAATGGTCATACAATTGAACCACCGGCGCAAAATCGTTACATGCATGGGGTAATCCTCAACATGGCTTTTTTATGAAATGGCGAAACGTAATGATGTTCGGGTGTGACAATCCATCAGCCGCATCCCTGCGGCTGATGAACAGAATCTGACGCCGCCAACTGGCCGTATTGTGACCGAATCAGCCGCACGCCACCAGCTGCATCCGGCAACAAGACAAACAGGCTTGAATGGTCGGATTCACACATTTGTGACAACGTCGGACCACCAAGAGCGGCCACAATCAGCGGCACGGTATTGCTGTGACCAACAACCAATACAACCGCATTTTTTGTCAGAGTTGGCGCACGAACGGCGGCAACAACAGCGTCAATATGCTGTTTGAGGCCGTTGCGTTCGATCGTCATCACCTGCGGTGTGATCCGGCGCGATGCGGCAATGGGTTTTGCGGTGAGGATGGTACGTTGCAGCGACGTGGTGATGATATTGGTAATACCGGCATCCTTTAACGCAGCCGCCAGTGCTTCCGCACGGACAATCCCCGCCGCTGACAAAACCGGATCAGCCGTCTTGTCATCAACCTTTTCGGCATGCCGCACCAGGATTACCGTTGGCATGGGCGCGACCGCCACAGGTTCTGCCGCGTGAGCCGCCGTCACCGGCAGCAGCAGCGCGGCCAATGTGACCGCCACTACAACAATCGAGAAGCCCGGTCTCAGCGACGCCATGTTTTACCAACATTCGTGTGGCTGAATGCCGGCATCACGATGCCGCCGCCAGTTTGCCAATTTCGCGTGCCTCGACCTCGTCGAGCCCATCACCAAGAAACCCGCCGCTCTGGTGCGCCCAAAGGCGTGCGTACAGACCATCCCGCTTAAGCAGACTTTGATGGTCACCCTCCTCGACCACCCGCCCCTGATCGAGCACAATCAAACGATCCATCGCGGCGATGGTCGACAGACGATGGGCAATGGCCACCACCGTTTTACCTTCCATCAGCTTGTACAGGCTGGCCTGAATGGCGGCTTCGACTTCCGAGTCCAGCGCGCTAGTGGCTTCATCAAGCAATAAAATTGGTGCGTCTTTGAGTTTCACCCGCGCAATCGCAATACGCTGGCGTTGCCCACCGGAGAGTTTTACCCCACGCTCGCCGACATGGGCGTCATATCCGCGCCGGCCGGCCGGGTCGGTGAGCTGCAGAATGAATTCATGCGCCTCGGCACGTTTGGCGGCGGCAATCATGTCGTCGTCACTTGCATCCGGTCGACCGTAAACAATGTTCTCGCGTACCGAACGATGCAACAACGACGTGTCCTGCGTCACCATACCGACATGGGTGCGCAAACTATCCTGGGTCACATTGGCAATATCCTGACCGTCGATCAAAATGCGGCCGTCGCGTATGTCGTAAAAGCGCAGCAGCAGATTGACGATGGTTGATTTACCCGCACCCGAGCGCCCGACCAGCCCGATCTTTTCGCCGGGGCGGATAGTCAGATTAAATTTCTCGATGACATTCTTGATCTCGCTGCTTCCATCGTTTTCACCATAGGCGAAAGTCACATTGTCAAAACGAATTTCGCCTGTTGACACCTGCAACGGCCGGGCATCGGGCGCATCGGTCACGGTGTGTGGTTTTGACAAAATGGTCATACCGTCGCGCACGGTGCCGATATGCTCAAACAGGGCGGCGAACTCCCACAGCACCCAGTGTGAAATACCATTCAGCCGCAACGCCATCGCGGTTGCCGCCGCGACCGCACCGACGCCGACCTGCCCCTTGGTCCACAGCCACAAGGTCACACCTGCCGTCGAGCCGATCAGCAACACACTTAAAATCTGATTGACGACCTCAAAGGCGGTGATCATGCGCCATTGCCGATATACCGTGAGCATAAATTCCTGCATCGCCAGCCGCACATAACCGGCTTCGCGGTTGGTGTGCGAAAACAGCTTTACTGTTGCGATGTTGGTGTAGGCATCGGTGACACGCCCGGTCATCATCGATCGGGCATCGGCTTGTTGCTGCGCGACCTTGCCAAGGCGCGGCACAAAATAACGCACCGCCAGCGTGTACAACACCAGCCAGCCAATAAACGGTCCCAGCACCAATAAGTCAAAGCTGCCGACAATAAAAATCATGGTGGCAAAATAAATCGCCACAAATACCATGATGTCGGCCATGATCATCCACACGTCGCGCACCGCGAGCGCCGTCTGCATCACCTTGGTGGCGACCCGACCGGCAAATTCATCCTGATAAAAGCTGAAACTCTGTGACAG
>JANMNT010000112.1:0-24222 GCA_031368465.1 Burkholderiales bacterium
GAAAAGGGCAATCGTGTCGGCATCAACACCATGCATTACACCGAGGCACAGATCCGTCGCATCATGCATGTCGGTTTTCGCACTGCCAGCCAGCGTGGCAAGCGGTTGTGTTCGATCGACAAAATGAACGTCCTTGAGGCGATGCAGTTGTGGCGCGACATCGCCATTGAAATCGCGCCGGAATACCCTGATGTGGTGTTGTCGCACATGTTGGTGGATAACGCGGCGATGCAACTGGTGCGCAACCCAAAACAATTCGACGTGATGGTGGCAGGCAACATGTTCGGTGATATTTTGTCGGATGAGGCATCAATGTTGACCGGCTCAATCGGCATGCTGCCATCGGCGTCACTCGATGCCAATGGCAAGGGGCTGTATGAACCGATTCATGGGTCGGCACCGGATATTGCGGGCAAAAATCTGGCAAATCCGCTTGCGCAAATATTGTCGCTGGCGATGATGCTGCGCTACACCTTTAATCTGCCTGATTGGGCCGATCGCATTGAACGCGCGGTGAAAACGACGCTTGCGCAGGGAATGCGCACCGGCGACATTGCCAAGCCGGGCGAAGCGACGATTGGTACCCGTGAAATGGGTGCGGCAGTTGTAGGTAATTTGTGATTAATAACATTGATATTGAAACGAGAGAGTAATTCGTATGTTGAAAGTGGGCTTGATTGGTTGGCGCGGAATGGTCGGCTCCGTATTGATGCAACGGATGCGCGAAGAACGGGATTTTGCGCACATTGAGGCATTTTTCTTTACAACGTCAAACGTCGGTGGCATTGCGCCCATCGAGGCGGGTGGTGCCCCGTTGCGTGACGCAAAAGACATTGGTGCGCTTGCGTCAATGGATGTGATCATCAGCTGCCAGGGTGGTGACTACACAACTGAAATTTATGCGCCACTGCGCAAATCCGGCTGGACCGGCTATTGGATCGACGCGGCCAAGACATTGCGAATGCAGGATGACGCCGTCATTATTCTTGATCCGGTCAACATGCCGGTGATCAAAGGCGCGCTGGTCAGGGGTGTGAAAAATTACATCGGCGGCAATTGCACGGTGTCGTGCATGTTGATGGGGTTGGCAGGCTTGTTCAAACACGATCTGATTGAGTGGATGACCTGCATGACTTATCAGGCGGCATCCGGCGGTGGCGCGACACACATGCGTGAGCTACTCACGCAATTCGGCACACTGAATGCCGAGGTCAAAACGCTGCTTGATGACCCGCATTCTGCGATCCTCGAAATTGATCGCAAGGTGCTGGCCAAACAACACGCATTTTCAGCCGAAGAAACCCAATATTTTGGAACGCCACTCGCCGGCAATCTGATCCCGTGGATCGACAAGGATATGGACAACGGCATGTCGCTCGAGGAATGGAAGGGCATGGCAGAGACCAACAAGATACTTGGTCGCGGGCCGGCATTTGGCACGGCGGCGACGCCGGTCGACAGTCTTTGTGTGCGGGTCGGGGCCATGCGCTGTCATTCACAGGCGCTGACCATCAAGCTCAAGCGTGACGTGCCGCTTGATGAGATTGAAACGATGCTGGCAGAAGCCAACCAATGGGTAACGGTGGTGCCCAATACCCGTGAAGCGTCGGTTAGCCAACTGACCCCAGCGGCAGTGACCGGAAAGATGCATATTCCGGTCGGCAGGCTGCGCAAATTGGCGATGGGCCCATCCTACCTGTCAGCGTTCACTATCGGTGACCAATTATTGTGGGGCGCTGCCGAGCCACTTCGACGTATGCTAAGAATTATTGTTGAAAAATAAAGACTTAGCTTCAACTGTCGTGCGCGTGCCGGGGTGTAAATCGCCTGCTCCATACGCCGCCTTTGCGCCAAAAAACCGGATTGGACGGCTGGAGGCAACATGAGAAATCGAATAAAGTTGAAACTATAACTTGTTGATGTTATTGTACTTGTTGATGTTATTGTGCATATTCTTAAAATTCCAAGAGTTGGGGTCGACCGCATGAACCGTCCACCGAAAAAAACAATCGCTGCGGCGCTGGGAGGCATCTTTCTCACGTTGTCCGCGTCATATGCCAACGCCGCGGGTTTGGGGAAACTTTCCGTCATCTCTGCGCTGGGGCAGGTGCTGTCTGCCGAGATTGAATTGGTCTCGTTGCAGCCGGGCGAATTCGAAGTGCTGACAGCACGCATCGCAAGCCCCGAGGCGTATGCCGAGGCGCGCATTGAATATTCCCCACTGCTTAGGCAGCTGCGGTTTGCGGTTGAACGCAAAGCCAACGGACAGCCGGTGCTAAAAATCACCAGCGCCACGCCGGTGAATGAGCCATTTGTTGATGTGTTGGTTGAAATGAGCTGGCCCTCCGGTCGCCTGGTGCGCGAATATCCGATTCTGCTTGATCCCCCCGGGTTTACGGATACCCGTATTCAAGCGCCCGTTGCCGCCGTTGCACCACGGCCAAGCGCCGCGCCAGCTTCGGCTGCAACCGCGCCGTTGACCAGCGCGACACCATCGGCCAAAGCCGAATCGAACGCCGTCAAGGGCGACACCTATGGCCCGGTCAAGCGTGGCGACACGTTGGCCAAAATCGCCAATGAAATGAAGTCTGACGGCGTATCGCTGGACCAAATGCTGGTCGCGTTGTTTCGTGAAAACAAACAAGCATTTGCCAGAAACAATATGAACCAGCTGAAGACGGGACAGATATTGCGTATCCCGTCGGCTGCCGAAATTGCCAAAATTGCGCGCGATGAGGCGACCAAGGAAGTGCGGGTGCAGGTCGCTGACTGGAAAGGTTATCGCGAACAGATTGCAGGCGCGGTTGCCGCCGCACCGGCCAAGCCGGCACCAACCAACGTGGCAACAGGTCAGGTCGCTGCCGCCAAACCGGTTACGCCGCCACCCGCACCGACAACCGACCAACTCAAGATTGCCAAGTCCGAAACCACCGGCAAAGCCGGGGCAGCCGGTACCAAAGGTGGTGTTGATGCCGCCAATGCGGCGAAAGAAGACGCGATCGCCAAACAAAAAGCGATGGCAGAAGCGACCGCGCGGATTGCGGCGCTTGAGAAACAACAGGCGGATGCAAAAAAGCTGCTTGAGCTAAAAACCGCACCGGCTGCCGTTGCCAAGCCTGCCGATACCAAGCCAACCCAGGTTGCACAGGCAACCCCGCCGACGGCAGCGCCCGCGGCACCGCCTGCCGCTGTTCCGGCAGTGCCCGCCAAACCGGTTGACGCGCCTAAAGCAGAACCGCCCAAAGCTGATGCCGCCAAACCGGCACCGGCAGCCACGCCAAAAACACCGGTCAAGGCACCTGCCCCCGCACCAAAAGAACCCGAATTGATGGAAACGGTGATGGACAATCTGCCGATCATCCTCGGTGTTGCCGGTGCCGGTGTGTTGGGAATTGGTGGCTTGCTGTTTATGCGGCGTCGCAAACAGGCGGGTTCGAGCAGCAGCGGCATGACACAAACCTCGAGTTTGATGCCGTCGGACTTAAAACCAAACACGATCACCGGCAATAAAGCGGGTGGGTTGGTTGATACCGGGAACAGTTCGTTCCTGACCGACTTTGACAAGGCCGGACCAGGCGCAATCGATACTGATGAAGTTGATCCGGTGGCGGAGGCCGAGGTTTATATTGCTTACGGCCGTGATGCACAGGCTGAGGAAATTCTCAAAGAGGCAATGGTACGTGACAAGAATCGTCACGAAATCTCAATGAAGCTGCTGGAAATTTATCACGCACGCAAGAGTGCGCCGGCGTTTGAGACCGTTGCGCGTGAATTAAAAGAGGCGGTTGGTGAGAATGATCCGATGTGGGCGAAAGCCGCATCGATGGGTTCGTCGATCGACCCGTCCAATGATTTGTATGGCGGTCGTCCTTATGAAGCCACCGGTGCCTTTGCCGCCGGCGATACCGCCGTCAAAGCGCCGGACGGTGCCGCGGCCGATCCCGCCAAACCAGACTTGGATTTTGATTTGGGATTTGACGATACGGCGACCACAAAATTGCCGGATGCCACGTTTGACATGACGGCGGCAAACACCGATCAACCCGCATCCGAGGCGGGTGATGCGCTAGATTTTGACCTTGATTTGGGCGGACCAGAAGCAGGTTCTGGAACACCGGATGCCGCACTTGAGCCGGCGTCCGCAGATACCGGCGGGCTCGATTTTGATCTGGCGCTGGATAGTCCCGCAGCGCCGGTAGCGGCACCCCAGGCGGCGGCGCCTGCGGCCGCAGCGAGCAACTTTGATTTTGATTTGTCGTCGTTGTCATTGGATGAGCCATCGTCTGCACCTGCCGGGTCGGCCGCACCAGCGGCTGCCGCACCGCCGCTATCGATGGACCTCAGCGATTTGTCGCTCGATCTGGATAGTCCGGCGCCTTCAGCCGCCGGTGGCGGGGATGTGGGCGCGGTGGCGACCAAGCTTGAATTGGCCAAGGCCTACATTGAAATTGGCGACAGTGACGGCGCAAAAGAAATTCTAAATGAAGTCGCCCGCGAAGGTTCACCGGCGCAAGCACAGGAAGCAAAGACGATTTTGGCAGGGCTGTAACGCCGTATTCGATGGTCAGCATTTAGGGCGCGGAGAACTCCGCGCCCTTTGTTTTTGCAATCACAGGATACTTACGCAGGTAAACGACAGCACCATGCGAGTTGCTTTAGGTCTCGAATATCGCGGTAGCGCCTACTGTGGCTGGCAAACGCAGACCACGGGTTGCGGGGTGCAGGATCGGGTTGAATCGGCGATTGCAAAGCTGCTCGGCACAACCGCACGCATCACATGCGCCGGACGCACCGATACGGGCGTGCATGCGATTGCACAGGTCATCCATCTCGATACCGACGTGGTGCGCGATACCAATTCATGGGTTCGCGGCGTCAATGCCTTCCTGCCGGACGATGTCCGCATTGTTTGGGCGCATCCGATCGCGCCGCAATTTGCAGGGGAATTTCACGCACGATTTTCCGCGCGTTCACGCACCTATCGTTACCTATTGTTGAATGATCCGGTCGATGTCGGGCTTGCGCGCGGCATGGTCGGCTGGTTCCACGCGCCGCTTGACGTTGATGCGATGTCTGCCGCCGCCGCACAGCTGATCGGCGAACACGATTTTTCGGCGTTCCGATCAGTGGAGTGCCATGCAAAAACGCCGCTTAAGACATTGTATGAGTTGAACATTACGCGCCACGGACAACGCATTGAGTTCAAGGTGCGCGCCAATGCGTTTTTACATCACATGGTGCGCAATATCGTCGGCAGCCTGGTTTACGTCGGTGCCGGCCGGCAGGACAAGGATTGGTTGTGTGAATTGCTTGCCGCAGGTGACCGCGCACGCGCCGCGCCAACTTTTGCGCCGGACGGCTTGTATCTGGCGGCGATCGAATACGATCCAAAATTCGGCCTGCCGCCATTCCGTGAACGGGTGGCGGCGTCATGGTAACGCCGGCCCCGCGAACTGCCATGGTAAAAATTTGTGGTGTGCGAGATGTGCCGACGGCGTTGCACGCCGCCGCCGCCGGTGCAAATGCCATCGGGCTGGTGTTTTATGCCGATTCCCCGCGCGTTGTTGATGCGCCGACCGCGCGCACGATTGTCGCGGCCCTGCCGGCAAACGTATCGGCAGTCGCCCTGTTCGTCAATGAACAACCAGATGTGATCAGACGCATTATTGCCGAGGTAAAGCCTGCCATCCTGCAGTTTCATGGTGACGAACCGCCCGAATTTTGTGCGCAATTTGGAAAACCGTATTGGAAGGCGATAAGGGTAAATGCCACAACCGATTTGTTAAACTGTGAACAGTTGTTCTTCAGTGCCGATCGTTTGCTGCTGGATGCCGACAAGTCGGTGGTTGGTGGCAGCGGAGGGGTCTTGTACGGTGGAACCGGAGCAACGTTTGATTGGAGTCTGATCCCGCAGACAATGCGGCACCGGATCATCCTGTCGGGCGGCCTGAATCCAGCCAACGTGGCGCCTGCAATCAAAACGGTCAAGCCGTGGGGTGTTGATGTTTCCAGCGGTGTTGAAGAATCAAAGGGTGTGAAAAGCCATTCGCTGATCAGCCAATTTATGAATGAGGTATTACGTGCAAATGTATGATTTTCCGGATGCGACCGGACACTTCGGACCCTATGGCGGTACGTTTGTCGCCGAGACCTTGCAGGCGGCATTGCATGACTTGAATCTTGAGTACGCCAGAGCCAAAGCCGATCCGGCGTTTGTCGCCGAGTTTCAGCGCGAGCTAAAACACTATGTCGGCCGCCCCAGCCCGATCTACCACGCGAAGCGTCTGTCAGACGAACTTGGTGGCGCGCAAATCTACCTGAAGCGCGAAGACCTGAATCACACCGGTGCGCACAAAATCAACAACACCATCGGCCAGGCGTTGCTCGCCCGGCGCATGAAAAAGCCACGCGTGATCGCCGAGACCGGTGCCGGCCAGCACGGTGTGGCATCGGCGACCGTTGCCGCCCGTTACGGGCTTGAATGTGTTGTTTATATGGGTATTGATGACGTTCATCGTCAGGCGCAAAACGTGTATCGCATGAAGCTGCTCGGCGCCACCGTGGTACCGGTTGAGAGCGGCTCGCGCACATTAAAGGACGCCCTGAACGAGGCAATGCGTGATTGGGTGACCAATGTCGAAAACACGTTTTATATCATCGGCACCGTGGCCGGGCCGCATCCGTATCCGATGATGGTGCGTGATTTTAATTCGGTGGTCGGCAAGGAGTGCCTGACCCAGATGCCGGAAATGATCGACCGCCAACCGGACGCGGTACTGGCGTGTGTTGGTGGCGGCTCAAATGCCATGGGTATTTTCTTTGACTACATTCCGCACGACAACGTGCGATTGATCGGCTGCGAAGCCGGCGGAGAAGGGGTTGCCACCGGCAGGCATGCCGCGTCGTTGACCGCAGGCGTGCCCGGCGTGCTGCACGGCAATCGCACCTATCTGTTGCAGGATGCGGACGGGCAGATCATCGATACCCACTCGGTATCGGCCGGACTCGATTATCCGGGTGTCGGCCCCGAGCACGCATGGTTGAAGGATTCGGGCCGCGCCGAATATATCGCCGTGAATGACGACGAGGCGCTGGCGGCGTTCCACCGGTTGTGCCGCACCGAAGGCATCATCCCGGCTCTCGAATCGAGCCACGCCGTGGCGCAGGCGATAAAAATGGCGCCGACCATGGACAAGGACAAGGTCCTGCTGGTCAATCTGTCCGGTCGTGGTGACAAGGATATGGCGACTGTTGCCGAGCGCAGTGGCCTGCAGTTCTATTGCCGCCCCTCGTGCCAACCCGCGCTGTAATGTGTTGACCGGTAGACAACCCACCATGTCACGCATTCAAGCCGCTTTTGCCCGACTTGCAAATGAAAAACGCAAGGCGCTGATTCCGTTTGTCACCGTGGGTGATCCCGCGCTGTCGACCACCACACCGCTGATGCATGCATTGGTTGCCGCCGGTGTTGATGTGATCGAACTGGGCGTGCCGTTTTCCGACCCAATGGCGGACGGACCGGTGATCCAGCGTGCGTCGGAGCGCGCACTCAAGAACAAGGTCGGCATGAACGATGTGCTCGCATGTGTTGCCGCGTTTCGACAGACCAATCAAACCACCCCGGTGGTGCTGATGGGTTACGCCAACCCGATCGAGGCGATGGGGCTGGAACGGTTTGCCGGCGAAGCTAAAGCCGCCGGCGTTGACGGGGTGCTGGTGGTTGATTACCCGCCGGAAGAAAGTGCGGCGCTGTTAAAAGCAATGGATGCCTGCGGTCTGGACACCATTTATTTATTGAGCCCGACCTCGACTACCGAGCGCATTAAAATGGTTGCGGACTGTGCACGCGGTTATGTGTACTATGTATCGTTGAAGGGTGTGACCGGTGCCGGCAATATTGACGTGGCGGCGGTCGCCGGGAAGATCGCCGAAATAAAAACGCTGATCAAGATTCCGGTCGGAGTCGGTTTTGGTATTCGCGATGGCGAGACGGCGCGGCAGATTGCCCAATTCGCCGACGCTGTGGTGATCGGTTCACGGATCGTGCAGGAAATTGAACGCTCGGGCGCCGACAACATGTTGGCAAATGTTCAACAACTCGTTGCAGGTATTCGTGCTGCGATGGACGGAGGGAAGTAGCCATGTCATGGTTCCGCAAATTACTGCCGCCAAAAATCAAGTCGAACACCACGACCCTGAAAAAGGCTGTTCCGGAAGGTCTGTGGAGCAAGTGCCCGTCGTGCCAGTCAACGTTGTATTTCACCGACCTTGAAAACAATATGCACGTGTGTCCGAAGTGCGGGCACCACAACCGCCTCTCGGCCCGGCAGCGCCTTGATATGTTTTTTGACGCCGATGGACGCGCAGAAATCGGCTCCGAAGTGGTGCCGGTTGATACGCTTAAATTCAAGGACAGCAAAAAGTATGTAGACCGGCTTGAAGACGCCGAAAAAGCCACTGGTGAGACCGACGCGTTGGTGGTCATGCAGGGCACGGTTAACGGTGTTGAAATGATCGCGGCGTGCTTCGAATTTAATTTCCTCGGTGGCTCGATGGGCTCGGTGGTGGGTGAACGATTTGCCCGCGCGGTCGAAGCCTGCCACGATGAATCGCTGCCGTTTGTCTGCTTCACTGCCACCGGCGGCGCACGGATGCAGGAGGGTTTGTTGTCGCTCATGCAAATGGCGAAGACGACCGCGTCGCTGCACCAGTTGTCATCATCGCGGCTGCCGTTTATTTCGGTGTTGACCGATCCGACCATGGGTGGCGTTTCCGCAAGCTTTGCGATGCTGGGTGACGTGGTGATCGCCGAGCCCGGCGCATTGATTGGATTTGCCGGCCCGCGGGTGATCGAACAGACGGTGCGGGAAACACTGCCGGACGGCTTTCAGCGCGCCGAATTTCTGCTTGAAAAGGGTGCAATCGACATGATTGTTGACCGGCGCGAAATGCGCAACCGGATCGCCTCTTTGGTGACTTTGCTGCAACGTGAGCCCGCACCGGAGATTGCGACCGAGGCAGCCTGACTGCGGATCGCGCCGACCGTATCGGTCTCCAAACGTCCGACAAAGGAAGCACGTGCCGCATCAAAAATTGAAACCCTATGTCCGGCGGGCTTCTCCAGGTAAATATGTCTGAAGAATGCCGTATTTTGGCAAGTTTGGTGCCGGACCGTTCACCGAGCAGGGCATATTCATCCGCCGTTGCGTCGCGCCACCAGCGCGTGCCTTTAATCTCCAAATCGCATTAATGAAAATGCCCGGCACAGACACGAATCGACCGCTGGACGACTGGCTGGAACATATCGGTCGCCAGCATTCGGCCGAAATCGTGATGGGACTTGACCGCGTCCGCACAGTTTGGCAACGCATGGCGGTCGACGGTCGACCACCGCAGGCGCCGATCAATATTGTGGTTGCCGGCACCAATGGCAAAGGCTCGACCTGTGCGATGCTCGAGTCGATGCTGCATATCGCCGGCTACAAGACCGGTTTTTATTCTTCACCACATCTGATTCGTTACAACGAACGGGTGCGTATCGCCCAAGACGAGGCGCCGGATGCGCTGCTGGTTGATTCATTCGCCGCGGTTGAATCAGCGCGCCTTCAAGATCCGGTGGTACCGTTAACCTATTTCGAATACGCCACGTTGTCGGCATTCTGGTGTTTTGCCGGGCAGGGCGTCGAGGTCGCGATTCTTGAAGTTGGACTGGGTGGCCGGCTTGATGCGGTCAACCTGATTGACGCGGATGTGTCGATTGTTGTGTCGGTCGATCTCGATCACCAGCAATACCTTGGCGATACGATTGAAAAAATCGGCCTGGAGAAGGCGCACGTATTTCGGCCGAGTCGCCCGGCCATTTTTGGCGACACCGTCATGCCCAAATCGGTGGTTGAACACGCAAATACGATTGGTGCGCGGCTGCATATTCTCGGCCGCGACTTTCACTATTCGCGGCTTGAAACACAATGGCAATGGCAGGGCACAATCATGGGCAACACAAGCAGCCGGCATTCGTTGCCGGTACCGGCGCTGCGCGGCATGTACCAACTCAAGAATGCATCGACAGCGTTGGCGGCATTGGCGGCGCTGTCAGACCGGCTGCCGGTATCACAAAGCCACGTCAAACGCGGCCTGCTCGAGGTTGTCTGGCCGGGCCGCATGCAAGTGCTGCCGGGGCGACCGACCGTGATCCTCGACGTTGCACATAACCCACATGCCGCGCGCGCGCTCGAGGACGCACTTGGCAGCATGGGGTTTTACCAAAATACCTTTGCGGTGTTTGGCATGCTCAAGGACAAGGATATCGACGCCGTCATCGGCATCCTCAAGGGCCGGATTGATCATTGGTTTATTGCCGGACTGGGTGGCGCGCGCGGTGCGAATGTGGAGGAGCTTGCGGCAAAGCTTGATCAGCAGGGGCTCAGCGGGCATTATTCGCGGTATGTTTCGGTTGCGGCTGCGTATGCGGCGGCACGGGAGCAGGCGACGCAGAATGATAGAATTTTGGGGTTTGGATCGTTCTATACGGTGGCCGACCTGTTACGGGTATTCGATCGGACCAAACCGTAGCCGGATCGACCGAAACGACAATGCTTTTTTGGGTAACCTGTGTCAATGATGCGCATCCCGATTGAAATGAATTAACCGACATGACGACTGCAAAAAAGCCTGAAATTTCCGCCGCCGAACTCGAGCTTAAGCGCCGTGGCCGGCGCCGGTTGATTGGTGCCGCCACCCTCGGGCTGCTCGCAATTGTGATTTTGCCAATGGTGTTTGATTCCGAGCCGAAGTCCGACGCGATACATAAAAAAGCGGTCAAACAGGAAATCGCGATTCAAATCCCGCCCAAAGAGGGATTGCCGCCGGTTACCGAACCGAGCATGCCAGCGCCCACCGCAGGGTCCGCGACAGCCCCCACGGCGCCAACGGCAACGCTGCCGGTGTCCAAGTCGTCGGCGGCGGTTGAACCGGCCAAACCGGCCGCAGCCGCAGCCGACGCGAAGCCGACATCGGCGGAATCAAAATCAGACACCGCCACCAAGGCGGCTGCCTTAGAGACAAAAACGAAAGCCGAACCGAACGCCGCAACGAAACCGGAGCCGGTCAAAGCCGGGTTTGTTGTGCAGGTCGGTGCATTCAAGGACGCGGAAAACGCCAAGTCGATTGTGGCGCAGATGAAGGAGGCAAAACTGCCGGCCTTTACCGATACCATTGCCGTCAAATCCGGCAGTGTCACGCGGGTTCGGGTGGGGCCATACCCGACCAAGGTCAAAGCCGACGGTGCGCTGGCACAGGTCAAGTTGGCCGGCGCAGACGGAAAAGTTGTCCCGCTCCCATAGTTACGCGATGTACATTTTCTCCCGCCAACGCCATATTGTCCCGCCGCCCGTCCAATGAACGCTATCGATTACGCCATTATCGTTTTGATGCTGGTATCGATCGGCGTCGGTGTGGTTCGAGGTGCCATGCGCGAGGTGATCAATATCATTGCCTGGGTGCTGGCGTTTATTTTGGCGCACGGGTTTGCGGCCGATATTGCGCCTTATTTTGCAGAATGGGTCGGTGAACCGGTGGCGCGGGTGGTGCTTGCGTGGGTGGCAATTTTTGCGGTGGTGCTGATTGCGGGGTCGCTGGTGGCGAGTCTGCTTTCGGAAGTCGTGAGAAAATTGGGCCTCAGTACACTTGATCGCGGGGTTGGCGCGCTGATCGGTGTCGCACGTGGTTTGTTGGTGTTGTTGGTCGTCACGCTTGCCGTCGGATTAACAAAAATCCCGCAGACACCGCTTTGGAAAAACGCGGCATTGACCCCCTGGCTGGAGTTGGCGGCATTGTATGCACGTGGTGTCATGCCGGAGCAGGTCGCCGCAAAAATTCGTTTTCGTGTTGTGCCGTCTTTAATACCTTCAACCAAACCGTAATACCGGGAAAAACATATGTGCGGCATTGTTGGTATTGTTTCAAAGAGCCCCGTCAACCAGCTGTTGTACGATGGTCTCACCGTCCTGCAGCAACGGGGTCAGGATGCCGCAGGGATTGTGACCGCAGACGGCCGCACCTTTCATATGCACAAGGACAAAGGGCTGGTACGGGATGTGTTTCGCACCCGCGATATGCGCAGCCTGACCGGCAATATGGGTATCGGTCACTGCCGTTACCCCACCGCCGGTTCTGCCGCGAGCGCCGCTGAATCACAACCGTTTTATGTCAATTCACCGTTCGGTGTGGTGCTCGGGCACAACGGTAATTTGATCAACACCGCCGAACTGCAAAAAGAATTGTTTCAAGACGACCTGCGGCACGTCAACACCAATTCCGATTCGGAAGTGTTGCTGAATGTGCTGGCGCATGAGCTGACACAATCGGCGCGCGGCGTCCGGCTCGACCCTGAGGCAATCTTTTCGGCGGTGGCCGGTGTGCACCGCCGCGCCAAGGGCGCCTATGCCATAGTTGCCATGATTGCCGGCTACGGCATGCTCGCATTTCGTGATCCGCACGGTATCCGCCCGCTGGTGATCGGCAAACGCGAATCGGAAAACGGTGTCGAGTTCATGGTCGCGTCCGAGAGCGTCGCCATTGATGCGCTGGGATTTACGTTGATGCGCGACGTTGCGCCGGGCGAGGCGATTCTGGTGGATCTGTCGGGCAATTTTTTTGCGCGCCAGTGCGCGATCAATCCAAGCTTGAACCCCTGCATTTTTGAATACGTTTACCTTGCGCGTCCCGACTCGGTCATCGATGGTATTTCGGTCTATGAAACCAGATCGCTGATGGGTAAATCGCTGGCGGAAAAAATCAAGCGTGAAATGCCCGATATTGAGATTGACGTGGTCATTCCCATCCCCGATACCTCGCGTCCCAGCGCGGTTGAGGTGGCGCAGGTGCTCGGTGTGAAGTACCGCGAGGGATTTATCAAGAACCGCTATATCGGCCGCACCTTTATCATGCCCGGGCAGGACCAGCGCAAAAAATCAGTGCGACAGAAATTGAACGCAATGGCCGTTGAATTCAAGGGTAAAAATGTGTTGCTGGTGGACGACTCGATCGTGCGCGGCACCACTTCCAAAGAAATTGTCCAAATGGCACGTGATTGTGGCGCGCTAAAGGTTTATTTTGCCTCCGCCGCGCCGCCGGTAAGATTTCCCAACGTATACGGCATCGATATGCCGACGCGCGGGGAACTGATCGCCACCGACCGTGACGCCGCCCAGATCGCTGCGGCGATTGGCGCGGACGCCGTGTTTTATCAGGAACTCGATGATCTGGTGAAAGACATCCGCCAGTGCAATCCCGCGATCACGTTGTTCGATTCTTCATGTTTTGACGGCAAATACATCACCGGCGGTGTGTCGCCGGAATACCTGGCAGGCATTGAAGCGAACAGGCATGACGGCGAAACGCGCGGTGCCGAGATCGATGCCGAGGCCAACCAGCTCGACCTTGGCTTCTCGACCGTCGATTGATGGGCGGCAAACAACATGACTGATAAATGGGACTTTGATACCCGTGCGGTGCGCGCCGGCACGCTGCAATCAAATTTCCAGGAGCATTCCGAGGCGCTTTTTCTCACGTCGAGTTTTACCTACAAAACGGCGGCCGAGGCGGCGCGCAAATTTGCCAACGAAGAGCCGGGATTTTTGTATTCGCGATTTACCAATCCCACCGTCACCATGTTTCAGGATCGGCTTGCCGCGCTGGAAGGCACGGCGGCATGTGTGGCAACCGCGACCGGCATGGCCGCCATTGCCGCCACTGTTTTTGGGTTGCTCAAACAGGGCGACCACATGGTGTCGTCACGCAGCGTGTTCGGCACGGTCGTGCCGCTGTTTGATCAGATCGCGGCTCGGCTTGGTATCACCACATCATGGGTGACCGGTGCCAATACCGACGACTGGCGCGCGGCGATCCGAACCAATACCAAATTATTTTTCTGTGAGTCGCCCTCAAACCCGCTCGGTGAGATCGTTGATATTGCGGCGGTGGCGGCAATTGCCAGACAGGCCGGCGCTGTATTCGCGGTGGACAACTGCCTGCTGACACCGGCGTTGCAGCGGCCGATTGAGTTCGGTGCCGACATCGTCATTCATTCGGCGACCAAGTACCTTGATGGGCAGGGCAGGGTGCTGGCGGGGGCGGTATGCGGATCCAAAGCGCTAATCGAGCCGATCTATGGCTATGTCCGTACCGCAGGGGCGTCGTTGTCGCCATTCAACGCCTGGATTTGTCTGAAGGGCATGGAAACCCTGCGCTTGCGAATTGAAGCGCAATCATTACAAACCCTAGCGCTGGCGCGGCGTTTGGAACAAAATGCCCTGATCAAGCGCGTCCACTATGCCGGTTTGGATTCTCATCCGCAGCACGCGCTGGCGATGAGGCAGGCGCCGATGCAGGGTGCGGTGTTGGCGTTTGAAGTTGCCGGCGGCCGCGATGCGGCATGGCGCGTGATTGACGGCTGCAAAATGATTTCCATCACGGCCAACCTCGGTGATACCAAATCGACCATCACCCATCCTGCCACCACCACGCACGCGAGGTTGACCCAAGCTGAACGCGATGCCGCCGGGATCAGCGATGGGCTGGTGCGGGTGGCCGTGGGGTTGGAGAATCTGGACGACATTGAGACGGACTTGTTGGCTGGTTTGGAGCGCGTCGGTTGAAGCTTGTCTCGCATCGGCGCATTACGCGGTCCGGTTTTGAATGCTGGCTAAGGCTTAGCGCATGAGCACCATAAATGGCCAGGCGATTTCGGCATATGCAGCACGACATGACAATGGCAAGATCCATGCACTTTTTCTGACCGGCGCATTGGCGATTTATTTTGTATTGCTGCATGATTTTGTTTTTTTTATCTCAGCGTATGGGGACGTCAAGGGTTATGTGTATGGTGCGTGGCCGTCATGGTTCAATTACCAGCCACTCTACCCGCTGCTAGCGGGATTGATTCGGCGTACAACCACAGTTGAGGCTATCTTTTTCGTGCAGGCGGCAATGTATGCATCGACCATGTACTTGGCTTTTCGGTTGGGCCAAAAGTGCATGCGATTTGGCGGCTATGCACTGGTCATTTTTGGCTTGTTCAATATGCGGGCGTATTTCTACGTTTCCAATCCGCTAACCGAAATATTGAATCTATTGCTGTTCTTTGTTCTGGCCTATCTTGTTTTTAATCTGGTGGCCGGGATAGGCCGGGGGCAAAAAAAGTGGTTAGTCTGCCTCGGCTTTGGCGTCGTTCTCCTGTTGCTAGCCCTAACCAGAGGGCCAAACAGTTTGATGTTGCTGCTGTTCGCGGCGGCACTTTTATTCCTGCGTAAAGAGTCACGGCACCTGCGATTGTTGCTCGTATCTATTCTGATGGGTATTTTTCTATTGGCGCTCGTCTATTCCTACTTCGCGCACGCCACAAAGAGCAATGTCGGACTAAATCTGCATACGTTTGTCGAGCGAGCCTGTACACGTGCACCGTGTGATGCTTCAATATTTCAACAGTCGGATACGCCCATTGTTAGCGCACATTGGGCAAAAAATGCCTCCATCAGCGGCATTCGCAGCGCATTTGAAAAAAATGGGTATGGGCCATTCTCACGTGAATACTCTGATGAAATGCGACGTGTGTACGTCCGTCTGTTTATCCAAGAACCAACCAAATTTTTGTCGCAAGTTTTCCAAAACTGGAAAGACCAGCTAACGGATCACACCATCGCCATATATCCTGAAGATACCAATTTGCGGCTGTTGACAGCAGATGCCTACCGATGGTGGGCAACAATTAGTACATGGCTTTCAATTTCCCTGGCAGCGGTAGCCCCTTTCCTTGTGGCCATAAGCGGCATACGCATTCTCGTGGCCAAGGCGTCGATTGTTGAGTCACTGTTCACAACATGGATTGCGTCATGCCTGTTTGCCAGTCTAATTTTGTTTGCCGCATCATGGGTGTCGGATTCGTCTCGCATTCGTTTCCACTTTGAATTTCAGACAGTATTCATACTGTTGCTTTTCGTTTCATACACCGCAAGGGCCAACAAGAGCCGTGCGGAATCTGGCAACAGTTGACCATTGCAACATAACGCAAGCGTGCCAGTGCATTTTCCGTAGCCGGTGACATTCAGGAGGTTGAATTGGCAGTCGGAATTTTTATTTGTCTATACGTTACCAGAGTCGATTCTATGATGGTCCGACCAGGCATTTGCAAATGAAATTGCCGAAAAAAGCGATCCGCTACGCCACCGTTGGTTTGGCCTCTTTTCTTATAGACTTTGGTGCGACCTGGCTGTTTGTTCAGTTTTTGCCACTGTTGGTTGCAAACACGTTCGGTTTTGCGACTGCGAATATAGCGAACTTCGTGATGGCACATCGTTGGGTGTTTGGTTACCCATGGGAACGAAAGCGCCTCGTGACAATGTATCTTTCCGTGCTTGGCGTAAGTGTGGTGGGTATGCTCATCAATAATCTGGTGGTTTGGTGGTTGGCAGGTGTAATAGGTACGTCGCTGCTGTTGGCAAAAATTGCCGCTTCTGCGATTGGGATGGGATGGAACTTTCTGGCGCGCGTGAGCTGGATTTACAACAAGAGTAGCCATTAGCGGAGGCGATTTTGAACATGGCAACGGACAACAGACGGCTGATCTCAATCGTGGTGCCGTTTTATAACGAAGGCGAAGGTGTCGATAGTTTTTATCGAGCGATTTCCGCTGTCTTCGAAAAAATAAGTGACGTCGGGTTCGAGGTGGTCTGCGTAGACGACGGGAGTCGCGATGACACGTTGTTGCGCCTGATTGAGCTGGTCCGTCTTGATAAACGTTTCCGTGTGGTTGAGTTGTCCCGAAATTTTGGCAAGGAGGCGGCGCTGACCGCTGGTGTGGATATTGCGCGTGGCGACGCCGTAATACCGATTGACGCGGATCTGCAGGATCCGCCAGAGTTAATCCCGGTATTGATCGGTGAATGGCAGAAGGGTGCCGATGTTGTGCTAGCGCGGCGGGTCGACAGGAGCAGCGACTCTTTTTTGAAGCGCAAAACGGCCGAAATGTTCTATCGCTTTTTCAATTTTTTTTCCGCGGCAAAAATACCCGAGGACGTCGGCGACTTCAGGCTGATGAACCGGGCGGCGATCAATGCATTAAAAACACTGCCGGAGCGCCAGCGTTTCATGAAGGGCCTGTTCGCGTGGGTGGGATTCAAGACCGTCACGATTGACTACTCAAGAAACGCGCGACTGGTCGGCACCACCAAGTTTTCAGGTTGGAAGCTATGGAATTTTGCACTTGAGGGAATCACCAGCTTTAGCCTCGTTCCGCTCAAGATATGGTCGTACGTGGGTGCCATTGGTGCACTCCTGACATTTTCTTACGCCGCATATATTGTGATTAGAACGTTGATTTACGGTGTTGATGTTCCAGGTTATGCGTCGTTACTGGTCGCCGTATTGTTTTTTGGCAGTTTGCAACTCATCAGCGTCGGTGTGTTGGGGGAGTACCTTGGGCGAATTTATATGGAGACCAAACAAAGGCCCATTTATCTAATTCGACAACTGCATGAAGTCGATCCACCAGATTGAGGCTTTGGCGATAGATTCGGTGGTATGCCTTCGCTGTCTTTTTGAGATGGCCCTTTCACGGGCAATTTGCATCACTCCCGCTCTTTTTTCCATTGCTTTTTTTGCTCGATAGAATGCCGTCATATTCAGGGCTGAGTCTGTTGCAAATTGTTGCCGCCGGCACAAATCGTCCCGCGTTGCGCAACCGCGACGCGACTGGTTTAGGTGCTGTCCGCAGATGGCGACACAAACCACAATTATTTATCGAGGGCAGGTTCTTGCTGCTTGACATTTGTTAATACCTCAAATATTCTCCTCGCATAATTTGAAAACAAGCCAAAACGTTTAGCTGCTGTTTTGAAGAGTGGGAGGCTAAACGCGAACAGTGCCATCTCGAATTTTTTGGAACGGGTGTGCCATGTTATTAAGCCATCGTGCGGCAATGACTGCAATTTTCGCGTCATGGGTGAAGAACTTCAGGTCGTTTTTGTTCATCACTTCTTTGTTTCCGGCGCTGGCGTTTTCCCAGGTCAGCGTTAGCCCATCGTCAATCAGTTTTGGCGATCAAATTATTGGCACCATAAGTGCGGCACAGTTTTACACCGTAACAAACACCGGTTCGACACAAATCCTGATGCAAGCGCCTTCCGTCAGTGGCGAATTTTCTAATGCTGCGGGTAGCGATTGTTGGTCTTTGCCCGGTCAATCTGAGCCTGGTATCTTGCTGCCGACGCAATCATGTTCGCTTGCGGTCCAATTTGTCCCGCCGATCTACACCAGTTATGGCGCAAAAGCGGGAAGTATTTCAGTTAACTATTTTGGATCATCCGGGTTCACCAGCAGTCCTGGGCCGACCCTCAGCGGCAATGTTGTCCATGCCCCTATCCCGCAGCTATGGGTTGGCTCACCAGTCAATTTCGGTAGTGTTGTTAGCCAGACCTACAGCGCGCCATATAGTTTGGAGCTCTACAACGCAGGTTATGGGCCATTGTTGATTTCGGGCGTAACGCCGATGGCCGGTTGGAATGGCGAATTTATTATCTATGGCAATAGTTGCCCCGCATCACTGCCGATCGGCGCGAGTTGTTTCCTAACACTTTATTATCTTCCATCGACCATTGGCGCTATTTCTCAATCATTGCAGATTGATTCCAATTCGCCGGGCAGCCCGCACATTGTCACGCTTACTGGTACCGGGGTCATACCAGGGACGTTGACATCGAACTACACGACGCTGACCTATCCGACACAACCGTTTGGCGTCAGCTCCGTTTCACAGACCTTTACGCTCTCAAATACCGGGGGGGCGCCGCTTTCAATTAATGGCATCACGGCGAATAGATTTGATTACGTCGTCACCGCAAACACATGCCCCGCAATGCTTCAGCCATTGCAGACTTGCACGGTAAGCGTGAGTTTCACGCCATATGGTGCGGGTAATCGCAATGGAACAATTTCAATTTCACATACTGGGGCAAATGGCGCGGTCAATGTGACGGCAGGCGCAAATGGGGCAAATGGGTTGAATATTGGCGGCGCAATCGCCGAAGACCGCACAATTCGAAGTCGGCGCCGTGTTCGATTGAAGGGTGCCGGAGATGACCCTGATTGCAACTATTTCGACCGATCTAACCCGGCATGTACAGCGGAGGTTATAGGCGACGACGATCCTATTGAGGATCCAGACGTTATTGAGATTTTCTTTGACATCGAAGACTGGACGTGGACGCTGGATGATGGATGGACATGGACGGGGCGAGATAAAGATCCCTGCGAGGATGGCGGGGCAGGAGCTGGCACGCCAACAGGTGCTGCACCACCGGCGGTTACGGATGTTGATTCATTGTTGCCCCCAAACGATATTGGGAAAAATGTCAGGCCTGATGATCCCGACTTAACGGCAGACCCCATTCATGCCGCTCACGGCAACAAAGCACATAGGCAAATCGACTACAAAGCAACCGGCAATTTTTCATTGCAGTATGCCCGCACGTTTAACTCGCTTGCGCCACAATCATCCGCCTATGTCCGCCAATATATGGGTGCTGGTTGGTATGGCACGTGGGACAAATCCGTCAATCTTGAGACCAATGGAACCACGGCGCGTGTCACGCGTGGCAATGGCGTCTCATTCGTCTACACCAAACAAATCAATGGCACGTGGATCACAGACACTGACATCAAACATGTGCTCACGCGCCAAGCGGATAGCGGCGGCAATACGACCGGATGGCAGTTGTCGCGCAACAACCGTATCGAAAATTACGGCGCTGACGGGCGTATGACTTCGCTCGTTCTCAAAGGTGGCCAAACCTACACACTGACCTACGTCGGCACCAATCCAAAACTATTGGATCGTGTGACTGACCCGACCAACCGTTATTTGCAATTCACATACGACACCCAAAAGCGGTTGTGGAAAATGACCGACCCTGCCGGCGGCATCACGACCTATAACTACGATACCTTGCATCGTCTAACCAGTGTGAACTATGCCGACGGCCGTATTCGCCAATATAAATATGAGCACGCGACGTTCAAATTTGCGTTGACGTCGATTGTCAACGAAGCCGGTGTCACCTATGTGACCTTCACATATGATGCACAAGGTCGTGCAACGGGCAACACGTTCTCCGGCAATACCGGCATCGGTGCGATCACGTTTAATGCCGATGGCACCTCAACGGCCAACGATGCATCCGGTGCCACCGTGACCCGTGGGTTTCAGGTGATCAACGGCAACGTTAAAACCACCTCTATGTCAATGTATTGCCCGACCTGCGGTGTTGGTGGCTCGGCAGGCGCGGTGGCAGAGAGCTACGCATACGATACCAACGGCATGTTGACGTCGCATACCAACAAAAAAGGTGTGGTTGCTACCACCACCTACAATACCCGCAATTTGGTCGCCTCGACCACAGAGGCGGCCGGCACTGCCGTAATGCGTACCGTTTCTTATACCTATCACCCAACACTTGATCTGCCCACGCAGATTATTGAGCCGACCAAGACCACAAACATCACCTACGACACGGCAGGCCGCGTCCTCACCAGCAGCGTCGTTGCTGACGGCCAAACCCGCACCACCACCAATACCTATAACACCCAGGGCTTGGTCGCGAGTGTCAAAGGCCCGCGCACCGATGTCAACGACACCACCACATACACCTACGACAGCTACGGTAATGTATTAACCATTACGAACCCAAAGAATCAAACAACCACCTTTAGCAACTACGACATGCACGGCAACGCTCGCCAGATCAATTACCCGGACGGCCGTATCGAGACGCGCACCTTTGATGCCCGCAGCCGTTTACTGACAAAAAAAGTCGTCGGCGGTACCACAACGACAACCTACGATGTTCGTGGCTTGGTTACACGCACGGATTACCCAGACGGCACGTTTCAAACCAATCTGTATGACAGCGCCCACCGCCTGACGGGTCGCGATCTCTCCAATGGCGAGAAACTGCGCTACACCCTCGACAATGCTGGTCGTACGACAAAGACTGAAACCTTTGACGCCCAGAATATTCTGTCGTCAACGACCTCTAGCGTTTACGATGGTCTCAACCGCGTCACGCAGAAGATCGATGCTAACAACAAGGTAACAAGCTACACCTATGACGCGAATGGCAACGTCACGGCCGTGGCCGACCCAAATGGGTTAGTCACGCAAACCGCATACGACGCCTTGAACCGCCCGATCCTGGTGACCGACCCGCTGGCCAAGACCACGGCTTTCGCCTACAACGCGCAAGACAAGGTCACGGCGATCACCGACCCGAATAACAACGTCACCACCTACAGCTATTCCGGCTTTGGGGAGAACACCCAAACCGTCAGCCCCGACACTGGCACTACCACCCAGACCTACAACGCCGGTGGCATGGTCGTCACAAAGACCGACGCACGTGGCAAAACCGCGACCTACCAATACGACGTGCTGGGCCGCATCAGCAATGTTGCCTACACCGATGGCGCGATTACACAAACCTATGATGTTGGTGCCAATGGTGTCGGCCGCCTGAGCAGTGTCACTGACCCATCTGGCTCTACCAGCTACACCTACGATGCCAATGGTCGTACTGCCAGCAAGAGCACGACCATCAACGCGCCTGCCGGCAGTGGTCAAGCCAACATCAGCAAAACCGTCAGCTACACACGCGATACGATTGGTCGTATCACCGCCATCACCTACCCGAGTGGCAAGGTATTGGGTATGGCGTATGCCGACGGCCGTATCAGCGCATATACGCTTGCGCCAGTCGCCGGCGCACCGGCGCCGCTCATTTCAGGCATCCAATATTTCCCGCTCGGTGGGCCGGAGAGCTGGATGCTCGGCGCCAACAACGGCGGCAAAAACTACACACGACTGATTGATTTGAATGGACGGATCCAAAAATACACGACCCCCACCGGCTATCGGGCATTGACGTTTGACAATGCGAGCCGCATTACCTCGATCACCGATTACTTGGGCACATCAACAACACCAAATGCCACACAATCCTTTGGTTATGACAATGCGGGCCGGCTGGTATCCTTCAACGGCTTCACCAGCAACGGTGTCAACCCCACTTCCGGGGCAGGACTCTCACCAATCACGCAGGTACAGTCGTTCACCTACGACAACAACGGTAATCGTCAATCCAGCTTGTTGAATGGTGCAGGCAGCACCTACAACTACCAAGTCGGCAGCAATCGGCTTGCGTCGGTCAGTGGCACGATCAGCCGCTCAAACACCTTTGACGCAGCCGGCAATCTAGTCTTTACCGGCCAACAGGTTTACAACTACGACGACCGTGGACGGCTCAAGACGGCGCAAAACTACGCCTCGGGAATAACAACTGTCTACAGCATTAACCACCAACAACTTCGCGTCAGAAAAGGCAATGCCAACAACCCGGCAGATACAACCAACACACGGCTATACATGTATGACGATGCCGGCCACATGCTCGGCGAATACGATGTCAACGGCAACGCCGTTCAGGAATTCATCTGGTTGAACGACACACCAGTCGCCGTGACCGGCACCATGCCGTGCTTTACCAGTAACAGCGGGCCGACCGGCATCCCGAGTTGCACCACCAACGGCAACGCCTACATCTTTACCGACCATTTAAATACGCCAAGGGAAGTTGCGCGTATCAACGGAGCAAGCTACGTCAGTTTGTGGAAATGGGATAGTCTGCCATTTGGCGACACGGCACCGAACAGTAACAGCGCGGGCCGTGGTACGTTCACGTTCAATCACCGATTCCCGGGGCAGTATTGGGACAAAGAGACGGGGTTGCACCAGAATTGGCATCGGGATTATGATGCAGGGCTAGGCAGGTATGTGCAGAGTGATCCGATTGGGTTGAGAGCTGGAACCAACACGTTTTCCTATGTGAAGAATGGCCCGCTAATGAACACTGATATGCAAGGCCTTGACGATAGCCTAACGCCCTGTGAGATCAACGAGCTAAACGATCGGTGGGGCAACTTCGGCGGCTTCCTAGTATCACAATATAACGCTCAGCAACTAGGAACTCTTGGTGGCGCTCTTCACAGACTTTTGGATGAGGTTAAGGACAAGGGAATAATTTTTTCTTGCGTGAAAGCCGGAACGAGCCTATTTAGCCTTGGGCAGAGAAGTATTGGTTTTATACTTGCTTTGGGCGGCGGAGTCGCTGAGTCTGCAACATTCGTTGCGCAATGGGCAGCCCTGACGCCATGGGCTTCGGCAGCTCTGTTAGGAGCGAGAATGGCATGTTTTGATCCTATTTCAGGTAAACCAAGATGAGCAATACGCTGACTTACCATCTCGAAAAAATATTCATCCATCCGTTGGTTGGCAGTCTATTCGTCTATTTAATCGCATGCATTCTCTTGTTTCTTGCTTATAAATGGAATAAAAAGTGGGATCTTTTTATAGCAAAGATTTTCGCGGTGACTGCTTGTTGGGCCGCGGGAATTGCATTGTCCGCCTCGCTTGGCGAAAACAGATGGTTTGTCGTCGTAATGCTATTGAGCTTGGTGGCCTGTTTATTTGTCGTAGATCAAAAGTCAAAGCGGCGAAAAGTAAAAAAAATTTCAGAATCGAATTAATTTTGGACGCACATAGATACACATCTCTCTTGAATTTTTTAACGCGCCGATCTACACACAATTAAAGGGGCCAGGCTCCAATTAAAAGGGTCAGGCACGATATATTTCCCTGTTAGCGTGCTTTGATGCCCCGCCGCCGCCGAATCCACCATGACAGCGTACCACTGCATACCGTGCAGCGCGCGCTCAATCGTGACCGGTGCTTTTTGCTGAAGACGATTACAACAGCTACCTCCACTGGCTGGGCGAGGCTGTCGGCGAAGCGGAATGTAGGTTACACGCATACGTCCTGATGACCAATCATGTTCATCTTCTGCTCACCCCAAACAGGTCAGAGTCCGTGCAAAAGCCTATCATCTCGTTGGGCCGTCGCTACGTGCGATACATCAATCGCACCTCTCGCCGCACCGGGATATGATGGGATAGCCGGTAAATATCGTCTCGTGTACAAGCTGAAACGTATCTGCTGACATGCCAACGCTACATCGAGCGCAACCCTGTTCGGGCGGCGATGGTTGAAGATCACGCGCACTATCGCTGGACCAGTTACCGCGCCAACGGTCTTGGGCAGGGCGATGCACGCATCACGCC